>NZ_JARBAE010000041.1:0-69858 GCF_033795305.1 Streptomyces sp. AK02-01A
CTCCCGCCCTCCCTTAAATCAAGTATTGAAATAAGCGTCCGAGGTGGCCTTCCCGAAAGACTCCGCCTCGTCGGCGTGAAATGTCATGCGCATGCCCCCCACCTGAAGTGATGTGATGACCTGTGCGAATCCCCATGGGACGCCGACTGGCGCTGTACGCGCTCGCTCTTCTGTGTTCCGCCGGAGCGGTGGCCGCGGTTCCGGCGGGAGCGGCCGCCGCGCCCGAGCCGCGTACGGCCACCGCCGCCGCGGCGGCCGCGGTGACCTTCTCCGACGACTTCAACGGTCCGGCCGGCGCGGGAGTCGACGGCGGCAAGTGGCAGTTGGAGACCGGTGACAACGTCAACAACCACGAGCGCCAGTACTACACCTCGGGCAACCAGAACGCGGCCCTCGACGGCCAGGGCAACCTGGTCATCACCGCGCGCAAGGAGAACCCCGGCAACTACCAGTGCTGGTACGGCCGGTGCGAGTACACCTCCGCACGGCTGAACACCGCGGGCAAGTTCACCTCCACCTACGGACGCGTCGAGACCCGGATGAAGGTCCCGCGCGGCCAGGGCATGTGGCCCGCCTTCTGGATGCTCGGCACCGAGGGCGGCGGCTGGCCCAACAACGGTGAGATCGACATCATGGAGAACGTCGGCTTCGAGCCCGGCACCGTCCACGGCACCCTGCACGGGCCCGGCTACTCCGGCTCGGGCGGCATCGGCGCCGGTTACACCCTGCCCGGCGGCCAGGCATTCGCCGACGCGTTCCACACCTTCGCGATCGACTGGGCGCCCGACTCCATCACCTGGTCGGTCGACGGCAACGTCTACCAGCGCCGTACGCCCGCCGATCTGGGCGGTCGAAGCTGGGTGTTCAACAAGCCGTTCTTCATGATCCTCAACCTCGCCGTGGGCGGTTACTGGCCCGGCGACCCCAACAGCGGCACTCCCTTCCCGAGCCAGCTCGTCGTCGACTACGTACGCGTCACCACCGGTGACAGTGGCAGCGGCGGCACCGGTGGCGCCATCACCGGCCTCGGCGGCAAGTGCGTCGACGTGGCCGCCGCCAGCTCGGCGAACGGCACACCGGTGCAGCTCTACGACTGCAACGGCTCCGCCGCGCAGAAGTGGACCGTCGGCGCCAACGATTCGCTGCGCGCGCTCGGCAAGTGCCTGGACGTGAAGGACAACAGCACGGCGGACGGCGCGCAGCTCCAGTTGTGGGACTGCACCGGCGGGCCCAACCAGCGCTGGGCCCTGCCGGCCGCGCAGGACATCGTGAACATCCAGGCGAACAAGTGCCTGGACGCCACCGGCAACAGCTCCGCCAATGGCACCCGGCTGCAGATCTGGACCTGCACGGGAACCGCGAACCAGAAGTGGACGGTGAACCGCGCATGACCCCCGCGCGCAGGCCCTGGAAACACCTCAGATCCCTCGCCCTGCTGGCCGCGCTGCCCCTCGCGGTCGGCGCCTCCCTCGTCACCACGCCGACCGCCGCCACCGCGGCCGTCGCCGCGGTCGGTTCGATCACGGGTCTGGGCGGCAAGTGTGTGGATGTGGCGGCGGCCAGTTCGGCGAACGGCACACCGGTGCAGCTCTACGACTGCAACGGCTCCGCCGCCCAGCAGTGGGACGTCCGTTCCGACGGCTCCATCCGGGCGCTCGGCAAGTGTCTCGACGTGAAGGACAACAGCACCGCCAACGGCGCACAGCTCCAGCTCTGGGACTGCGTGGGCTCCGCCAACCAGCGCTGGAGCGTCTCGGCGGCCCGTGACATCGTCAACGCTCAGGCCGACAAGTGCCTGGACGTCACGGGCAACACCTCCGCCAACGGCACCCGGCTGCAGATCTGGACCTGCACCGGCGCGGCCAACCAGAAGTGGACCGCGCCCACGGGCGGCGGCGGCAACCCGCCCGCGCCGAGCGGCTCCATGGCCGTCGCGCCGTATCTCTACAACGGCTGGGGCAACACACCCAATCCGACCACGGTCATGAACGCCACCGGCGTCAAGTGGTTCACGCTGGCGTTCGTGCTCAGCAACGGCTACTGCAACCCGCAGTGGGACGGCGGCCGGCCGCTCGTCGGCGGTGTGGACCAGCAGACGGTCAACACCGTCCGCGCCAACGGCGGCGACATCATCCCGTCCTTCGGCGGCTACAGCGGCAACAAGCTGGAGAGCTCCTGCTCCAGCGCCGGTGAACTGGCGGCGGCGTACCAGAAGGTCATCAACGCGTACGGCCTCAAGGCGATCGACATCGACCTGGAAGCCGCCGCGTACGACAGCCCGACGGTGCAGCAGCGGACCGTGGACGCGCTCAAGACCGTCAAGGCGAACAACCCGGGCATCAAGGTCATCATCACGATCGGCACCAGCACGAACGGTCCCGACACGGGGCTGATCAACCGCGCGGCCTCCTCCGGGCTGGCCGTCGACAGCTGGACGATCATGCCCTTCGACTTCGGCGGCGCCGGCCAGAACATGGGCACGCTCACCGTCCGCGCGGCCGAGGGCCTCAAGAACGCGGTCAAGAACGCGTACGGATACAGCGACGACACGGCGTACCGGACCATGGGCATCTCGTCCATGAACGGCATCACCGATGTCCAGGAGACGGTGACCGTCGCGGACTTCCGCACGATCCTCGCCTACGCCCAGCAGCACCATCTGGCCCGGCTGACCTTCTGGTCCGCCAACCGCGACCGGCCGTGCTCCGGCGCCTATCCGAACGACGACACCTGCTCCGGCGTGAGCCAGCAGGCGTGGGACTTCACCCGCACCTTCGCCCAGTACGCCGGCTGACCGGGCGAGGAGAGACCCGTGAACACACTCTCGTACGGCGGCGGAACACCTCGCCGCCACCACAATCCGTCGGTACGCACACTGCTGCTGCTCGTGCTGGCGCTCTGCGCCTCGCTGGTCGCCCTGCCGCAGCAGGAGGCCGCGGCGGGCACGGCGGGTACGACGGCCGCGGCGGCCCTGCCCACCGGATGGGTCACCGTCACCAACAAGGGCAGCGGAAAGTGCGTCGACGCCCGCGCCGCGGCGACCGGCAACGGCACCGCGGTGCAGCAGTACGCCTGCAACGGCAGCCTCGCCCAGAACTGGAGCCTCACCGCCACCAGCGGCGGCCATGTGCGGGCCGGTAACCGCAACGCCGAGGGCCAGGTGTGGGACGTGAAGGACGTATCGACCGCCGATGCCGCCGCGGTCCAGCTCTGGACGTACAGCGACGGCGTCAACCAGCAGTGGCTGCCGGTGGCCGAGACCGACGGCGCGTACCACTTCGTCAACCGCAACAGCGGCAAGTGCCTCGATGTGCCGAGCGCGTCGACCGCCGACAGCGTCCAGCTCCAGCAGTACACCTGCAACGGATCCGCGGCCCAGTCCTTCCGGGTGGCGGCCGCCGATCCGGCACCGCCCGCCGGTACACCGGATCTCGGTCCCAATGTCGTCGTCTTCGATCCGTCGATGTCGGCCGCCTCGATCCAGAGCCGGGTGGACGCCACCTTCCGCCAGCAGGAGACCAACCAGTTCGGCACGCAGCGAGCGGCCTTCCTGTTCCGGCCCGGCACCTACGACGCCAATGTGAATGTCGGCTTCTACACGCAGGTCGCCGGACTGGGACTGTCTCCGGACGATGTCAACATCCGTGGCGCCGTCCATGTCGAGGCCGACTGGTTCCCGCCGCAGAACGCCACGCAGAACTTCTGGCGCAGCGCCGAGAACCTCTCGGTGACTCCCACCACGGGCACCGACCGGTGGGCGGTCTCCCAGGCCGCTCCGTACCGCCGTATGCATGTCCGCGGCGATCTCGCGCTGGACGACGGCGGCTGGGCCAGTGGCGGCTTCATGGCCGACACCAAGATCGACGGCCAGGTCAGGTCCGGCTCGCAGCAGCAGTGGCTGTCCCGCAACACCGAATGGGGAAGCTGGAACGGCTCCAACTGGAACATGGTGTTCGTCGGCGCGCGGAACGCGCCCCCGAACAGCTTCCCCAACCCGCCGTACACCACGGTCGACCAGACTCCGCAGGTGCGGGAGAAGCCCTTCCTGTACGTCGACGCGGCGGGCGCGTACAAGGTGTTCGTCCCGGCGCTGCGCGCCAATTCCCAGGGAACGACCTGGTCGGGCGGTGCTCCGGCGGGCACGTCCCTCCCGCTCGACCAGTTCTTCATCGTCAAGCCCGGTGCGACGGCCGCGGACATGAACGCCGCACTCGCGCAGGGCAAGAACCTGCTCGTCACTCCCGGCGTCTACCACCTCAACCAGACCCTGAAGATCACCCGTGCCGACACCGTCGTCCTCGGGCTCGGCCTCGCCACACTCATCCCGGACAACGGCGTCACGGCGGTCTCGGTCGCCGATGTCGACGGAGTGAAGGTGGCGGGCCTGCTCATCGACGCGGGCACGGTCAACTCCCAGCGTCTGATGGAGGTGGGCGCCGACGGCTCGAACACGAGCCACGCGGCCAACCCGACCTCGCTGCACGACGTGTTCTTCCGCATCGGCGGCGCGGGCGTCGGCAAGGCGACCACCAGCCTGGTCGTCAACAGCCGCGATGTCATCGGCGATCACATGTGGCTCTGGCGGGCCGACCACGGCAGCGGCGTCGGCTGGACCTCCAACACGGCTGACACCGGACTGGTCGTGAACGGTGCGGATGTCACCATGTACGGCCTGTTCGTCGAGCACTACCAGAAACATCAGACGATCTGGAACGCCAACGGCGGCAAGACGTATTTCTACCAGAACGAGATGCCGTACGACCCGCCGAACCAGGCGGCCTGGATGAACGGCGCGACGCAGGGATACGCCGCCTACAAGGTGGCCGACTCCGTGACCAGCCATCAGGCGTTCGGGCTCGGCAGCTACTGCTTCTTCAACGTCAACAACAGCGTGACCGCCGAGCACGCGTTCGAAGTGCCCAACCATCCCAATGTCCGCTTCCGCAACATGGTGTCGGTGTCACTCGGCGGCACCGGAACCATCCGGCATGTCATCAACGACAGGGGAGGCCCGTCGAACTCGGCCACGAACGTGGCCAATCTCGTCAGCTATCCCTGACGCGGACCGTCCCGGGCACCCGCACGACACGAGGTGCCCGGGACGGGCCGTCCCGGCCGGAGGCGTTGTCCGCCAGCCGTTCCTGAGCGGTTCCGGCCGCGGGATGCTGTGATCGTTCCATGAGCGATCTTCTGCCCTCCCGGTTCACCCGTCGGACCGTGGACGCCGACGGCGTCCGGATCCACACCCGCGTCGCCGGCGAGGGGCCGCCGGTCCTGCTGCTGCACGGCTATCCGCAGACGCATCTGGTCTGGCACCAGGTGGCGCCGCTGCTGGCCGACACCTACACGGTGGTCCTCACCGATCTGCGCGGCTACGGCGACAGCGACAAACCGCCCTCGGACCCTGACCACGCCACGTACGCCAAACGGGCCATGGCACGCGACCAACTGCGGGTGATGGGCGAGCTGGGCTTCGACCGCTTCGCCGTCGCCGGCCACGACCGGGGCGGCCGGGTCGCGCACCGGCTCGCCCTGGACCACCCGGAGGCCGTCACGGCTCTCGCGGTCCTCGACATCGTGCCGACACGCCACGTCTTCCGTCACATCGACGCCGACTTCGGGCGCGGCTATTACCACTGGTTCTTCCTGGCGGCGGAGAACGGCATCCCGGAACATCTCATCGGCGCGGACCCGGAATTCTGGGTCCGCGCCAGGATGGTCGCCCGTCACTACGGCGGCGCCTCGTTCACGTCCGCGGCGCAGGACGAGTACGTCCGCTGCTTCTCCGATCCGGCCGCGATCCACGCCTCTTGCGAGGACTACCGGGCCGCCGCCGGTATCGACCTGGTGCATGACGACGAGGACGCCGCCGCGGGCCGCCGGATCACCTGTCCGGTGCTGGCGCTGTGGGGCGAGCGCGGCTTTGTCGGGCGGCACTACGACGTACCGGCCGTCTGGCGTGAGTACGCCGACGACGTGCGGGGTTACGCGATGCCGAGCGGTCACTATGTGCCGGAGGAGGCTCCGGGCCCGACCGCCGGACACCTCGCCGCGTTTCTCCGGGACTCGTCGCGGAGCTGACCGGCCGGCCGGTGCGCGTCGTTGACTGTGTCAAGGCCGGCACGACCGCGTGGATGCCGGACAGTACCGCTGCTCGATTCACCTGGTCACCACCGTCCCGCGCGGCCGCGTCCCGGTGGGGCACGTGATGGCCGGCGACGTCGGGCGTCACCACGGGTCACGGTCGGCGGCCGCCTACTCGCCGCCCTCGTGCGAGGACTGGAGGTGCGCTATTTCGTCCTCCGAGAGCCGTATCGCTCCGGCGGCGACGTTCTCCACGAGATGGTCCGGATCGCCGGTACCCGGAATGGCCAGCACGTGCGGCCCCTGCCGCAGCGTCCATGCCAGGCGAACCTGTGCGGCCGACACACCATGCGCGCGGGCGACGGCGAGCACCGCTTCGCTGTCACCGGCGCTCGCGCCTGCCTCGCGTCCGGCACCGGCGATCGCGAAGAACGGTACGAAGGCGACGCCGAGCTCGCCGCAGGCCCGCAGGAATTCCTGCTCCTCGCGCGGCGCGCCGACGCTGTAGGGGTTCTGCACGCAGACGACCGGCGCGATGGCCCGCGCCTCGGCCAGATGCCCGGGTGTGGCATTGGATATACCGAGATGTCGTATGAGTCCGGCGTCACGCAGCCCGGCCAACGCCGCGAAGTGCTCGGCGATCGAGCCGGTTGTGCGACTTGGCGGTATGCGCAGATTCACGATGTCCAGGTGATCACGACCTAGCTGGCGGAGGTTCTCCTCGACCTGGCCGCGCAACTGCTCCGGCGCCGCCCACCACCACTTCCCCGAGGAGTCGCGGCCCGGCCAGACCTTGGTGGTGATGACCAGGTCTTCCGGGTACGGCGCCAGTGCTCGGTTGATCAGCTCATTGGCGGAGCGCTTCGCCGAGAAGTAGAACGCGGCGGTGTCGATGTGGTTGACACCGAGCTCGACCGCCCGCCGGAGCACGCTGATTGACCGCTCGCGGTCGCTCGGCACACCTCGCAGGTCAAAGGGGGCATTGCCCGTCAGGCGCATCGCGCCGAACCCGATGCGGTTGACGGTCAGGTCACCGAGCTTCCAGATGCCCGCGACCGATGCGGCGTTCCTCTGTGAGGTCATGATCAGCGACACGTCCTCGTCAGACCACGCATGGAGGCGAGAGCGACAGGACGCTCGGCCTTCGCGAGGCGTAGGCATACGTCTGGCATGAATCTCCTTCTTGGGAAAGGCGGATGAAGGGCGCTGCTCGCCCGGGCCGCCGGCCGAGGCCGGCACCTCGACAGCGGGTCCACCCGCTCCGGGGCCGGCCGGCGCCGGGCATGAAAAAACCTCCCCGGTGGAGATGACTCCGTACGAGAAGGCCTGAACAGCGACCGACAATATACCAGGTCTCGCGACCCGCATGATCGCGAGAGCCCTCAGGCCCTGTCCGACTCCTGTGCCGGGACTTCGTCATCAGCGTCAACAGGCTCGCGCTCGCCTCGGAAGCCCGTCGGCTCAGGACGCCGGTTCGGCCTCCAGGAACCGCCGTCGCCGCGGCCCCCGGTACAGGAGTGCCTCCCAGCCCAGGCGCTCCAGCGCGGCGGCGCACTCGGTCAGTGCGCGTTCCTCCTCCTGTGCGGCGCCGCCGCCGGGCGGGCCGAGCCACTCCACCCGTACGGCGCCGGGCCGCTCACCGGGGCTCACCCGGTACCCGGTCGCCAGCCGGCGGCCGGAGCCGTCCACGGCCGACGCCGTCAGACCGGCCGCCTCCAGTGCGAGTGCGACGGCCCGCACCGGCCGCCGGCGTTCCCACTCCGCCGGTACGGCCGCCGGATCGCCGGGGCCGGTGTTTGTCAGCCGCCGGATCTGCAGCAATCCGTCGAACGCGACCCGGACTTCGGCCGCTCGCGTACCGGGAGCCGTGGCCGTCGCGGGGCCGTCGCCGGTGGCCGCCTCGAAGCCGCCGGGCCGTTCCGTCTCTTCTTCCGCTGTCATCGTCGGTGCCGCCGCCGTCTCTCGTTCCGCGCGTCCTGTCCGGCAAGACTCTCTCAGCAGTCCGCCTCGGCCGGGCAGCGGTCCGCGTGCACCAAGTAACCACCGATGAATGTCAGTGATTTGCGCGACCGATCTTCATTTTTTGCGTAGTGGCTTGGTAGGTTGATGGAGTGAAGAAAAGACTCTCTCAGGTGGCCGAGTTCGCCGGTGTCAGCGAGACCACGGCGCGACGGGTGCTCAACGGCGCGACGGATGTGGCGCCGGCGACCCGCGACGCGGTGCTGACCGCCATGGATGTCTGCGGCTTCGAACGGCCTCGCACCCTGCGGCGAGAGCGGGCCGCACTGGTCGGGCTTGTGGTGCCTGACCTGCAGAATCCAATCTTCCCCGCGTTCACGGAGGCGCTGGCCGGGCTGCTGAACAAGCGCGGTCTCATTCCGGTGCTCTGCACCCGTACGGCCGACGGGGTGTCGGAGGCGCACTACATCGACATGATTCTCAAACAGAACATCGGCGGGATCATCTTCGTCGGTGCCAGTTACGCCGACGCGGGGCCGGAACAGGGCCGGGCCCTGCGCGAGCGCCAGGTGCCCATCGTGCTGCTCAACGCGGCGGACGAGAATCTGGGCGTGGCCCAGGTCTCCATCGACGACGCGGCCTCGTCCCAGCAGGTGCTGGGACATCTGGCGGCGCTCGGACATGAGCGGATCGGTATGATCCTGGGCCCGGTCGGCCATGTCCCCTCGGCTCGCAAACTAGCCGGCTACCAGGCGTTTTACGGCAGCAGAGGCGGCGTCGAGGGTGACTGGCGCAAGCGTGTGGCCCATGGACTGTTCTCGATGGAAGGCGGCGCGACGGCGCTGTCGCGGCTTCTGGCCGAGGGCGTCACCGCGGTGGTCTGCGCAAGTGACGCGCTGGCTCTTGGCGCGATCCGGGCGGCGCGGCGGCAGGGGCTGCGGGTGCCGGAGGATCTCTCCGTCGTGGGATTCGACGACTCCCTGTACATGGTGGCGACGGACCCGCCGCTGACCACGGCCCGCCAGCCGGTCCAGGCGATGGCGGCCGCCGCGGTCGCCTCGCTGGCCTCCCAGATGAAGGGGCACGCGACGGTGGGTGAGTCGATGATGTTCGACACCGAGCTGATTGTGCGCAGCTCAACGGCGCCGCCGGCCCGAACGGCGGGCAACTGAGAGGACGTTGGGCGGCGTCCGCCGCGAGTGAGGGGCCCGGCCGTGCGCCGGGCCCCTTCTCGTTGTCCCGGCGCGGCTGCGGGCCGGGGTCCGTGCGCGGGCCATGGTGACGGAGTGTCACAGAGGCAAGCGTCGCTGATTAAGTTCTTGCGCATACTCATTGACTTCTTGCGGCTCGCGCTTTTACTGTCAGCGCCGTTGAGACGTAGCAGGGGCCAGGCCGCTGCAAGTCACGCAAATCCTTTGCAGACCCACACTGCCCGCACCTGGGACAGGCGTCTGCTGTCGTTGTCAGGAAGGCATGGGATCCCCATGGATGGCATAACAAGACGTCAAGCACTGAGCCTGGCCGTGGCCACCTCGCTGTCCCTCGGTCTCGCCGCCTGCGGCGGTCCGGCGGCGACCTCGGGCGCGGGCAAGGACGGTGTGGTGACCATCAGCGTCAACGGCATGCCCGCCAAGACCCAGCCGGTGGACCGCGAGGACTTCGAGGAACTCGTCAAGGAGTTCGAGGCGAGCCATCCGAAGATCAGGATCGACGCCCGCGAGGGCCAGATGGATCCGAAGACCTTCGCGGCGAAGCTGGCAGGCGGCCAGCTTGAGGACGTGTATTACGTCTACTTCACCGACCCGGCCGGTCTGATCCAGCGTCACCAGGCCGCCGACATCACGCCGTACCTGAAGGACGTGCCGTACCTCCAGGACGTCCGGCCCGCGTTGCAGGACGTCTTCAAGGGCGCCGACGGCAGGATCTACGGCCTGCCGACCGGCAACTACTCGCTGGGACTGCTCTACAACCGCGACCTGTTCAAGAAGGCCGGGCTCGATCCGGACCAGCCGCCGGCCACCTGGGACGAGGTGCGCACGGCCGCCAAGAAGATCAGCGGCCTCGGTGACGGCACCGTCGGCTACGCCGACTACAGCAAGAACAACCAGGGCGGCTGGCACCTCACCTCGTGGATCTACTCCATGGGCGGCGAGGTCGCGGCCAAGAAGGACGGCCGCTGGAAGGCGGCGTTCAACAGCGACGCCGGACGCGACGCGCTCCAGGCGCTGCACGACATGCGCTGGACCGACAACAGCATGGGCACCCGCCAGCTCCTGGAGATCGGCGACGTCCAGAAGATGATGGGCGCGGGCAAGCTTGGGATGTACATGGCGGGCCCGGACAACATTCCGACCGTGGTCAAGCAGTTCGAGCGCGAGTACGACGAGTACGGCCTGGCCGCGCTGCCCGGGACGGCGACCCTCGGCGGCGGCGACGGCTTCATGTTCAACCCGAAGGCATCGCCCGAGAAGATCAAGGCCGGTCTCCAGTGGATCCAGTGGAAGTACCTCAACCCGGACCGCGAGGAGGAGAACGTCAAGAAGTTCTCCAAGCTGGGCGTCCCGATCGGACTGCCGCAACCGAACCTCTTCGCCGGCGAGGCCCAGGCGAAGAACGACGCCATCCACGCCACGTACGCCAATGTGCCGCAGCGGAACTACCAGCCGTTCGTCGACCGGAGCCCCGACGTCGCGGTGAAGGTCGAGCCGCCCAACGCCCAGCAGCTCTACACCGTGCTGGACGGGGTCATGCAGTCCGTGCTGACGAAGAAGGACGCGGACCTGGACCAGCTTCTCGCGGACGCCGAGAAGAAGGCCGACGCCATCCTCGCCACGGTCAGGTGAGCTGACCGACCCGGCCGGGGGGCCGGCGGAGCACAGCCCCGCCCGCCGGCCCTTTCCACCGGACGCCCGCACCGGCACCGCACGAATCGAGTTCACCATGACGGCCCACCCGCTCACCTCAGCCCGCGCCGCGTCCGCCCGCGCGGACCCGGAGAGCACCACGCTCACGCGGAAGACTCCTGAGGCCAACCGCCTTGCCAAGAAGGCGACGCCCGGCCGCCGGCGGCGCCGTGTCCGCGAGAACCTGGCCGCGTATTCCTTCCTGGCCGCCGGTATCGTCTGCTTCGCGCTGTTCTCCTGGTATCCCATCGTGCGCGGCGTGCTCCTCGGCTTCCAGCAGGTCACCTTCGCCGAGCCCGCCCAGTGGGTGGGCCTGGAGAACTTCCGGCGGCTCTTCGACGACCCGCTGTTCCTCACCGCCTGGCGCAACACCGGCTGGTTCACACTGCTCGCGCTGGTCTTCGGGTTCGCCGCGCCCTTCGCCACCGCCGTCGTCCTCAATGAACTGCGGCACGGCAAGGCGTATCTGCGGATGACGGTCTATCTGCCGGTGATGCTGCCGCCGATCGTCACCATGCTGCTGTGGCGCTGGTTCTACGATCCCGGACCGGGCCTCTTCAACAGTGTGCTGGACATCTTCCACCTTCCCGCCCAGCAGTGGCTGGAGTCGGAGAACCTGGCCATGGTGTCCCTGGTCCTCGTCTCGACCTGGGCCAACATGGGCACCACCACACTGATCTATCTCGCCGCGCTCGGCGGCATCCCCGGCGAGCTGTACGAGGCAGCCGAACTCGACGGCGCGTCGATTCGCCGGCGCCTGTGGCATGTCACCGTCCCGCAGACGCGCTTCATTCTGATGATCACGCTGCTGCTCCAGATCATCGGCACGATGCAGGTGTTCGTCGAGCCGTTCGTGCTCACCGGCGGCGGCCCCGACGACGCCACCGTCACCGTACTGCTGCTGCTCTACCGCTACGCGTTCGTCTACAACGACTTCGGCCTGGCCAGCGCCATGAGCACGCTGCTCTTCGTGGTGCTGGGTCTCTTCGCGGGCGTCTATCTGCGCCTGACCCGGACCAAGGGCTGAGACCCGGACCAAGGGCTGAGACCCGGACCAAGGGCTGAGACCCGGACCCGCCACCGCAGAGCCGAGAGGAAGATCCGCCATGGCCGCCGAGACCGCCGCCGTACGCACGCTGATAGCACCCACCGAGATGGACCGCCGCACCGGCAGACTCATCCACCGCTTCGTCCTCACCGTCACACTGACGGGATTCACCCTCGCCTTCGTCTTCCCTCTCTACTGGATGGCGACCGGCGCGCTGAAGTCCTCCGCCGAACTGGCCGATCCGAACCCGGGCCTGCTGCCGCGCACCTGGCAGCCGGAGAGCTACACCGAGGCATGGACCAACGTCGGACTCGGCCAGTACTTCCTCAACACCTTCTTCCTCGCGGCCGGCGCCTGGCTGTTCCAGCTCGTGGTGGATGTCGCCGCCGCCTACGCGCTCTCCAGACTGCGTCCCGCACTCGGCAATGTGGTCCTCGGCATGATGCTCGCCACCCTCATGCTGCCGGTCTCCGCGCTGCTGGTGCCGACCTATCTCACCGTCGTCGACGTCCCGCTGATCCATCTCAACCTGATCAACACACCCTGGGCGGTGTGGCTTCCGGCCTGCGCCAACGCCTTCAACATCTTCATCCTGAAGCGGTTCTTCGACCAGATCCCCACCGAACTGCTCGACTCCGCGAGCATCGACGGAGCCGGGACACTGCGGGTCCTCGTCTCCGTCGTACTGCCCCTCTCCCGCCCGGTGCTCGCCGTGGTCTCCATCTTCGCGGTCGTCGGAGTGTGGAAGGACTTCCTCTGGCCGATGCTCGTACTGCCCGACCCGGCGAGGCAGCCCATCACCGTGGCGCTCAACCGGCTCTCCCTCGACATGCCCGCCAACCAGCTTCTCGCCGGCATGGTCATGGCGAGCATCCCGCTGCTCGTCCTCTTCCTGATCTTCCAGCGCAGCATCATCGCGGGCCTCACCGCCGGCAGCCTCAAAGGCTGACCGGCGCCGCGCCATCCGTGTCTCCCGCGCCCTCACCGCACATCCCGTACTCCGCGACGCCGGACCGTCGCGGTGCTCCCCGCACCGGCACCCGTGCCCGGCAACGGTGCTCTCACGGAAGGACACACTGACGTGTCACCCGCACCCACCACACGAACACGGCCACAACAGAACTCCCGGCGGCCCGCCGCACGGCTGATACCGGCCCTGCTCCTGGCGCTCCTGTGCGCCCTGCTGTACGGCCCGCTGGCACCGTCCGCCCACGCCGCCGACTCCACCCTCGAAGCCGAGTCGGCCGCACTCTCCGGCGGCGCCGCCACCTCCACCGAACATCCCGGCTACACCGGCACCGGCTTCGTCGGCGGCTACACCGACGGCAACAAGGGCCGCGCCTCCACGACGTTCACCGTGCGGTCCGAGGCGGACGGCGACGGATCGGTCAGGATCCGGTACGCGAACGGCACCACCGCCACCATGACGCTCAGCCTGTACGCCAACGGAGCCAAGGTCCGTCAGATCAGCCTCCCGGCCACCGCGAACTGGGACACCTGGACCACCCGTGACGAGCCGCTCAGCTACGCGAAGGGCGCCAACACCGTCGCTCTGACCTTCACCACCTCAGACAGCGGCAACATCAACCTCGACAACATCACGCCCGCCACACCCACCGGCGGCCCCACCGAGCCGCCGCCCACCCTCAGCCACCAGGCCGAGGACGGCTACTTCTCCGGCGGCCCCTCCGTCGCGACCAGTGCCGCCGGTTACGCGGGCAGCGGCTATCTCACCGGCTTCACCGCCGTCGGAGCCCGCTCCGTGCTCGCCGTCAACGCGCCGTCCGCCGCGACCTATCCGGTCGTCGTGCGCTACCGCACCCCCGACAGCGGCGCCGCCACCATCAGCCTCACCGCCAACGGCAGCAAGGTCCGCCGGCTCTCGCTGCCCGGCACCGCCGGCGCCTGGACCACCGCCTCCACCGACGCGCCGCTGCGCGCCCAGCTCAACACACTGACCCTGCGCACCGAGCCCGGTGACAACGGCGACCTGCAGCTCGACGGTGTGACGGTCACCGGCTCGTCCGCCAACAGCTCGCGCGGCGCCACCGTCCCGTACACCACCTACGAAGCGGAGAGCGGCACCACCAACGCCTCCACCATCGGTCCGGACCGCACCTATCTGACCGTGCCCTCCGAGGCGTCGGGCCGCGAGGCCGTCGTACTCGACCGGACCGGTGAGTACGTCCAGTTCACCCTGACCAAGCCGGCCAACGCGCTGACCCTGCGCTACTCGGTGCCCGACAACACTCCCGCCACCACGCTCAGCGTCTACGCCGGCGCCACGCATGTGCGTGACCTCGACCTGACCTCCACGTACTCCTGGGTGTACGGCGCCTACCCGTACAACAACGACTCCTCGCAGGGCTCGGGCCACCACTTCTTCGACGAGACGCGCGCGCTCGTCGGCAGCTTCCCGGCCGGGACCGTACTGAAGTTCCAGAAGGACGCGGGCGACAGCGCCGCCTCGTACACCCTCGACCTCGTCGAGACCGAGACCGCGCCGGACGCCCGGGCCATGCCGTCCTCCGGCTTTGTCTCCGCCACCACGCTCGGCGTCACCGCGAACGACGGCGGCGACGACACGGCGGCCCTCAACACCGCCGTCTCCACGGTGAAGTCCCAGGGCAAGGGGCTGTGGCTGCCCGCCGGCACCTACAACATCTCCGGCCATGTCAACCTCACCGGGATCGCCCTGCGCGGCGCCGGCGAGTGGTCCACGGTCCTGCGCGGCAGCAACGGCAAGGGCGGCCTCTTCGGCCGGGGCGGCACCAGCACCGTCCAGGACCTGACCATCGCGGGCGATGTCACCTACCGGGACGACGCCAACTTCGACGCGGCCGTCGAGGGCGACTTCGGCAACGGCTCGACGTTCCAGAACATCTGGATCGAGCACACCAAGGTGGGCCTCTGGATCGACTCGCCCACCAACGGCCTGTACGCGACCGGCCTGCGCATCCGCGACACCTTCGCCGACGGCGTCAACCTCCACAAGGGCACCGCCGACACCGAGCTGTGGAACTCCAGCATCCGCAACACCGGCGACGACGGACTGGCGATGTTCTCCGAGGGACAGGCGGTCTCCAACAGCGCCTTCCGCTTCAACACCGTCCAGGCACCGCTGCTCGCCAACACCGTCGGCGTGTACGGCGGCAACGCCAACCGCGTCGAGGACAATGTCCTCGCTGACACCGTCACCGGCTCCGCCGGTATCGCGATCAGCAGCCGCTTCGCGCCTGTCCCGTTCAGTGGCACCACCTCCGTCCAGCGCAACACACTCCAGCGCACCGGCGGGTTCGAGCCCAACTGGCAGAGTAGGTTCGGCGCGCTGTGGATCTACGCCGACTCCTCCGACATCACCGCCCCGGTCCTGGTCCAGGACATCGACATCGTCGACAGCACCTACAGCGGCGTCCTGCTCTCGTACCAGAAGACGATCAGCGATCTGACGCTGAAGAACATCAAGATCCAGAACACCGGTGCCTACGGCATCGAGGTCATCTCCGCCGGATCCGGCACCTTCTCCGGTGTCACGGTCACCGGCGCGGCCTCCGGCGGTCTCAGCAGCACCGGCGGTTTCACCATCACACGCGGCGCGGGCAACAGCGGCTGGTAGGCGCCTCGCCGCCCGCCACACCCACGCACGCCTCGGTGCGGGCCCGCACGGACGGGCCCGCACCACCTCATCGAGCAAGGAGCTCCTGTGACCCACTGGTGGCGGCATGCCGCGATCTACCAGATCTACGTACGCAGCTTCGCGGACGGCAACGGCGACGGCACAGGCGACCTGGCCGGCGTCCGCGACCGGCTGCCCTATCTGCGGGAACTGGGCGTCGACGCCCTGTGGTTCACCCCCTGGAACACCTCTCCGATGGCCGACGGCGGCTACGACGTCGCCGACTACCGCGACATCGACCCGCTCTTCGGCACACTCGCGGAGGCGGAACGGCTGATCGCGGAGGCACATGACCACGGACTGCGGGTCCTGGTCGACCTGGTCCCGAACCACTGCTCCGACCAGCACGTCTGGTTCCAGGAAGCACTGGCCGCCGGGCCCGGATCGAGCGCCCGCGAGCGCTTCTGGTTCCTTCCCGGCCGCGGCCAGGACGGGAACGAGCCGCCGAACGACTGGCAGTCGTACTTCGGCGGCAGCGCCTGGACCCGGGTCACCGAGGCGGACGGCACACCGGGACCCTGGTATCTGCACATGTTCGCTCCTCAGCAGCCCGACCTCAACTGGGAACACGCCGAAGTCCGGGCGGAGTTCGAGGACATCCTGCACTTCTGGCTGCGCCGGGGCGTCGACGGCTTCCGTATCGACGTCGCCCACGGCCTCGCCAAGAAGCCGGGTCTGCCCGATGTCGGCCGGCATCCCGACCACACCGATCTGCCTTACCAGGACCGCGACGACGTCCACGACATCTACCGAAGCTGGCGCAAGATCCTCGACGGCTACGACGGTGACCGCGTCTTCGTCGGCGAGGTCTGGCTGCCCACGGCCGAACAGTTCGCCCGCTATCTGCGCCCCGACGAGCTGCACTCGGCCTTCAACTTCGACTTCCTGTGCTGCCCGTGGGACGCCACCGCGCTGCGCGGCGTCATCGACTCGACGCTCGCCGCACACGGCCCGGTCGGCGCGCCGCCCACCTGGGTGCTCTCCAACCACGACACCATCCGGCATGTCACCCGCTACGGCCGCGAGGACACGTCCTTCGACATGGGGGACAAGCGTCTCGCCGACCCGAGCGACCGCGCTCTGGGCCGCCGCCGGGCGCGGGCGGCGGCGATGCTGACGATGGCACTGCCCGGCGGGGTGTACGTGTACCAGGGCGACGAACTCGGCCTGCCCGAAGTACAGGACCTTCCGGACCATCTCCTCCAGGACCCGACGTTCGTACGCTCCGGCGGAGTGGACCGGGGCCGGGACGGCTGCCGTATCCCGCTCCCGTGGCGGAGCGGCCGCTCGTTCGGCTTCTCGCCGGACGGCGCGGCGGAGGGCCCCTGGCTGCCGCAGCCCGACGACTGGGCCGGGCTGACGGCCGAGGCGCAGGAGACCGATCCCGGATCGTTCCTCACCCTCTATCGCGAGGCCCTGGCCCTGCGCCGGGAGCGACTGACCGGCCTTCCGGAGACGCTCTCCTGGGTGGAGACCGGACCGGGCACACTGTGCTTCGAGCGGCCCGGCGGATTTTGCTGTCTGGTCAACGCGGGCGAGGCGCCGCTCCCGCTGCCCGACGGCGCGACCGTCCTGCTGAGCAGCGCGCCACTGGAGCACACGGACGGCGGTGTGCTGCTGCCGGTGGACGGCTGCGCCTGGCTGAGCATGGGCTGAGCCGGGCGGGGATCGAACGCGGCCGGACGGCCGGTGCGGGGCAGGACGCCGCACACCGGCCGTCCGGCCGCGACTCCCTCCGGACGGGTTACGGCGCCGACTTCTCGCCGGTCGGCCCCACGGCGAACCAGGTGCCGCCGACGCCCTGGCCGTTGGTGTCACCGGGCTTCACATCGCCGGAGAACCGGTAGACGGGCCAGCCGCCCACGGTCACCTGCGCCTGGCCGTCCTGGCGCCGGATCGCGCCGATCCGCTTCGGGTCGACACCCGCGAGGTAGACATTGCCGCCTTCCACGATGGTCACCGGCGGCCAGGTGGTGGCGCAGTCGTCGGCGCAGTTGGACTGCGACGGCTGCGCGGTGTCCTTGTCGAAGCGGTACAGCGTCGCCTGATTCACATTGATCAGATGTGTGCCCAGTCGCGGGGACTGGACCGCCGAGAGCTGCACCCACTTCGGCGGCGCCTCCTGCACGGCGGCGCCGACCACCGTACCGCCGGTGCCCGTCAGCCCGTTCTGCGCGGCCGTGCTGTCGACGACCTGGAGGGCCGAGTTGCTGGTCGGCTGTCCGGACTGGCCGGCGGGCGGCTGCGCGGCGGGCGGCTGTGTGGCGGCGGACGCGGCGGCGGGAGGCGCGTCGGACGCGTCGGTGACGGAGATCGTCTTACCGCACGCGGTGGCACCGGCCAGGCCGCAGAGAAGAAGGACGGTGAGCGCGGCCCGGGTGACGGGCCCGCGTGCGGTGCTGTTGCTGTCAGAAGTCACACGCTCTACACGAAGTGCGCGGCGAAAGGGTTCAGCCCGTCTCCGCGCCGGGCCCGCGGTGAACTCCAGGCCCGCCGGTTCCGTGTTCCCCGTGGGGCAGGACCTATGACAACGGCACCGTACGAGGACTCTGATGGCTGACATTTTCATACCCGGCAGCGAGATGGACGAGGTGAGGCAATCCCTCGGATTCGTCCTCGACAACATCGACATCGGCAATGCCAAGATCGATTTCGGCCGGGCGCTGGACTATCCGCTGGAGGGCGCGGCGAGCCATTTCGAGAAGAAGTGGGGCGACGGCCGGACCCAGCTCAAGAAGCAGGCGTCCGGGATCGAGGAAGCCATCGACAACATCATGGACAGCTTCAACAAGACGGACAACGACGCCGTGTCCAATCTGGAGGCCTGATGAAGACGGCCGAGCGTTTCCTGCTGAACGTCCCGGACTCCTGGACCGACATCGAGCTGAGCGGCGCGGCGCTGGCCGAGGCCCGCGCGGCGGCCCTGGCGCAGACGGACAACGCCCGGGAACGGGCGACGATCAACGACATGTTCCGGCAGGGCCGCGAGATCAGCAGGGCGGCGCGCGACCACGGCGCGCTGTTCGCCTCCGGCACCGCCGCCCTCTACGACGACGGTCTGTTCATGGCCTACGCCATGGTCTTCGCGGTCAGCACACCGGAGGGCCAGGAGATGACCCTGCCGGTCCTCTCGGCACAGCTCGGAGTGTCCGCGGCGAACGGCAGGGCGCCCGCCGACCGCGTCATCTCCTCCGTGATCGTCCCGGAGGTCGGCCGAGTCGCCCGGATCACCGGCACCGAGGAGACACCGCTCACCGCCGACGTGTCGGTCAAGCTGCTCACCATGCACACGATGATGCCCGTCCCCGGTACGACACGGGACTACCTGGTGGTGACCTGCGCCAGCCCCAACCTTCCGCTCAAGGACGAGGCGTACGAGCTGTTCGACGCGATCTGCGGCACATTCCGCTTCCTGTCCGCCGACGGCGAGGTGCTCGGCCTCTGACAGCGGTGGACGGGCCGGTGTCCCGGGACACCGGCCCGCCTTCCGTGCCGCGCGTCAGCCCGTCATACGGCGGACTCCGTCGCCGGTACCTGTACGGAGAGAAGCGAGCCGTCTCCCAGATGCAGCAGGCCGCGTCCGGGCTGTGGCGCCTGGCCGATCAGACCGCGGCTCAGCCTGATACCGATGACATCGCCGTCGCTGAGGCTCTGCGGCGAGAGCAGCATTCCGCTGCGGTTCCGCTTCACCTGGCCCATCCAGCCGGCCAGACTCAGTGAGAGCGATTCCGCGTTGCCCGCGACGACCAGCCCCCAGCCGTTGCCGGCGCCGCCCCGTGCGAGCAGCGCGAGATCGGGATCGATCTCCGCGCCCATGAACAGCTCCGCGTCGTCCACGAGGATCACCGCGTTGTCCTCCGGGACATCGCTCAGCACCGCACGGAACGCCTCCGTCGACACCTCGGCATCGGTGATCACCGCGGCCACACCGGGCAGCCCCGCCAGCTCGCGCAGCGGCGAACGACGCGGCGCCAGCACGATCAGCCCGGCTCCGGAGTCCAGCAGTGAACGGGCCGCGGTGAGCAGCGCCGTACTACGGCCGGTACGCGGCGGACCGGCGACGACGAACGTCGGCACATCCGCCAGGTCGGGACCGAGCGCGGACAGGCTGTCCCCGCCGATCGCCAGCAGCGGACGCATCGGGCCGGCCGCCGTACGCAGTGCGACGGCCTCCTGGTAGGAGATCCGGTCGGGCAGCACATCGAGACGTATCGCCCGCCGCGACGGCGGCACGTCCGCCTCCCGTACGGTCAGTTCCCGGCCCAGGTCGACCAGGATCTGCGCCTGCGCCGTACCGGACAGATCGGCGCCGAGGACCGCGATCTGCGCCTCGCTCAGATCCTGGGTCCGCAGACCGCGTCCGGGCACGGGATCGGTGGGAGCCGACCGGGTCGGAATGCCGATGGAGCCGTAGTCCGCACGGTCGTTGAGCCGCAGGACGATCTTGTCCTCGGTGGTCCCGCCGAAGCGGCTGTTGCCCAGCACCCGGTCGCCGGCCAGGACGAGATGGATGCCCACGCCCGCGCCGTCCCGCAGCAGCCGGATCATCCGCTCCAGATAGCTGCCGTTGTCGAAGCTCGCGTACTCCCGCTCGAAGACCTCGAACCGGTCGACCATCAGGACGATGTGCGGGAGCCGCTCACCGGCCGGTGTCATCCCGCGCAGCTCGGCCAGGTCGGCCGTGCCGCGCGCGCCCAGTACGGCCTGACGGGACGTCAGCTCCGCCGAGAGCCGGTCCAGCAGCCGGCCCAGCCGCTCCGTCTGGTTCCGGTCGACCACCGCGCCGCAGTGCGGCAGCGACGTCAGCGCGTTGAGCGCGCCGTTGCCGCAGTCGATGCCGTACAGATGCACATCCTCGGCGCCGTGGGCCTGGGCGAGCGCCGCGGCCAGGGTGCGCAGTGCCTGCGAGCGTCCGCTGCGCGGCGAGCCGATGATGTGCAGATGACCGGCGCGGTCGAGGTCGAACGACAGCGCCGTACGGCTCTGCTGGGCGGGCAGGTCGACGATCCCGTACTCCACGGCGGGCAGCTCCGCGCCCCGGTCCGCGAACGGCTTGGGACCGTCGGGCCGGGTCCATTCGAGGACGTCCGGCAGCGCGGGCAGCCATGGACTCGGCTGCCTGGGCACCTCGGCGAGCCGAGCCGCCTGGGCGACCGCCGCCGTGAGGACGGCGAGGTCTGTGATCGCCTCCGTCGTGGGACCGGGGCCGCGGCCGCCACGGGCACCGCCGCCGAGGACGGGCCCGCCCAGCTCCTGCCAGGTCACCGCATGGGCCCGTACCGGCACCTCCGCGTCGACGGCGACGGAGCCGCCGGGCCTGCGCCCGCCGACCCGGCCCGCCTGGAACGGAAGCAGCGCCGAAGGGCCGAGCCGCGCGTAGGCGCGTCCGGGATTGGCGGGTGAGATCTCGCCGGCCTCGGTCGCGTCGATGATGTCGCGGCTCTCGCTGGTGTCCGTGGTGCGCAGCGCGATCCGCAGATTGGTGTTGGCGCGGATGTCGGAGGTGACGGCGCCGCTCGGCCGCTGGGTGGCGAGCACCAGATGGATGCCGAGCGACCGGCCCCGCTGGGCGATGTTGACCAAGCCGGAGATGAAGTCGGGCAGTTCGCGCGCCATCGACGCGAACTCGTCGATGACCAGCAGGAGTCGCGGCAGCGGTGGCAGGACGTCGCCGCCGCGTGCGCGCTTGTCGAGATAGTCCTCGATGTCCTTGGCACTCGCCTTCGCGAGCAGCGTCTCGCGGCGGCGCAGTTCGGCGCCGAGCGACACCAGGGCGCGCTCCACGAGATGCGTGTCGAGGTCGGTGACCAGACCGACGGTGTGCGGAAGGTCCGCGCACTCGGCGAAGGCGCTGCCGCCCTTGTAGTCGACGAGGACGAAGGTCATCTCGTCCGGCCGGTTCACCACCGCGAGAGTGGCGACCAGCGTCTAGAGCAGCTCCGACTTCCCGGACCCCGTCGTGCCCGCGATCAGCGCGTGCGGCCCGTCGCGCACCAGGTCGACGGAGAAGTCGCCGTCGTAGCCGGTGCCGAGGACGGCGCGGGTGCTGCGGCCGGACAGCGCCCAGCCGGCGACGACCGCCTCCGCCGTCGGTGGCTCGATGTTCAGCAGATCCAGCAGCCGTACGGCGCCGGGCAGGACGCTCTCGTCGGAATCACCGACACCGCGCAGCGGAGCCAGTGCCCGGGCGAGCCGCTCGTACCAGTCCGGCTCCGGTGAGTCGGTCCGTACGTCGTCCAGCGGAGCGCCCACTCCGGTACGGACGCGCGAGCCGCCCTGCCGGCCCGCGTCCAGGACGACGACCGCGCCGCACTCCTCGGGCAGCAGCCGCTCCTCGCGGTCCAGACAGATGGTGTAGACGCCCACCGAGGGGCCGTCGCGCAGCAGCGCGACCACACCGGGCAGTGACCGCGCGCGACGCGCCTGCTCCAGCACGACCAGGATGTCCGGGAGGCCGGTGACGCCGCCGCGAGTCTGCTCGGGACCGGCCGCGACGCGCGAGGCGACGAGCTGTCCCAGCTCACCGATCCGGCGGGCCAGCGAGTCGGCCGTACTGCCCACCAGCGCGTACGCGTCCTCGTTGTCGGGCCGGCAGTGCGGCAGCCAGCGGGTCCACGACCAGTCGCGCTCACCGTCCGGTCCCGCGAGGACGACGATCCGCAGATCGGCCGGGCTGTGCAGGGAGGCGGCCTGCGCCGCCATCCAGCCGGCCAGCCGTCCCGCGCCCCGGCCCGCGATCCCGGCGACGCCCGCCCGGCGCATCGGGACGGACACCGGCACCTGGTTCAGCCACGGTGTGGTGGAACGCCGGTGCTCGTCGAGAGCGGGATCCTCGACGGTCAGCGACGACGGGACATCGGCCGTGCCGACCCGCACATCGAGGAAGTCCGGGTCGCGCCAGCGGCGTTCCCACAGCCGCTCCGAGGGCTGCGCGGCCATCTGGAGGAGAGAGGCGGGATCGGGATGGGCCAGCCGCAGATTGTGCTGTTCCTCCAGTACGGCGGCGTCAATGTCGGCGCGCAGCCGGGTCAGTGTCTCCTCGTGCTTCTCGGCCTGCTCCTGGTACTTCAGCATGGCCTGCTTGCGGCCGCCGAACTGGGTGACCAGCGCGGCGATGGGAGAGAGCAGGGCGATGAAGACAAAGGTCCAGCGGCCCGTCACAAAGATGGCGATCACGGCACTGCCCGCCGGCAGCAGCAGGATCGGCAGCAGCGGGATGGGCCGCTTGTCCGGCTTGACCGGAGCGCTCGGCAGCCGGAAGCGGGCGTTGCTCCGGGCCGGCAGGAAGCGTGGCGGCCGGTTGAACTCCAGACCGAGACCGTCCGCCGCCGGTGTCAGCGGGGCCTTCGCGGACTTCCGCGAGGTCAGCTCCAGCAGCAGGTCACCGACGGCGAGCTGACTGCCCTCCAGCCAGGCGACCGTACCGGCCGCGGCCTTGCCGTCGAGGAGAGCGTGTTCGGCGGCGGTCACCTCGGCGGTGCCGTCGAGTCTGACGCGTACCCGGGCCGCGAAGGACGGCGCTCCGGGCGCCAGCCGGATCCGGCTGGTCTCCGCGCTGCCGATGTCGTAGTCGCCGGGCAGCAGACGGAAGACCGTCCCCGCGCCGGTGCCGGAGACCACCCTCAGCTCGGTCCGGCCCTCGGGCTCGGGCTCCCGTGGGACGGGAGTGCCGAGCCCGAGGTCCATGCCGTCCCGCACGCCCGCGACCTGGAGTGTGACCTCCGGGTCGACGGGGTCGGAGCCGATATAGAGAGTGGGGTCGGTGTCCCACGCTCCCGCGGTACCGGCGTGATCGACGGCGCGTGCCAGTTCCGCCGCGAACCGGCCCGCCTGAGCGGAGGGTTCGGTGTCGACGACGACGGTGGTGGACACCCCCTCGTCCTGCGGGTCGCGAACGCTGACGTTCAAACGCACGGCTATCGATGTCCTCATGCGTGAGTAGGTGGACGGGACGGACCGCCCCGGAGGGCGGCGGGTGTTACGAGAGGTTGGAACCGAGCTGCTCGTCGGTCTGCGAGAAGGCGTCACCGACGGCCTTCACGTACTGGCCGATGCCCTGGAGGCCCTGGTTCACCTGGTCGAAGCCCTTGGCGAACTCGTCGAAGAAGGGCTGGAACTTCTGCTGCGCGGCGGGGGTGCTGTAGCCCTGGGCGAGCAGGTTGGTGATCTTCCCGCGTACTTCGGTGAGCTTGTCCTGCAGCGAGGCGAAGTCATTGAGCAGCGAAGCGGAGGTGGAGGCCGTCTCGTCCGAATTGACTGCGAAGTTGGGCATGTTGGTGCTCCTAGCGTGTTATTTGTGCGATCCGCCCCGGTGAGGCGGAGGTTTATGGGCCCGCGCGCTCAGGACGAGGGCGGGAGTGGTGTGTCCTGGCCGGCGGCATCGGTGGCGGGCCGGGCCGGGGACTGGGGCCTCTCCGGTACGGGAGAGGACGGGGCGGTCACGAAGCCGTCGTCCGACGCGGGGCCGGCCGACGGACTCGCCGGCGACGAAGGGCCTTGCGCCGCGGGCGGGTTGCCGGACACCGGAGACGACGGGGCGGAGGTGGAACCACTGTCACCGGAGGTGGGGCTCGCCGGCGGGCTCGGTGCCGGGTTCTGCGCGGGCGAGGCGGACGGTGTCTGCGTCGTCGGAGAGCTCGGCGCGGTGTTCGCGTCGGGAGAGGCGGAAGTGGCGGGCGAGTTGGGCGCGGTGGGTGTCGTCGGCGACGGCGGCAGCGGTACGTCCTGAGGTTCGGGACGTACGGGACTGAGCGGCGCGGGAGTGGGCGGCGAGGCGGCGGGCGGCGCGGCTGAATCCGGCCGGGCCGGGACGACCGGCGTCACCGGCGGGGCCGCGCCGGGCGTCGAGGTCTTGGTGGGGATGAAGTTGTCGATACGGTCGCCCAGTCCCGTCTTGCCGACGGACCCCGCGGCCTTCGGAATGAGGTTGGCGCCTTCCTGGTTCAGCGCGTCACCGAACGACGATCCCTCCGAGACCGCCACGCCGATCTTGGCGGCGGCGGCCGCCGCCTCCGGCGTCAGTTCACCGAGCTGTTCCAGGGCCGGATCCTTCGCCGCCCGGAAGCGGTCGCCGATCCGCTGCCCGATGGAGGGAGCGGTGCTCGCGCCCGCGGGCGTGGGCGTGGGCTTCGGTGTGGGCGTGGCGACAGGCGCGGCCGAGGCAGGTGCGTTTCCGGCCCCGGCGGCATCCGCGCCGCCGGCGGTTCCGCGCTTGCGGAACGCGTCAACTCCCTTGATCGCCCCGCCGGCCAGGGCGCCGGCGGCGGCACCGGCCAGGATGTTCCCGGGCGTGAGCTGTTCCTTGTTGAGGGCCTTGACGGCGGCCTCTTCGGCCGTGCCGGTGACGAACTTCCCGACCACCTCGGTCCCGATCTTGCCGGGCTGGGTGTTCAGGATCGCTCCGCCGACCCTGGTCTTGCCGAAGGTGTCACTCACCTTGGCGATGGTCCCGCTGACATTCTTGACGAAGCCGCTGCCCGCCTTGAACAGACCCGGGGCGACCTTGGTGACCAGCGCGCCGCCCGCCTTGAGCAGCGAGCCGCCGGGGATCAGCGCGACGATGCCGATGAGGAGGTCGCCGAGTTTCAGATTGCCGGTTTGACCGGCCACGACTTGGTTGAAGATGAAGAGCGCACCTCCGAGGAGGGCGCCGACCACCGGGAAGAACACGGCGGTGATGGCGACCAGCGCGGCCAGGATGATCTGGATGAAAGGGAAGTCCTTGAAGAAGTCCGCGATCTTCTGAAAGATGTTCCGCTCGGGAATCGCCTGGCCCGCCGCGTCGTCCAGAGTGTCCCCGGCGGCCCGGGACGCCGATTCCCGCAGACTTCTGGCGTCCTCCGCCAGCCGCCTGGCCGAGCTCAGCTTCTCCTGCGCGGCCGAGATGCCGTCCTGCTGCTGCTTCGCCGCGCTCTTCTGGTCGTCGGTCGCGTCGGGCGGCAGCTCACTCACCGTACGGCCCGCCTCGTCCGCCACCGGGATCGCCTGGTCCATGGCCTGGTCGATCATGCTCTGCGCCTCGGTCAGCCGCGTGACATAGGTGTTGTAGGCGTCGGCCGCGGTGGTGAAGGAGTCCTCGGTCTTCTTCAGCTTGTCCGGGAGGTCGCTGAGCTGTTTGCGCAGCGCGTCCATCGCGTCGCCGCGGCCGGTCTCCACCGCGCCGCCCTGGCCCAGGATCCGGGCGGCGGTCCTGGCCTTGTCACCGATCTCGCGGTAGCGGGACTCCAGACGTCGGATCTCCTCGGGATCACCCGGAGTGGGGTCCTGAGACATGCCGAGTATGTCGAAGCCTGACGTGTGCCGTCGCGCCACTTGCGTCCCCCGAACAGGTTTGAATGCTTGCCGGTCTGTACACGGGATGTCCCTCCTCTTGGGTTCAGATCGCTTCCGGACGGACCCGGCGCCGGTCCTTCGAACCTTTTCCCCGGCGTCGCCGTGTACTGGGTGACATGGACCGGGACACCAGAACCCGGAGAGACATGGGTGGGAAGAACATGAGGAACGGCGCCCGCGCCACGCGTCGCCAGCAGGCCATCACTCCCGGGCGGGGCGGACCTACGCCTCTGCGGGCCGTCATCGCGGCCGTGCTGCTGGCTCTCTGCGCGGCCCTCGGAGCGGCCGGGCCCGCCACGGCCGCCGACGGCGACGACCTCATCAAGGTGTACGTGGTGAAGTCGCCGGACCAGACCGGCGGTGTTGCCGACACACTGGAGTCCGTCGCCACGAGCACACTTGGCGATCCGGCGAGAGCCGGCGAGGTCTTCGCTCTCAACCGGGGGCTCGCGCAGCCGGACGGCGCCGCACTGAACAACCAGACCGACGCGCTGCGGCCCGGCTGGATCCTGCGGCTTCCTCAGGACGCGGACGGCCCCGATGTCCAACTGGCCCGGGAGAGCGGGAATCAGAACGCCTCGCCTCCGCCCGGCGGCGCCGCGGAAAGCCCGCGAACGGATTCCAGCACCTTCGAGATTCCGCTGCCCGCCGTACTGGCCGCGCTGGGCGCGCTGGTGCTGGCGCTGGTCACGGCGGGAATCGTGGCCAGACGTCGGCTGCGCCGCGCGTTCAAGGCGCTCGCCCGCGCGTTTCGCGCACTGGGCGAACCGGCGCGGCGCCGGCGCAGGCTCCAGCACCGCCGCTCGGTCGCGTCCCGCTTCGCCGGTGACGCGGACTCGGTCCGCCGGGCCTACGGCGCGCTGGAGGAGTTCGCGGCCGGTGGTGGCCGGAACGAAACCGCCGTGCACGCCCTGCGTGTGGACGACGCCGGAGTGACGGCATGGCTGGCCGCCTCGGACAGCGCCGCCGCACCCTGGCAGCGGTTGGACAGCACCCGCTGGCGGCGTCCCGCGCCGGCCACCGCCTGGCTGACCCGCGGCGCCGAGGAAGGAACCGTGTCCCGGACGCCGGCGGTGTCCGGGTGCCTGGTGCGGGTGGGCACCGACGGCGACGGCGAGCCGGTCTTTGTCGACCTCACCGGGCTGGACGGGATCCTCAGCGTCACCGGTGATCCCGGAGTCGCCCGTGACGTGGTGCGGAGCCTGCTGGCGGAGATCGCGCGCAGCAGGCCGGACGTCCCGGTGACGGTACTGCGCGGTACGGACGGTGCGCCTCCGATTCCCGTACCACGGGCACTGAGCGAACTGCCCCCTGCTGAAGGAGGCCGGTTGCCGTCGCCCGGGACGGCGCCGCGGCCCGGCACCGTCCGCGCCGCCGCGTCCCGCCGCCCGGTCAAGGGCCTGGTCGTCCTGTCCGGTGTGCCGGGCGAACGGGAGGCCGCGGAACTCTTCGCGCTGTGCGGACCCGGCGGCGCGGGCTGGACCGGTCTGGTCTGCGGCGAGGTCGGCGGGGCGCACTGGCGCTGGCGCACCGGCTCCGAGGGAACGGTCGAGATCCCGGTACTCGGAGTGACGCTGACGGTGCCCGCCTGACCCGGCGGTCCGGCCGTACGGCCCGGTTGTCCGAGGAGACGGTCTCAGTCTCCTCGGACACCGGTGAGGACGCGCAGACGCAGATTGCTCAGCGCGTAATGCTGCCGGGACTTGACCGTGCCCGCCGGTATGCCCAGGATCCCGGCCGTCTCCTGCACGGTACGGCCGCAGAGATACGTGTGCACCAGCACCTCGCGGTGTTCGAAGGACAACAGCCGCAGCAGACCGGTCGCGTCGACGGAGGCGAGAACGGCGTCCACATGATCGCGCTGCGCCATGTCCTGGCCCTCGGCGCCCACCGTCTCGTAACGGCTGGGCGCGCTGCGGAGGCGGTCGATCACCAGATTGCGGGCGACCGTGAGCAGCCAGCCGCGCACCGAGCCCTCGGTGCTGTAGAGCCGGTCGGTATGGCGCCAGGCACGGATGAGGGTCTCCTGGACGATGTCCTCCGCGAGATGGCGATCGCTCAGCAGCTTCTCCGCGTAGGCGAGCAGCGCCTTGCCGTGGTCCGCCACCAGACGGTGGAGGAGATGGTCCTGAGCGGCGGTCGGCGAGGCCGTGGGTGCCGCGATTGTCTTCATGTCCTGTGGTTCCTGAGGGAAATCGTGCCGGCGGCGCTCCGCGAGCCACTGCCGTCGCATGAGGCTCGGGGTACCGCGGCGCGCGTTGAGGGACGTGTCTCCCGCCGCGGTGAGGTTCCCCGGGCGGACGACGGGCACGGCGACATACACCGCCGTGCCGTGGACGCGACTCCGGTGGGAGCGACGTGTGGCAGAGCCTAGGGAGACCCCAGTGCCGAAACAGTGCCGGAATTCTGTGCCCCGGCGGCACTGAAGCGGCACGTCCTGCCGGTGGCCGTGGCGGCGGCCGTGGCGCGGAGAGCCCGACGAGGACATGAGGACATGCGGAGGCCCGCCGGGACCGGTACGTCCCGGCGGGCCCGGAGCCTTGTCCCTCCCGGTCCGGTGGCGCCTCCTCGGCGCGGGGACCGGCCGTCCGTTATCCCTTGGCCGCCGGGACGGTCTTGCCGCGGTCGACGCTGATGTCCTGCTTGACGGCGAACCACACGCCGCCGACACCCTGGCCGTTGGTCTGGCCGGGCTGCTCGTCACCGTTGAAGGTGTACGCGGGCCAGCAGTTGAAGGACTCCTGCTTCGTGCCGTCCGGCGTGGTGAAGGTGAAGAGCGCCTTGGGGTCGAGCCCCGCCGCCTTGGCCTGCTCCGCCGTGACGGGCGCGCTGGGCGTCCACTTCTCCAGACAGGCCGCGTCGCACGCCGTCTTCATGGGCCAGGGCTGGTCCTTGGTGAAGAGATAGAGCGTCTTGCCGTCCTTGTCCGTGAGGATCTTGCCGAGCTCGGGGCTGTCGAGCACACCGAGCGCGGGCCGTGCCACGCCGGCCTTCCCGCCGTCGGGCGCCGCCGCGTACCAGACACCGCCCACACCCTGGCCGTTGGTGTCGCCGGGCTTGGTGTCCTTGGCGTAGCGGTAGAGCGGCTTGCCCGCGAGCGAGAGCTGCTGGGAACCGTCGGAGCGGGTGACCGAGCCGAGCAGGTCCTGGTTGAGCCCGGCCGACACCGTCGCGTCCGCCGCGACCGGTGACCAGGTGGTGGCGCAGTCGCCGTCACAGGCCGACTCGCCCGGCGTGGCCGCGTCCTTGTCGAAGACGTACAGCGTGCTGCCTCCGCCGTCGGTCACCACGGACTTCAGCTCGCTGTCCACCCGGACCGCGAGCTGACCGGCGCCGGCGGCGGACGGAGCCGCGGAGGTCTCCGGCAGGACCGACACGGCCGGCTGCTTCACCTTCGCCGCGCCGGGCTCGGTCGAGTCCTGCCCGCACGCCGTGACGCTCAGCAGCATCGTGGCGGCGGCCCCCATGAGAAGGACGTTCCGAGAGATCTTCTTCATCACATTCCTCGCGTGTGCCGTGCTTCCGCTCTACGGAGCGGAGCCTCGCCCTATACACGGCACGACGCGTCTTCGGCGTTCACTCGGAAGACGGCGGCTTCGGGAGACCGGCCGCGGCGTCAGAACAGCAGGTTCGGCGCCGCCCGGCGCGTGGCGCTGTCGAGGCGTCCGAGCTTCTCACGGAGCGGCTCCGCGTCGGGATGGCCGAAGCCGTCGAGGATGTCCAGCGCCTGCTGCCAGGCGGAGGCGGCGCGGCGGTCGGCGCCGAGAGCCTCATGGGTGTCGCCGATGTGCACGAGTGTGTCGGCTTCCAGATAACGGTCGCTGACCTCTCGGTAGAGGTCCAGTGCGTGCCCGTAGCAGGACAGGGCCTGCTGGTGGCTGCCGAGATGATGGTGGGCGTAGCCCAGGCTGTCCCAGGCGGCCGCCGTGCCGTTGCTGTCGCCGATCTCCTGGCCCAGGGCGAGGGCCTGCCGGCACTGGACCAGGGCCTCCTCGTACGCGCCGAGCAGGATGTGTGTCCAGCCCACCTCATTGAAGATGCCGGCCTGGCCGCTGCGGTGGCCGGCCGTCCGGTAGAACCGCGACGCCTGCCGGTAGTGGTCGAGCGCCTCGGCATGGCGGTCCATCGTGTTGCACTGGAACGCGAGATAGCGGTGGACCCGGCCCTGACCGACCGGGTCGCCGATCTCGGCGAACAGCTCCAGCGCTCGCAGCAGATGCTCACGGGCGTCGTCGTGACGCTGCAGCCGTCCGCTCACAAAACCCAGCGCGCGATGCGCGTGAGCCTGCCCCGGCACATCACCCAGCGCCTGAGCCGCCGTCAGCGCCAGGCTCTGGATGGCCAGTTGGTCCTGCCGGCGTCCGTGCCGGTCCAGGAAGAGCTCCAGGGTCGCGGCCAGCTTCCAGCAGTGCGTCCCGGTGCCGCTTCTGGCGTCCTGCGCGACGGCCGCCAGGAGTACGGCACGTTCCGAGGTCAGCCAGTCCGCCGCGTCCTCCCGGCTGGAGAACCGCCGCGGATTCGCGCCCGGAGACGGCGCGGTCAGCGCCGGGCGCTCCCGGTACGGAGCGAGCCGGGCGTCGGCGGTGTGCGCGCTGTGCAGATAGTGGTCGAACAACCGCCGGCGGGCGTCTTCGCGGGCGTCCTCGGGATCATGGCCCAGGGTCAGTTCGGCCGCGTACGCGCGCAGCAGCTCATGGGAGACGAACCGGCCGGGAGCGTGCTCGGTGAGCAGGTGCGCGCGGACCAGTTCGCTCAGCAGCGGCCGCACCTCGGGGACGCGCAGACCGGCCAGGCTCGCCGTGGCGGTGGTCGAGCAATCGGGTCCCGGATGCAGCGCGAGCAGGCGGAACAGCCGTGCCGCGGCGGAACTGAGAGTGCGGTACGACCAGGAGAAGACGCTGCGGGCGTCGGTGACGGGCTCGCCTCCGGCGAAGGCGTCGAGGCTGCCGTGGCTCGCGCGCAGCTCCGCGGCGATGGAGGAGAGCGGGAACGACGGATGGACGGCGGCACGGGCGCTCACGACGGCCAGCGCGAGCGGCAGGCGTCCGCACAGATCGATGATCTGGTCGACGGCGCGTGATTCGGTGGCCACCCGGCCGGGGCCGAGCCGGCGCGTCAGGAATTCTCTCGCCTCGGGCACGGTGAGCAGATCGAGCACGAGAGGGCGGGCTCCTTCGGCGGCGATCAGCCCGTGGAGCTGGTTGCGGCTGGTGACGATGGCCAGACAGCCGGCGGCTCCGGGCAGCAGGGGACGCACTTGTTCGGTGTCGCGGGCGTTGTCCAGCAGGACGAGCACGCGCCGCCCGGCCAGCAGGCTGCGGTAGAGCGCCGCCTGAGCGTCGAGACCGGTGGGGATACGGGACGCCGGCACCCCGAAGGCGTCGAGGAAGCCACGGATCGCCTCGGCCGGTGTCATGACCGGTCCGGTGGGGTCGAAGCCGCGCAGATTGACATAGAGCTGACCGTCGGGGAAGCGATGGGCCACCTCGTGGGCCCAGTGCACGGCGAGTGCGGTCTTGCCGATTCCGGCCATACCGCCGATCGCGCTGATCACCACGGCGGCCGGCTCGTCCCCGTCCGGCAGCAGCGCCTGGACTCCGGCCAGCTCGGCACGCCGGCCGGTGAAGGCCGAGAGATCGGCGGGCAACTGGGCAGGGCGCTCCCTCGGCGCGTACGGCTGCTCGGCGCCCGGCCCGGAGACGGCCGGTGCCGCGGCGCTCCCGGTGGCCGGAAGGTCACCGCCGTCCGGCACGTCGAGGCCGGAGTCCTCGGTGGCGGCGCGAGGTCCGCTGTGATCCCCGGCCCCACTGAGCACCTGCCGCTGCGCTTCACGCAGCTCGGGACCGGGATCCAGGCCCAGCTCGTCGGCGAGCCGGGAGCGTACCGACTGGTAGACGGTGAGCGCCTCCGCCTGATGACCGGTCGCCGCGAGCACCACGATCAGTCTCGCCTGGAGCACCTCGTCCAGGGGGTGGTGTGCGGCGGCCTGCCTGAGCGTGATCAGCACCCGGTCGGTGAGTCCGGACCCGGCCTCCAGCGCCGTCTCGGCGGCCTCTTTGACGATGGAGAGATGCTCACGGTCGACGGCCTCGAAGACGGGATGCGCCCGTACCTGCGGTGCGATCCCGGCGGCCGTCGGTCCGCGCCACAGGTTCATCGCCTCGACGAGCAGCTCCGTGGCCCGGGCCGGCTGCCCGTCGCGGGCGGCCCGGCGGCCCGCCTCGCGTGTGGCGCGGAAACGCAGCAGATCGACGGCGTCCGCCTCGACGTCCAGCCGGTAACCGCCGGAGCCGCGCACCACGGTTCGGGAGGCCGCGCCGGCCGGCAGATCGGGCTCCAGCAGCCGGCGGAGCGCGCCCACATGTCGGTGCACCACATTGACCGCGCTGCCCGGTGGATCCTGGCCCCACAGCACATCGACGATTTCATGCATCGCCACGGGCCGTCCCGGCTGCGTCAGCAGCAGGGCGAGCAGGGCCCGCCGTTTGGGAGGACCCAGATCCAGCTCGGTGCCCTGGCGCCATGCTCTGACCGGCCCCAAAACTGTGAAACGCACAGTAAGAAATCCTACGGCGCGCCTCGCGTACCGTGCGGCGACGCTGTTCCGGAATCGCAACAGCTCTGTCCCGGAGCCCGGGTCGGCACATGAAGAGACCCCGACCGGACGGGGGGACGCCGGTCGGGGCCGATGAGGGAGAGTGCGGATGGCGGTCGCCTCGCGGCGGCAGGCTCCATGGGGCTTCAGCCGAACGATCTTCCCCATGGGCGATTCTCATATGGGGCCCGGGGACTCAGTTCCATCCACACCCTCAGTGTGTTCAACGGGCGGACGACCCCGGATGTTCCCGTCCGGCCCGGACGCCGGACCGGATGGTCAGGAGGGCAGCACCCAGATCGGGTTCGAGTAGAACCACAGGTCCTTCCACGGGTCGGCGTCACCGATCACGTCGACGGCGGGACCCACGGGGTCGACCTTGGCGCCGCCCAGGCCGACGGAGCTGCGGTTACCGTCGGTACCGCGCAGCCGGACGTACAGGGGCCCGGAGACCCGGCCGAGCCGGTACGTCAGCTTGACGGTGCCCTTCGACTTGTTGACCTCGAAGGACTTGGCGACCTTGGCGGTCGGCGCGGCGAAGGTGTCCTTGTCCCGGACCGTGCCGGTGACCTGGCCCTGGATGACATCGACGCGGGCCAGCGTCGGGATGAACTGCGCCCAGTTCGCACCGTTGGCCAGCGCGATGTCGATGCTCAGCTCGACCTCCGTACCGCGCTTGACATGCAGCGCGCCGCCGAGCGTCGCCCAGCGTCCGCCGCCCTTCAGCCGTGCGTCGAGACCGCTGATCAGGCCGCCGTGGTCGACCCAGATCCGGCCGGCCCGCATGGCGTCCATGACGGCGGCGTACGAGAAGCGCTCGGCGCCGACATGCGTACGGCTGTAGTGGCCCGGCCAGAAGTCGCCCTGGGTGAGGTCGAGCCCCTTGCCGTACACCGGGTCGGCGTGCCGGCCGTCGCGGGTGAAGTTGGTGTCGGGCCCATGGACGGAGGGCTCGGCGTAGACACTGTGCGAGTCGGAGTTCGCCGTGATCCACCAGGGCTTGCCCTCGGCCAGCAGGCTGTCCCAGAGGCCGCCGACGGTCGCGGTCATCCAGTCGAACCCGCCCCAGGTGCGGTAGCTCTCGGCGGGATAGCCGGGGAAGGAGTTGGCGCCGGGGGCGTTCTCGTAGTAGCCGCGGCCACGTCCGCTGCCACCGGGGCTGGGCAGGCTGGCGGCCTGGTGGCCCGGAGCGCCCTCCATGCCGATGGCGATCGGATGGTCGGCCGAGGTGGCGTCGCGCCAGCCGCGGATCTCGTGGGGCGAGTCGATGCCGTTGCGCGCCGGGTGGTTGGCGAGCATCAGGATGTCGTCGACCTTGCGGCGGTGCACCTGGTCGGCGAGGAAGCGCAGACCGGAGACCGCCAGTGCCTCGTTGACGGTGGCGGAGGTGTCCGAGTGCAGGCTGCCGTCGTAGTCGTTCTCGAACTTCTTCAGCACCTCCACCTCGTTGCGGCCGGGGTGGACGAAGACGGTGGCGTGCTCGGCGCCCGGGATGTTCCACTCCAGGCCCTGGAAGACCAGCGAGTCCTTGTAGGTGTCGCGCGCTTCCTTGATGTCGGGATTGACCTTGTCCACCCCGATCTTGGCGTGCGTGGCGCTGCCGTGGTCGGTGATGACCATCCAGTCCAGCCCGTGCCGCGCGCCCTGCCGCACCTGGTCGAGGACGCGGTACTTGCCGTCGTCGCTGTACTGCGTGTGGATGTGGTGGTCGCCGGCCAGCCAGAGGAAGCCGTTGTTCTTGCCGTGGCCGCCGGAACCGCCCGAGGTCGCGGCGGCGGACGTGGCACCACCCAGCACACCGGCTCCGGCGAGGCCCGCTCCGAGAAGGCCGGCGCGGCGCAGCATCGAACGCCGGGAGAGCTGGCTGGGCGACAGCTCGTTGTCGGGGACGCTCACATCGAGCGCCGGGGGCAGCGAGTCCGTGCCGACCGGGGTGTGGTGCGTGTGATCGTGCGGGTGGTGATGGCCGTGGCCCATTTCTGCTCCTCGCCGATACTTCTGACCCGAGCTGTGATGCGCGGCAGCTCGGATGTTCGAGTGGCCGGGTGACGGCTGGGTGACGAGAGCCGGTACGGGCTGTGTTGAATGCCCTACGGAACAACTGAGTGCATGTCACATCGATCTGTTCGGGCCGGTATTGGCCGCCGTCTCGCGGCCTCCGAACGTTCCTGCTCATCGGCTATACACCACATGTATACGTCGCGTGTATAGTGCTCTCCATGTCCCGTGACCACGCCCTGCCCGGGCTCTTGAACTCACCTCGGCACCGTCTCGTCGCTCGCGAAGGAGTCCCCGTCTGACCGTCCGCCGGTCCGTGCTTCCGCACCCGAGTCGCTCGGCGCTCCCGCCGGGACCGGGCGCCTTCCGGCCCTCGAAGTCCCGTCCTCCGGCAATCCGTTCTTCGCCGATCATCACGGCGTAGCGGCCGGCCCTCACCGCCGGCTCGTCCACTGACGCGGTCCGCCTACTGACGCGGTCCGCCTACTCACGCGGCCCGGCCGCGTCCACCGGCAGCCAGGTGCGCGCCGGTTTCCATCCGCGCCCGGCGCCGCTTCGCGCTGCTCGCGTCCGGCCCTGTCGCCGGCCACCCACCCGTCGGAAGAGGAATGTGTCATGCCAGGGAAGAAACCGGCGTCCGGGCCGAGGATCACCGCTGCTCTGGCGGCGGTCGCGTCATTGAGTCTGGTGCTGAGCGGCTGCTCGGCCGCCACCATCTCGCCCGGCGACGCCAGGAGCCGTCCCCTGGCCGGAGCACGCGCGAAAACCGGAGTGGACTGCCGCGAGGCGCGCTGTATAGCCCTCACCTTTGACGCCGGGCCTTCCCGGGACACGCCCCGGCTGCTCGACATACTCAAGGAGAAGAAGGTGCGCGCGACCTTCTTCCTGCTCGGCAAGAACCATGTCGTCCACCACCCGGACCTGGTGCGCAGGATGGCGCGGGAAGGACACGAAGTGGGCAACCACACCTGGACCCACAAGCGGCTGACGGATCTCGACGCCGACGGCATACGCGAGGAACTCTCCCGTACGCAGGACGCCATCGCGGAGCTGACCGGCCACCGGCCCACACTGATGCGTCCGCCGCAGGGCCGTACCGACCGGGAGGTCTCCGACGTGTGCCGTGAGCTGGGCCTCGCCCAGGTCCTCTGGAGCGCCACCGCCAAGGACTACTCGACGACGGACTCCCTCCTCATCGAACACCGCGTCCTGGACGCGGCGGGTCCCGACGGCATCATCCTGCTGCACGACATCTACCAGGGCACCGTGCCCGCCGTGCCCGCGATCATCGACGAGCTGAAGAAGCGCGGCTACACCTTTGTCACGGTCCCGGAGCTGCTGGCACCGGGCGTTCCCGAGCCGGGAAAGGTGTACAAGCCCTGACGGCGGACCGGCCGGGCGAGCTGTGGTGATCCGGCACCGCGGCACCCGTACGGCGCGGCGCGGCTGCCCCGGGTCCCGGCCGACTCCGATCTAACGTCGGAGGGCGGATCGGCGCGGGCCGTGGCGGCCCCGTGGGCACCCGAGCGGAAAGGTCAGGACCACACGTGTACCCCAGAAACATGCGGATCGGTGAGGTGGCCGTGCGTACCGGGCTGTCCCTGCGCACCATCCGGTATTACGAGGAGTCCGGGCTCGTCGCACCTTCGGCCCTGTCCCAGGGCGGCCTGCGTCTCTACACCGAGTCGGACGCGGCGCGGCTGATGATCATCCGCCGGATGACTCCGCTCGGATTCTCGCTGGACGAGATGCGCGTCCTGCTCGCGATCACCGACCGGCTCGACGGCGAAGAGCCGCCGACGGCGGACGACCGGGACCAACTACTGCGGCGCGTCGGCGAATTCGAGCGCGCCACCGCGGAACGGGTGGCGGACCTGAGGTCGCAGCTCGTCGGCGCGGAGGAGTTCGCCGCGATGCTGCGCGAGCGGATCGCGCGGTTCGTCCACGTGTGACTCCGCGCCGCGACGCGAAAGCACAACGGATGTGCGTACGCGCGGGCCGTCCGGACCGGTCAGGACGGGAACTCGTCCTCCGGTACCTCGCTGGTGGTGGCGTTGCCGCCGATCGTCTTGGCCAGCGAGAAGGTCAGCACGGTGTACTGCGTGCCGCCGGAGACCTGGACGGTCCTGAAGTCGGCCTTGTCGTCGAACTTCTCGAAGCTGCAATCACGGGTGAAGGACCTCTTCGAGGAGTTCCAGTCGGCTCCGGCCGTGAAATATACACTGTACGAGCCGTCCCGGACGCGCCGCACCGTTGTGCTGGAGCCCTTGCGGATATACACCGTGAAGGCGGTCCGCTCGCCACGGGTCAGGGACACCACGGTGTCGGAGTCGGTGCTGTTCTTGATGGTGAGCCGGCCCAGCCCACTGCCGCGGCCGTCCTTCACGAAGGAACCGTTGCCGAGCCGCCGGTTGCTCGGCTTCTCGGTGCGCGGCAGCTTCAGCCTCACGGTGTAGCCGAGACCGGTGAGCGTGCCGGCGGCGTCCCGTACGGTTCCGAGACTGTCGGCCGAGTTCAGTTCGACGCGCGGCGAGGTGGCACAGCGCCCCTCGTCGGCGCGCGCGTCGTCAAGGCTCTGGCTCAGATCGCGCAGCGAGTCGGCGAGGCTCGCGTTGCCGCTGACGGCGTCGTCGGGTGTCTCGGCCGTGTCCAGTTCGGCGGCGGCGGTGGTGGCCGCCGTGGCGGCCGCGCCGAGGGCCTTGTTCAGCGCACCGCCTTCGCGCGCGCTGTCGACCGCGCGCAGTGCCTTGTCGAGCGGGCCGAGCGTGGTGTCGAGCGTGGTGCGGTACGCGGCGGGTTCGACCGGCGGCGGCGTGCTGGGTGTCGCGGTGGTGACGGTCGCCGGGGCATCGGGACCCGCGTCGCCGTCGCCACCGCCGCAGGCGGCCAGCGGGAACGCGAGCGCGGCCAGGGCGCCCAGCGCGGTGGCCCTTCCCGGTATGCGCGTACACGTCTTTCTCACCGTGCTGCCCCCCATTCCCCCGTTCGGCCCCGGTCAGAGGCCGAATGTCCAGGCTTCTCCGTTGTCGGACGGGTGTCAAGACGCGCGGAGCGGCCTCGCGGTTCCGCCTCTGCTGGCGGTGGCCGGGGTCCGGCCGTACGGTGTGAGGGCCACTGACTGAAGTGACCTGTGCGGTCGGAGGGCGGCATCGACATGGCGAACAGCGAAGAACGGTTCGGCGGGCTGATCTGCAGTCATCTTGCGGATGTCGGGCCCGTGAGCCCCGACAGCAAGGACAGTTGCCCGGAGTGTGTCGCCATGGGCGACGGCTGGGTGCATCTGCGGGAGTGCCAGAGCTGTGGGCACATCGGCTGCTGCGACTCGTCCAAGAACAAGCACGCGACCGCGCACAACCAGGCGTCCGGGCATCCGCTCATCCGCTCGTACGAGCCGGGCGAGGGCTGGTGGTGGTGCTACGAGGACCAGGTCGTCTTCGAGGTGGAAGGGGTTCCTCCGGTACGCACGGCCTGACCGGGCCCCTGTCCGGCGGGCCAGGGGCGCTGTCCACCGGATGCCGGGCCGCCCGGCGGTCGCGGCCGTCCCGAGGACCGCGACCGCCGTCTGCGCGCTTTCTGTCCGCGTCTTCGGCGCTGGGGGCTGCCCGGCCGTCCGCGCGGGCGGCCGTAGGTCAGCGCGACGTGACGGTGAACAGGGCGCCGTCCGGATCGCGCAGGGTGGCCTCCCGCCGGGTGGTCTCGCCCGGCGAGGCCGGGCCGTCCGGCGTGGAGGCCAGTGCGCCTCCGCCGTTCAGAGCGGCCGTGAGTGAATCCGACACCTCCGGGACCCGGAAATAGACGTGCCACCGCGGCCGCATCTGCGGGTCGGCCACGGCCTGTTCGGCGCCGCCCCGGATCTTGGCGACCACATGCTCGTTCTGCCGCAGTACGGCGTGATCGTCCTTGTGCGCCAAGGTGAGACCGCCCTCGGCCTCGGGCGCCCAGCCGAGGACCTGGCTGTAGAACCGGGCGGCGTCGGAGGTGTCGCGTGTGCGCAGCTCCAGCCAGGCGGGCGCGCTTCCGCGCCCCACCGTCCAGTCGGACCGCACGGAGCCCTCCCAGATACCGAAGGCCGCACCGTCCGGGTCGGTGGCCAGCGCTGCCCGGCCCGAGTGGAAGGCCAGCGGCCCCACCGCCACGGTGGCGCCGCGCTCCCTGATCCGGGCCGCGGCCTCGTCCACATCGGCGACGGCGAAGTACGGCGTCCAGGCGACGGCGACCTGGAGCGACGAGGCCAGCGCGCCGATGCCCGCGACGGGCAGCCCGTCCGCGAGGGCGACGCAGAAGTCGTCTCCCAGTCCCGCGGGCCGATAGGTCCAGCCCAGGACATTCCCGTAGAAAGCCTGCGAGGCGGACATGTCACGCGAGAGCAGGGTCACCCAGCAAGGAGCTCCGGCGACCGATTGAGAGTCCATCTTGTCCCGCTCCACACCGCACACTCCGACGTCGTCCGACCTGTATTGCCACTACATGTATCCACAGTTGCCGGCCCTACTCTGCCAGGACGTACCTCACATACCCGTCGGCGCCCCATGGCGGCCTCCGCGCGGGCGGGTCCCAAGCGGCGGCTCAATGGGTCAGCGCAGCAGAAGCTGAAGGCCACCGAGCACGGTCGCCGCGATCACCAGCCGCTCGAAGAGCCGCTGGTGGATGCGGTTCACACAGACCTTGCCGATGAAGGCGCCGGGTATGACGAAGAGAACCAGGACGGCGTCGAGCAGCAGAGACTGCCGGTCGATCAGACCGAGCCCCGCGCTGAACGGCACCTTGGACATGTTGACGATGAGGAAGAACCACGCCGAGGTGCCCAGAAAGCCCAGCTTCTGAAAGCCCGCCGAGAGCAGATAAAGCGACATGACGGGACCGCCGGCATTGGCGACCATGGTGGTGAACCCGCCGAGCACGCCGTACGAACGTGCCCTGAGCCGTCCTCGGGACGGCTCAGGACCGCCGCTCTCCGCCGCGCCGTCCTTCTTCGCGCCGTCCGTTCCGCCACGCCGCCGCCATATCGTGACTCCCGCCATCAGCAGCAGAATCGCGCCGATCGAGGTGCGCACAGCGGCGTCGTCGGCCCAGACCAGGAACACCGTGCCCACCACGACACCCGCGGCGACCGCAGGGAACAGCCGCCACAGGGTCGGCCAGTGCGCATGCCGACGATAGGTCAGCACGGCGAGCACATCGCCGGCGATCAGCACGGGCAGCAGTACGCCGGTCGACTCACGAGCCGGCAGCACGGCCGCGAATACGGCCAGACTGACCGTATTCGCGCCGCTCACAGCCGTCTTCGAGAAACCGACCAGCGTCGCCGCCGCGGCGAGCGCGGCAAATCCCCACCAGGTGATGTCCATGACAGCAGGCGATGCTATGCCCGCCGGCCTCCGCCGTTCCCGGCGGGTTCCGGCCGGCGGTCTCCGGTGCGGAGCGTCTCCGGCGTGCGTCAGGCGGACACCGGCCTCGGTACGGAAGCTTCCAGCCGGCCACCGCGCGCCAGCGCGGACACCGCTCCGGCGCAGGCCAGGCCGGTGCCGGTCAGCGCGATCCAGGTCAGCCAGAGGACGTGATGGCGCTCCGCCACGTCCCACAGCGCGCCGGTGGCCAGATTGCCGAGCGTGACACCGAGCCCGGAGACGGTGTTGTAGAAGCCGTAGTGCGTGGCGACCAGCCGGTTGCCGGACAGCGCGACCACCGTGTCCATCTCGAACGGATAGACCACCGCGCTTCCCAGGGCCAGCGCCACGACCGCCGCCGTCAGCGCGGCGAGCACGCCCAGTCGCGCGGCGCCTCCGTCTCCGGCGGGCACCAGTGCCAACGGGACGAACGCCAGGCCCATCACGGTGAGTCCCGTCACCAGCGCGCCGTGCGGACTCCAGCGGCGCGTGACCCATCCCGTCAGCCGTAGCTGCCCGGCCACCGTCACGGCGGCCGAGACCACGAACAGCGCGCCGGTGGCCTTCGCACCGTCCGGCCCGAGCGCGCCGGCGGCGGCCAGCGGCAACGCCAGATAGACCTGGAAGGTCAGGACGTACGAGCCGGTCATCGCCAGCGAGAACAACAGGAACGGCCGGTTGGCCAGCACCGTACGCCACCGCGCGGGCAGCCCCGTGGGTCCTTCCTCCGCCTTCTCGCCGCCGCGCGCGGGCAGCGCGCGCCACTGCAGCAGGGTCAGCGCGGCGAAGACCAGCGCGGCCACCGTGCACACCAGCCGGAAGTCGGACGCGAGCAGCACGAGGCCGACCGGCGGACCCAGCACCATCCCGGCCTGGTAGTACACATTGAATGTCGCGAACGCCGCCACCCGCCGTTCTCCCGCCTCGGCCGCCAGATAGGCGCGCACCGCCGGGTTGAAGAGCGCTCCGGCGAAGCCGGTCGCGGCCGACGCCACGATCAGCGCGGGCAGTTGGTCCACCCAGCCGAGCAGCGCGAATCCGCCGGTGCGCAGCAGGCAGCCGGCCATGATCGGCGCCTTGTAGCCGAAGCGGTCGGCGAGGGTGCCACCGATGAGGAACATGCCCTGCTGGGAGAGGTTGCGTACGCCGAGGACCAGACCGACCGCCCAGGCGGCCAGCCCGAGGCCACCGGCCAGATGCGCCGCGAGATACGGCATGAGCATGTAGAAGGCGAGGTTGATGGCGAACTGATTCGCCATCAGCAGCCGCGCCGCGGGCGGAAAGGAACGGGTGCTCGCCCACAGGCCGGTCACCGGAGAGCTCGCCATGGTCTTCGCCGGAGCCTTCACCGGGCCGCTCCCGCCAGGCCGCGGTCACCCGTTTCCGGTCCGACGGCTGCGGCGCCCGCCGCGCCGCCGGCGAGCGGATCCACCACGGTGGTGCACCGTGTCCACCGGGTGACGGTGCGTTCGCCGGGATGCGCGATCTCCTGCGGATGGTCGGCGGGCCGGTGGTCCAGCAGTTGATGCTCACGGCAGTACGCGTCGTCGAACACGGTTCCGACATAGCGCTGCGGGCCGTCCGGGAAGATCGCCACGATCCGCTCCTCCGCCGGCCGGACAGTCGCCAGCCAGCGCGCGACCAGCGCGACCGCTCCCACACTCCAGCCGCCCGTGGCGTAGCGCGCCCGGGCCAGCGACCGCGCCGCCCAGACCGCCTCCGGGGCGGCGACCCAGTGCACCTCGTCGAAGAGGCCGTACGCGACATTGCGCGGATGGATGCTGCTGCCCAGGCCGCGCATCAGCCGGGGCGCGGCGGGCTGTCCGAAGATGGTGGAGCCGGTGGTGTCGACTCCCACGACCCGCAGCGAGGGAAAGAAGCCACGCAGGACCGAGGCGATCCCGGCCGAATGACCGCCCGTGCCGACACTGGCGACCAGCGTGTCGACGCGTCCGAGCTGGGCCACCAGCTCATACGCCAGTGGACGGTACGCGGCCACATTGTCCGGGTTGTGGTACTGGTCCGGGCACCATGATCCGCTCCGCGCGGCGAGAAGCTCGGCCACCCGCTCACGCCGGGCTTCCTGCCAGCCGCCGACCGGATGCGGCGTCCGCACCAGCTCGATGTCCGCGCCGTACGCGGTTAGCAGCCCGGTCATCAGCGGCTCCATGCCCGGATCCGTGACCACCGTGACGGGATGGCCGAAGGCCACTCCGGCCAGGGCGAGCCCCAGTCCCAGGGTGCCGGAGCTGGATTCCACGATCCGCGCTCCCGGCAGCAGTTGGCCGCGCTCCCGGGCGCGCGCCACCATGTAGAGGGCCGTACGGTCCTTGATGCCGCCGGGGTTGCTGCCTTCCAGCTTGGCCCAGAAGCCGCGGCCGGACGCGGTGAACGGTTCGCCGACCCACAGGGTCGGGGTGTCGCCGACCAGCGCCGCCGGGCTGTGCGCCGGCTGGAGGGAAGAAGTCAGCAACTGGGCGGGGGAGTCGGGCACCGATACCTGGGCGGATCCGGAACACATGTGGTCCGAAGACGGGTCGGCTGTGGACATGGAGGTGACGGACGTGTGGGCGGCGACCATACCGAAGGGGTTCATTGCACAGATCTCCTGTGGCCGGGCGTACGGGAGCACGCCTCGGCGGCGGTGGCGGGACGAACGGTCAGAGAGCCGGCCGGGCCATCGACCGCGCGCGCTCACAACCGCTCGCGCGCGGGCGGCGGCCCGCGGCCGTGATCAGTTCCGCCACACACCCAGGGCCGCGCGCTGTCGCTGGTCCGTGCCGGCTCCGGCGCTCTCACCGGCCGGCCGCGCGCGAGCCGGACGCCGCGCCGCATCCCGTACGACGGTGTCGGCGGCGCTCACGGCGTCCACCGCGGGCGGCACGGCGGACTCGTCCGTACGCTGCGACAGAACGCTCGGCTCGTCCGCGTCCGTACACGATGCCGCGCCATGGGCGGCCCGTCCCGCGCAGGCGGTCGGCGCCGGAGCGTGCCCGGAGGCCGGGGCTCCTGAGACGGCCGCCGCGGCGTCCGGCGTGGCCACCGCGGTCATCGGCGCGTTCCGGAGCGGCGCGGCGGAGACAGGGCCGTGGGCACATCCCAGCACATGGAGCAGCGCGGCCAGCACGGCGAACAGCGTGACGCAGGATCGCGTCCCGCGTCCGCCGATCACACTCCCGACCGTCGTGCCCATATTGCGCAGCGTAGGCGATCGGGCACCGAAAGTTCTCATCGGGTGGGTCGATACGCATGCGAAAGCGTGGATACCGGCGTGCGGAACGGCCGGGAGCGAGCCTCGACGGCCACCGTGGAGGACACCGTCCAGGACATGTGTCCGCGTCGGCGAAGTTGGCCGAAGACGCGGCCCGGACCAGGCGGGATGCGTAGGCTGAGGCTGCTGTGAAGATCGTGCCGAGAGGCCGGGCCGAGAGGTGAAAACGATGGCTGAGGAGCGGCCGCAGGAGATCGATTCAGGGCAGGCCCATCCGGCCCGGGTGTACAACGCCTGGCTGGGTGGCAAGGATCACTACCCCGTCGATCAGGAGGCCGCCGAGCTGGCGGCCGAGGCCAATCCGGGAATCGTCCGAGCGGTCCGCGCCAACCGCGCGTTCCTCGGCCGGGCCGTCCGCCATCTCGCCGGTGAGGTCGGCATCCGGCAGTTCCTGGACATCGGCACCGGCATTCCCGCCGCCGACAACACCCATGAGGTCGCCCAGTCCGTCGCGCCCGATTCGCGTGTCGTGTACGTGGACAACGACCGGATCGTGCTGGCGCATGCCCGCGCCCTGCTGGTCGGCACGCCGGAAGGACGGACCGACTACATCGAGTCCGATGCCCGCGATGTCGAGATCATCCTCGCCGAGGCGGCACGCACACTGGACTTCAGCCGGCCGGTGGGCCTGATGCTGGTCGCGGTCCTCCAGTACATCCCGGACGCCGACGGCCCGTACGGGATCACCGCCCGTCTGCTCGACGCGCTGCCGTCCGGCAGCCATCTGGTGATCTCCCATCCGGCGGCCGACATCACGGCCGACGAGGTGGCCCAGTCGATGCGGGTCTACAACGAGCGGGCAGCGGCGCACGCGGCCGCGACGCCTCGCACCAGGGACGAGGTGGCGAGGTTCTTCGAAGGCACGGAGCCGCTGGAGCCCGGAGTCGTGTCACTGCCGCTCTGGCGGCCCGGCCCGCACGACGTGCCGGCCGGTGACATCCCGATGTGGGGCGGAGTGGGCCGCAAGCCGTAGCGGTACGAGCCGGTGGCACGGCCTCCGGATTCCATGAGTGGATTCCACGAGCGCACGAGCGCACGAGCGCACGAGTCCGGAGGCCGGGACAAAACCGCGGGACAGCGTCCGTCCGGAACCGTAACCTCCTCGATGCCGTACGACGGCCGGACAGGGACCGGCCGGCCCGACGAGTTGACAGGTGGAGCGAATGGAATCCGTCCGCCGGCCGATCCTCGATGTGCTGTCCCGGTATCGTCCGAGGGATCCCGCCGAGGCCGCCGATGCCGGCCGCGTACGCGAACTCGTCGAGACCGCCGACGACCCGTGGTCGCGCTCGATCCCTCTGCATGTGACGGCGTCCGCGCTGATCGTGCATCCCGGCAGCGGACGCGTGCTGATGCGCTGGCACGAACGGCAGCGGTCCTGGCTGCAGGTGGGCGGTCACGGCGACCCGGGAGAGACCGAGCCGCTGGCCGTCGCGCTGCGGGAGGCCGTCGAGGAGACCGGTCTCGGCGACCTTGTCTCCTTCCCGGACGACTCCCTTGTGCAGGTGGTCATCGTGCCCGTGCCCGCCAGGGGCGATGAACCCGCGCACGCCCACGCCGACCTGCGATTCGTGCTGGCGACCGCCGAACCGGACACGATCCGCCCGGAGACGCCCGAGGCCCCGCTGCGCTGGCTGTCCCTTCCCGAGGCGCGGGAGATCACCGCCGAGGCCAATGTCCGCGAAGGGCTGCGCCGTGTGCGGGAACTGCTGGCCGAAGTGGAAGGCGGCTGAGCCGGAGCGGCCGTATGCGGTGGGCGCCGCGACGGGTCCCTCTCCTCGCGTGTCAGAGTGCGCGTAAGGAAACGTGGGTGCGCACGGCGGCCGCTCACGAACGCAGCGAAGGAGAACACCGTGTCCCGCACGCCTGGACCCACCACCGGACCCAGCGGTGAAGCCGCGCCTCAGGAGGACGGGCAGGGCGCCGCGGCCCGCTCCGCCGCGCCGGCCGTGACGAACTGGGCACGCAACATCACCTTCAACGCGGCGCGTGTCCACCGGCCCTCGTCGGTGGAGCGGCTGCGCGAGATCGTGGCCGGCGGTCCTTCGGTGCGCGCGCTCGGCAGCGGCCACTCGTTCAACCGGATCGCGGACACCGACGGTGACCTGGTCTCGGTGGCGGAACTGCCCAGGACCGTGGAGGTCGACCGAGCCGCCGCCACGGTCACGGTGAGCGGCGGCCTGCGGTTCGCGGAGTTCACCGGCGCCGTGCACGACGCGGGTCTCGCGCTGCACAACCTCGGCTCGCTTCCGCACATCTCGGTCGCCGGAGCCTGCGCCACCGGAACGCATGGATCGGGAGTCGGTAACGGCGCGCTGGCCTCGGCGGTGCGTGCGCTCGACATCGTCACCGCCGACGGCGAGATCCTGTCTCTCGCCCGCGGTGACAAGGACTTCGCGGGAGCCGTGGTCGCACTGGGCGCCGCCGGCATCGTCACCCGGATGACGCTCGATCTGGTACCGGCCTACGACATCCGGCAGTGGGTGTACGAAGGGCTTCCGTACGGGCGGCTGCGCGAGCGGTTCGACGACATACTCTCGGCCGCCTACAGCGTCAGCCTCTTCACCCGCTGGCGGACCGACCTGGTGGAGCAGATCTGGCTGAAGCACCGGGTCGGTGACGACGAGCGCGCGACCGCGCTGGCGGGCGGGCTCGGTGCCGAGCCCGCCGACGGACCTCGCCACCCGGTGCCCGGCATGGACCCGGTCACCTGCACGGAACAGTCCGGAGTCGCCGGGCCGTGGCACGAAAGGCTGCCGCACTTCCGGCCGGAGTTCACGCCCAGCAACGGCGAGGAGCTGCAGAGCGAGTACTTCGTCGCACGGGAGGACGGTCTCGCGGCCTTCGACGCGCTCGCACGTGTCAGGGACCGGATCGCGCCGGTCCTCCAGATCGGTGAGATCCGTACCGTCGCGGCGGACGAATACTGGCTGAGTCCGGCGTACGGACGCGACTCCGTGGCGTTCCACTTCACCTGGATCGCGGACACGGCGGCCGTGACGCCGGTGCTGGGCGTCATCGAGGAGGCGCTGGCGCCGTTCGGTGTCAGGCCGCACTGGGGCAAGCTGTTCACCATGGCTCCGGAGCGTGTCCGCGCGCTGTACGAGCGCTCCGCCGACTTCGAAACACTGCTCGCGAAGCTCGATCCGCGCGGCACCTTCCGTAACGATTTCATCACACGGTATTTTCCCGGCGACCAAGCACAGCGCGGGGCATAACGCAATTTGTCACATAACGTTTACCTGAGACGTGGTTGCCTCTCAGAATGTCTTCTTAACCTCTCGCCATGTCCCGGCACCGTTTGACCCCGCAGACGCTCATGTCCGTACGCCGCCATCCCGCGCTCCACACCTCAGCGGCCCTCACCCTGCTGGTGGCGGGATGGGCGGTGACGGCCGGCTTCCACGGGACCGCGCACAGTGACTCGCGGGCCGTACCGCGTACGAGCACCCTGCCCGCGTGGAGCGGAGAGCCGTCCGGGATCGCGCCGCTGACGTCGATCGTGTCGCTGCCGGCGGCGCCGGCCGCGTCGCCCGCGCCCTCGGAATCGGTGCACGCGCTGTCGGCCGGGAAGGCCGCCCAGAAGCCTGGGCGGGCTCCGGACGAGGTCTTGTCCGAGCGGCTCCAGCCGCTCCTGGCCGCCACCTCCGCCTCACTGTCGGTCGCGGTGCTCGATCTGACGGACGGCCGCGGCGCGCGGTACGGCGTGGGCTCAGGGAAGACGTATGACACGGCGAGCATCGTCAAGGTCGACATCCTGGCGGCGCTGCTGCTGAAGGCACAGGACGCGGACCGCCGGCTGACGGCGCAGGAGAAGGCCTACGCGACCTCGATGATCCAGGTCAGCGACAACGCGTCGGCGGACGCGCTGTGGAACGCGATCGGCGGGTCACGCGGTCTGGACGCGGCGAACCACCGACTGGGACTCACCGGGACGACCGCCGGGACCAACGGCCTGTGGGGGCTGACGCAGACCACCGCCGCCGACCAGCTCGTGCTGTTGTCCGCCGTGTTCGGCCAGGACTCCGAGCTGAGCGCGGCGTCGAGGACCTACGCACGGGGCCTGATGGGCGGGATAGCGGCGGACCAGGACTGGGGTGTGTCGGCGGCGGGCACGGTCACGGGCCTGAAGAACGGCTGGCTGCAGCGGAGCGCCACCGGCCTGTGGGACATCAACAGCATCGGGCGGATATCCGTGGACGGACATCCCTGCCTGCTGGCGGTGCTGTCGAGGGGCAGCGTCACCATGGACGCCGGAGTCTCGCTGGTGGAGAAGGCGGCGAAGGCCGCGGCGTCCGCCGTCAGCGGTCCGGCGTGAGGGGTCCGGCGTGAGCGGTCCGGCCCAGGAGACATCGCCGCCACCGGGCGGCGCGGACTCAGGCCCGGTGAGCGACCACCAGGACACAGCGAGGACCGCCGTCGGGCAGCCGGCCGAGATCGGTCAGAGGCAGTAGTTCCGCCGTGAACCCGGCGTCCCTCAGCTCCGCCAGCACATCCGGAAGCCGGAACGTGCGGTAGTACATGACAAACCGTGGATGCCACAGCAGATTGCGCAGCCGCATCACGGTGTCGAAACCCCAGAGCGCCCAGTAGAGCGTCGAGCCGACTCGCGGCGGCGCCGGGACGGGAAAGACGAACCGGCCGCCGGGCCTGAGGGCCGCGTACGCCTGGGCGAAGACCACCGGCCGTTCGCAGGGCAGGAAATGGCCGAACGCACCGAAACTCACGGCCAGGTCGAAGCCGGCTCTGAACGGAAGAGCGCGCGCGTCGGCCCGGACCCAGCTCACCGACGGCACGCCCGCGGCCTGCGGAAAGGCCGATGTGGCGCCCGCGAGCATGCCCGTACTGAAGTCGACACCGGTGACCCGGTCCTCGCACAGCCGCCGCAGGGCACCCACCCCGGCGCCTGTCCCGCAGCAGATGTCGAGTCCCGCGCCGAACGGTCCGAGCGGCCGGAGGGTACGCACCACCGCCTCCAGCAGCGGGGCAGGCGTCCGGAACGGGGTCCGGTCGAACTTCGGAGCCAGCAGGTCATAGCCGTGCTCGATGGAGGAGAGCGCCTGCACGGCGAGTTCGCGGAGGGTCGGGCCCTGAGGGGTGAACATCAACGATCAGCGTAACGACAATCCCGCGAGCGGCGACCCGGCCTCACGGGACACCGGCCGGCCTGAGCGGCGGCGATACGGCTCATGGCGTCCCGGAGGCGTCCTGGACCGGTCCGGCCGGTGCGAGCGCGGGGCGTCCCAAACCTCGCGGGTACGCCCACAAGCGGAATTTCATGAGATCGCAATACCGCGATCTCGACAGACACCCCTCGGCGGTGTCAGTCTCCCGCCATGCACCTCACCGCCCGAAGCCTTCTCCCCGCACTGTTCGTCGTGGCCCTCGCCGCCGCCACGGGGTGTGCCCCTCAGGAGACACCGTCGTCCGCCGACACGTCCTCCACCGGGGCCGCTGCCTCCGCGCAGTCCTGCGACAAGGCCGCTCTGGCCACACAGGCGAAGGGAAAGCTGACGGTCGGGACGGACAAACCGGCCTACGCGCCCTGGTTCCAGGACGACGATCCGGCGAGCGGCAAGGGCTTCGAGTCCGCCGTCGCGTACTCCGTCGCCAAGGCCCTCGGCTACGAGAAGGACCAGGTCGTCTGGCAGACGGTGCCGTTCAACAACTCCTTCGCGCCCGGTGCGAAGAACTTCGACTTCGACATCAACCAGGTCTCCATCAGCGACGAGCGCAAGCAGGCCGTCGACTTCTCCTCGGGCTACTACGAGGTCCGCCAGGCCGTCGTCGCACTGAAGGACTCCCCGTACGCCGAGGCCGCCACCGGCGCCGACCTCAAGGGAGCCAAACTCGGCGCCCAGGTCGGCACCACCAGCCTCGACACGATCAACGAGATCATCAAGCCGACGCAGAAGCCCGCCGTCTTCCAGAAGAACGACTTCGCCAAGTCCGCGCTGCGCAACGGCCAGGTCGACGCGATCGTCGTCGATCTGCCCACCGCCTTCTACATCACCTCGGCCGAGGTGCCGGACGCCAAGGTCGTCGGCCAGTTCGCCGACTCCGCTGGGGCGGCGGAGCAGTTCGGACTCGTCCTCGACAAGGGCAGCGCGCTCACCTCGTGCGTCACCCGGGCCGTCGACGGACTGCGGAGGGACGGCACCCTGGCCGCTCTGGAGAAGCAGTGGCTGTCGGACGCCGTGAACGCCCCGGTGCTCAAGTGACCTCTGGCACCGTCCGCACGGAGAAGGACGGCGGCGGAGACGACACGTACACGCCGTCGGCGCGGCGGATCGAGCGCGAGCGCTACAAGCGCGCCCGCGCCCGCCGCGCCACCGGGATCGCCGCGCTCTCCACGCTGGTGACGGGCGGTGTGCTCTATCTCGTCATCACCGGCTCGCCGGGCTGGCAGCGCACCCGTGAGACATTCTTCAGCGCCGAGTACGCCCGCATGGCGCTGCCCCAGGTCCTCGACGGTCTGCTGCTCAACCTGCGGCTGCTGGCGGTCTGCGGAGTGTGCGTCCTCGTGCTCGGACTGCTGCTGGCCGTCGCCCGTACGCTGCGCGGCCCGGTCTTCTTCCCGGTGCGCGCGCTGGCCACCGCGTACACCGACTTCTTCCGCGGCCTGCCGCTGATCATCTGTCTGCTGATGGTCGTCTTCGGCGTCCCGGCACTGCGGCTGCAGGGCGTCACCACCGATCCCGTGCTGCTCGGCGGCACGGCGCTGGTCCTGACCTACTCGGCCTATGTCGCCGAGGTGTTCCGGGCCGGGATCGAGTCCGTACACCCGTCCCAGCGGGCGGCGGCCCGTTCACTGGGACTGTCCAGCGCCAGGACACTGCGGTACGTCGTCCTGCCGCAGGCGGTACGGCGCGTCGTGCCGCCGCTCCTCAACGACCTCGTGTCGCTGCAGAAGGACACGGGCCTGGTCTCCATCGCCGGCGCGGTCGACGCCGTCTACGCGGCCCAGATCATCGCCGGCAAATACTTCAACTACACGCCGTATGTCGTCGCGGGCCTTGTCTTCGTCGCCCTGACGATCCCGATGACCCGTTTCACCGACTGGATCACGGCCCGGATGGACCGGCGGCGCGCGCAAGGAGGAACCGTATGACGGCCGTCGAGGCACCGGTGACGGCCGACGGCGCTCCGGTGCTGCGTCTGGAGTCCGTGCGCAAGACCTTCGGCCGGGACCGGGTCGTGCTGCGTGATGTCTCCCTCGATGTGGCGCCGCACACCGTGACCGCGCTGATCGGTGCCTCGGGCTCCGGCAAGTCGACCCTGCTCCGCTGCGCCAATCTGCTGGAGGAGATCGACGACGGAGCGATCTTCCTCGACGGTGAGGAGATCACCGATCCGCGGACCGACCCGGACGCCGTGCGCCGCCGTATCGGCGTGGTGTTCCAGTCGTACAACCTCTTCCCGCACATGACGGTCCTCCAGAACATCACGCTCGCACCGCGCCGGGTCCTCGGTGTCCCGCGCGCGGAGGCGGAGGAGCGGGCCCGCGAACTGCTGACGCGCCTCGGTCTCGGTGACAAGGCGGGCGAGTATCCCGACCGGCTCAGCGGCGGCCAGCAGCAGCGCGCCGCGATCGTACGGGCCCTCGCCGTGCGTCCCCGGCTGCTGCTCCTCGACGAGATCACCGCGGCGCTCGACCCCGAACTGGTCGGCGAGGTGCTGTCGGTCGTACGGGACCTCAAGGGCGACGGCATGACGATGGTGCTGGCCACCCATGAGATGGGCTTCGCCCGTGAGGTCGCGGACCAGGTGTGCTTCCTGGACGGCGGCGTGGTGCTGGAGCGGGGCACACCGCAGCGGATCTTCGGCGATCCGAGCCACGAACGTACGAGGCGGTTCCTGCGGCGGATCGTGGAGGCGGGACGGCTCTGAGGGCCCGTCCGGCGGCTCGCGCCGGTGAGGTGCTTCGCCGCTGCGCGGGCGGTGTGCCCCGGTGGTCCGCGGTCCGGCGCGGATCAGTGTCCGCCGCGGTGCAGCCGGCCTTCGTAACGGGCCTCCAGCACGGCGTTGCGCTCGAAGCCGCCGGGCAGATTGGCGGACACGTACACCGGCGCCTCATGGCCTTCGGCGATGAGCAGGGCGACACTCTCGGCCACCACCATCTGCACCAGCAGGGCGGAGGTGATGGTGGAGACACCGCACAGCGCGCCGCCGCCGGGCAGCGGCAGCAGCGCGTCCCCGGCCGGCGCGCGGTTGTCCAGCACCGCGTCGGCCAGGTCGGCGAGCCGCTTGCCGCTGGGATGCAGGGCCGGGACGGACCGCGTGTGCTCCAGCGAGGTGAGGGCCACCAGCCGGTGTCCCTTCTCGCGCGCCGTGAGGGCCATGTCGACGACGGAGTTGTTGACGCCCGAGTTGGAGATGATCACGAAGAGGTCCTGCGGCCGGGGAGCGGCCAGCTCGTAGAGGCGGCCTGCCAGTCCCGGCCGGCGCTCCAGCAGCGGATCGGCGAGCACCGAGCGGTCCTCACCGCCGCGCAGCACCAGGTCGCTGAGGCCGATCCGGCTGGTGGGGATCAGCCCGCCGGCCCGCCCGGCGATCTCCAGCGCCGTCGCCTGCGAGTGCCCGGTGCCGAAGGCGTGGATCACGCCGTCGGCGGCGACGCAGTCCGCGAACAGCCGGGCCGCCGCCGCGACCCCGTCCCTGTTGCCGTCGACCGCCCGGTCCATCGCGGAGCGTACGCGGACGGCCAACTCGGCGGCGCTGAGCTCTGGTTCAGCCATCGGTGATCCCCTTTTCCAGTGCTCGCTTGATTCAGTCGGCTGATTCAGTCGGCTTGGTTGATTCAGCCAGTATTATTTGCGTGGTCTGAAACAATGAACCAGTCGCGGGAGTTCAGGTCAAGGGTTCAGACCAGCAGCCGGGCCAGCGCCACCGCTCCGGCGCCGCCGTCACGCACCGCCGTGATCCGCAGTCCCGTCGCGCGCGTGCGCTCCGTCAGGCGCTCCAGCAGCGGCCCCTCCGGACCGACCAGCCCGCCGGTCACCACCAGCGGCTCACCGGGGCGCGGCGCCAACGCCCCGACCGTGGCGGCCAGTTCGGCCGCCGCCTCGTCCAGCAGGGACCGGGCCACTCCGTCACCCGTGTCCGCCGCCGTCACCACCAGCGGGCTCAGCAGAGCGAGCGCGACCGGTGGCCTGGAGTGTGCCCATCCGACCAACTGCTCCTTGAGCCGGCCTCGTTCGGGCCAGGGCGCGCGCGGGCTCACATGGCCCGGCACGCAGTGCGCGGGCACCGCATCCGCCAGTGAGGTCCACGGGCCGCGCTCGTCCAGCGCCCGCAGCACCGCGCGCAGGGCCATGTGTCCCAGCCAGAATCCGCTGCCCGAGTCGCCCAGCAGCCAGCCGCCGCCGTCCGAGGTCCGCACACAGCGCCGGTCCGCCACCCGGCCCGCCGCCGCACCCGTACCCGCGACCAGCACCAGACCGTCGGACGGCGCGCCGGGAGCCGACGCGAAGGCGACCTCGACATCGCCGTACACCTCGCTCGCCACGCCCTTCATACCGGTCAGCGCCAGCGCCTCGGCCAGACAGAGCGCGGCGAGCCGCTGACCCCACTCGGGCCCGGCGTCCTCGGCGGCGCCCGCGAAGCCGCCCGCCGCGGCCACCACCGAACCACGCAGACCCACCGGTACGGCCGCGTCCAGGGCCCGCGCCAGATGCCGCGTCAGATCGGCACGTCCGACACTCAGCGCGTTGCCGGGGCCACCGGTTCCCGAGCCGAGCACCCGGCCCGTGCCGTCGGCGAGATAGGCGCGCAGCCGGGTGCCTCCCGCATCGATACCGATTACCAAGGGATGTTGGACAGATTCATTCATCGCATCGCATGGTGGTTGATAGATTCACTTGCGGACAAGACCCCGGCCGAGACGAGTTCGCCATGATCACTGCCCTGATCCGCTCCGAACTGCCCCGGCTCACCGGCTCGTTGAGGAAGGTCGGTGAGCTGGTGCTGGCGGACCCCTCGGCGATCTCCCGTGCGTCCGCCGCCGAACTCGGCCGTCGCACAGGCACCTCACAGGCCACCGTCACCCGCTTCTGCCGCGCACTCGGTCTGGACTCCTACCAGCAGCTTCTGCTGGAACTCGCCAAAGAGCAGGGCCGGCGCCCGGACGGCCCGGACGACCACCCGCTCGGCCCGGACATCGGCCCCGACGACGACCTCGACCATCTGATCGCCGTGGTCGCCCAGGCGGATCTCCAGGCGCTGCGGGGGACCGTGGAACGCCTGGACCGCGAGGCCCTCGAACGAGCCGCACAGGCCCTGGCGAAGGCCCGCCGCATCGATGTCTACGGCGTCGGCGGCTCCGGCATCGTGGCGCGCGAGACGGAGGCACGGCTGTTCGGCATCGGCTGCCCGGCCCGCGCCTGGACCGAGGTGCACGCCGCCGAGACCTCGGCGGCGCTGCTCACACCGGCGGACACCGTGGTGGCGCTCTCCCACTCGGGCAACACCCGCGAGGTCCTGAGTCCGCTGCTGCTGGCCGTGGAACGCGGCGCCACCACCATCGCCGTCACCGGCGACCCGCGCTCACCGGTCGCCCAGGCCGCCGCGGTCCACCTCACCTCGACCTCGGCGGAGACCAGCTTCCGGCGCGGCAGCTTCGGCACCCGCCACTCGGTCCTGCTGATCCTCGACTGTCTCTACGCGCGCGTCGCGCAGCTCACCTACGAGCGCGCCACCGCGTCGGTGGCGCTCACCGCCCACATCACCGACGCACACGCGGCACGCCCGCGCCGCCGCTGAGCGGCTCGGCGGTTTACGGCCCGGCCCGGGTTCTTCGGCAGCCGTACCGGGACGGGACGACGAGCGCGGTTCAGCGTTCCATACGTGCTGTCTGGCGGATCTTGTTGGTCACATCGAGGGCGGCGACCTTGTAGGACTCGGCGAGCGTCGGATAGTTGAAGACCGCGTCCACCAGGTAGTCGACGGTGCCTTCGCATCCCATGACGGCCTGACCGATATGGATCAGCTCGGTCGCGCCCGAGCCGAAGCAGTGCACGCCGAGCAGCCGTCGGTCCTCGGGTGACACCAGCAGTTTCAGCATGCCGTGCGCGTCTCCGACGATCTGGCCCCGGGCCAGCTCGCGATAGCGCGAGACGCCAACCTCGAACGGCACCTTCTCGTCGGTGAGCTGGTCCTCGGTCCGTCCTATGAAGCTGATCTCGGGGATCGTGTAGATACCGATGGGCTGGAGGTGGTGCATCGGGTTCACGGGCTCGTCGCAGGCGTGGTAGGCCGCCGCGCGGCCCTGCTCCATGGAAGTCGCCGCCAGGGCCGGGAAGCCGATGACATCACCGACGGCGTAGATGTGCGGAACGGCGGTGCGGTAGTGCTCGTCCACCGTGATCCGGCCGCGCCGGTCGGCGGAGAGGCCCGCCTTGTCGAGGTCGAGCTCGTCGGTCAGCCCCTGCCGTCCCGCGGAGTACATCACCGCGTCGGCGGCGATCTTCTTGCCGCTCTCCAGAATGGTGAGCGTGCCCTGCTCGTGACGCTCGACCGCCGAGACGGTCTCGCCGAAGCGGAAGGTCACCGCCAGGTCGCGCAGACGGTACTTGAGCGCCTCCACCACTTCGACATCGCAGAAGTCCAGCATGCCGCCGCGCTGTTCGACCACGGTGATCTTGCTGCCGAGCGCCGCGAACATCGACGCGTACTCCATGCCGATGACGCCGGCGCCCACGATCACCATGGACCGGGGCACTTTCTCCATATTGAGGACGCTGTCGGAGTCCATGACGGTACGGTCGTCGAATTCGACACTGGCCGGGCGGGCCGGGCGGGTGCCGGTGGCGATGACGATGTGGTCCGCGGTGACCAGGCGGTCCTGGCCCGAGGCGTCCCGTACGGCGACCGTGTGCTCGTCCACGAACCGTCCGGTGCCGGTGAGCAGAGTGACCTGGTTCCTGGCGAGCTGGCTGCGGACGACGTCCACCTCAAGGCCGACGACATGCTGCGTACGAGCCGTCAGATCGGCGACGGTGATCTCTTCCTTGAGCCGGTAGCTCTGGCCGTACAGATCCCGCTGGCTCAGCCCGGTGAGATAGAGCACCGCCTCGCGCAGTGTTTTGGAGGGGACGGTACCGGTGTGGATGGAGACGCCGCCCAGCATGTGCGGGCGGTCGACCACGGCGACCCGGCGACCGAGCTTGGCCGCTGCGATGGCGGCCTTCTGGCCACCCGGTCCTGATCCGATGACAAGCATGTCGAAGTCGGGCACGGGAGGAGTCTGGCAGTCGTCCGTGATTCACGGAAGGCCCGGCCCGGCGTGCGAGACACGCGGTGTTCGTTCGGCGCGGCCACCACCGGAGGACCGGACGGTGGCGCAGTACGTGCTGACCGTGAGGCTCACCGTCTCGACGTCGGCCTCGGCCACTGATCGCGGCGGGTCGCGGCGCGCCTTCCAGCCGCCGCGCCCTGCCGCGTTGCAGTGGCTCCGCGCAGTGAGTACGACTCCCACCGTCGGCGAGAGGGGCGTTTTCCGGTGAACGCGGCACTGCTGCACACGGAGCCAGATCGCGACGGCCGCTGCGGTGGCGGCCCCGAGGAAGACGTATCCGCGCTTGTCGTAGCGAGTGGTGCCCGCGACTGTTTCAGCCGGTTGATTGCCCGCTCAACGGTGTTGCGCTTCTTGTAGCGGTCCTCGTCGAAGCCGGGTGGCCGTCCGCCGCGTGCGCCCCTGCGCCGGCGACCACACCCCGCTGTGGGAGAACGCGAAGCGGGAGCGGAAGGTCCAGGTGTTCCCGGACCAGTTCCCGGGCCTGTTCGACGCGCCGCTGGCCACCGGCGGCCGGGCGGCGGGTCTTCTCTTCCCCCAGGTCGATACCGACGCGTCGCCGGACGTGGTCGATGGCACCCGCACGCTGGGAGAGGCCGACTTCATGTCGGGCGCGACGGAGGACCGCTACCCGGACGTCTTTGGGCAGGCTCAGGGCGTGGACGGCGGTGGTCGGGAGAGTGCGCGCGCCGAGGTGGCGGCTCGTCTCGCGATGCTGCCGCACCGCGCGGTCCGGCTCAGCCACGATGTCCCGGCCGGCGCAGCCTTGCTGGGCGCTGTCGCTGACACGGTCTGAGCAGGGGTCGCACCGATACGCCTGCCCACCAGCGGTCCGGAAACCCTGGTCAGGGCAGGTGCGCGAAACCCCGGTGCGGCGGCCGGTGCCGGAAGTCCGGACGCCGCGCCGGGGCCAGGCAGGTCAGCTCTGCGACCAGGACGCCCACCGCGCCGCGCGGTCTGCTTCACACGCCGTGTGTGGTCCGTACATCTACACGTCACGCTCGTGTCCCGCCGCACGTAACCGAGTCGGCCAGAGTGGGAGACGGCCCGCCGCAAGGGGCCCCGGAACTGGGGGGTGACGCGCGGCTGGGAGTCGCGATCACCTACCGTGAGAGTCTGTTCGGGCCCCTGGTCGAGAGGGCCCCAGGGCACCCGCGCGGGTGGGAGCGGGGCCTCCGTACACAGAATGGGCAGCACGTGCTTCTGAAAACCTTCAGGTGGGCGTTTCTCGTCACCGCGCTCGGCCTCGCCGCCGGCGGCCTCTACGACGGGTGGGCCGCCCTGGGGATCGTCGCGATCCTGGCCGTCCTGGAAGTCTCGCTGTCCTTCGACAACGCGGTGATCAACGCCGGAATCCTCAAGAAGATGAGCGCCTTCTGGCAGACGATCTTCCTTACGGTCGGTGTGCTGATCGCGGTCTTCGGGATGCGGCTCGCGTTTCCTGTCGTGATCGTCGCGGTCACCGCCAAGATCGGCCCCGTCGAGGCCGTGAATCTGGCGCTGAACGACAAGGACCGGTACCAGCAACTGGTGACCGACGCGCACCCGTCGATCGCGGCGTTCGGTGGCATCTTCCTGCTGATGATCTTCCTCAACTTCATCTTCGAGGAGCGGGAGATCAAGTGGCAGGCCTGGCTGGAGCGGCCGCTGGCCCGGATCGGCAAGGTCGAGATGCTTCCGGTCTGTATCTCGCTGATCGTCCTGGTCATCGCGTCCATGACGGTCGCCACGCACGCACATCAGCACGGCGGCGAACACGCCGACAAGGCTCAGACGGTGCTGACCGCCGGAGTCGCGGGCCTCATCACGTATCTGATCGTCGGCGGTCTCTCCAGTTACTTCGAGAACCGCCTCGAAGACGAGGAGGAACGCGAGGAGGAGCGGGAGCGCGAGGTACGCGCGGCGGAGAAGAGCCGCGGCGGGAACGGCGCGGCGATCGCCGTCACCGGCAAGGCAGCCTTCTTCATGTTCCTCTATCTGGAGGTCATCGACGCGTCGTTCTCGTTCGACGGTGTCATCGGCGCCTTCGCCATCACCAACGACATCGTGCTGATGGCTCTCGGCCTGGGGATCGGCGCGATGTACGTCCGCTCGCTCACGGTCTACCTGGTCCGCCAGGGCACTCTCGACGACTACGTCTATCTGGAGCACGGCGCGCACTACGCCATCGGAGCGCTCGCCGTGATCCTGCTCGTCACCATCCAGTACGAGGTCAGCGAGATCATCACCGGCCTGGTCGGGGTGGTGCTGATCGGCTGGTCGTTCTGGTCCTCGCTCCGCCGCAACGCGCGCGCCGCCGCGGGAGAGGCCCGGGACCGGGCGCCCGTGGCGTGAGACGCCGGTGCCCGGAGGCGCCGGTATCTGTCACGAGGTGATGGTGAAGATCCCGCCGTCCGGGTCACGGAGCGTCGCTTCGCGCGCGGAGTCCGAGCGGCGTGAGGTGGCCGGCGGAGCGACGATGACGCCTCCGGCGCGCGTGGCCGCCTCGACGGCGTCGTCGACGTCGGCCACACGGAAGGACACATGCCAGCGGGGCCGGATCTGCGGATCGGGAGCGCTCTCCACCGCGCCGCCACGCAGCGCGGCGACCGTGTGCGAACCGTCGTCGACCAGCACCTGATCGTCCTCGTAGCGGACCTCGCAGCTCTCCTTCGCCTCCGAGCCCCAGGTGAGGACCCCGGCGTAGAAGATCGCGGCGGCGAACGCGTCCCTGGTACGGAGCTCCAGCCAGGCGGGCCCACTGCCCCGCCCCACGGACCAGCCCGGGATGATCAGCCCCTCCCACATCCCGAACACGGCACCGTCCGGGTCGGCGCCCAGGATGGCGCGGCCCGTCTTCATCGCGAGAGGACCGACGGCGACGGTCGCGCCCCGTTCCCGGACCCGCGCGGCAGCCGCGTCGGCGTCGTCGACCAGGAAGTACGGGGTCCACGCGACCGCGGCCTGGAGACTGGGAGCGAGGGCTCCCATGCCCGCGACCGGTGTGCCGTCGGCGAGCGCGGCGGTGAACTCGTCGCCCAGGGAGGTATGCCGGTAGGTCCAGCCGAGGACCGCGCTGTAGAAGTCCTGGGCGGCCTGAAGATCACGTGCCATCAGACTCACCCAGCAAGGGGCCCCGAGTACGGCATGAGGTGACGCCGGCATATCTCTGTTCCACTCCGTTCTGCCAGGTGGGGACGATCACGGCCCCGTAGCGATGCTTCACCTCACCTTGCCGCCCTGCGCGCCGGTACGCATCCGGCGCGCCGGAAGATCAACGCCGCCGGCTCGAAGCCGGTCGGCGCTCAGCCACCGCTCGCCGACTCGTCCTCGGCCACCTGGTGGAATGTGCGTCCGGACCGCGCGGACCGCGCCCGGTACGGGTCCGGCGTGGCGGGGCCGTCGGATCTGGCGGCGGAGTCCTTCTCCTTCACCAGCAGCCACGCCTCCTCGTCGCCGTCCTCGCCGCTCCGGATACGGGTGAGGGCGTAGCCGCCGCGCAGTTTCGCGCCGTCGAGCCAGAAGGAGGCATGGCCGTGTGCCAGAGCCTCGCCGAAGGATCCGGCGCGGCCCGGCCGGTGGCCCGCGAGCGGACGGTAGGTCCCCTCGTCCCACACGATGACGGTGCCGCCGCCGTATTCGCCGCTGGGAATGACCCCTTCGTACTCCCGGTACTCCAGCGGGTGATCCTCGGTGGGCACGGCCAGACGTTTGTCACCGGGACGGGTGGAGGGCCCTTTCGGCACGGCCCAGGACTTGAGCACACCGTCCACCTCCAGGCGGAAGTCGAAGTGTGTCCGGCTCGCGTCATGGATCTGCACCACGTAGGACGGCTCGTCACCGGCCCGCGCATCCCCGCCACTGGGCTCGGCCGTGGTGTCGAAATGCCGTTTGCCCCGATACCGCTCCAGTGGATCCCTGTCACTCACGACGGCCGGCTCCTTCCGAGGCTCCGTCCGCGACCCTCAGCCCATCGCGCGGTCCAGATTGAACGCCGAGCTGATCAGAGCGAGGTGGGTGAACGCCTGCGGGAAGTTGCCCAGGTGCTCACCGGTCAGCCCGATCTGTTCGGCGTACAGACCGACATGGTTCGCATAGGTGAACATCTTCTCCAGCGCCAGCCGCGCCTGCTCCACATCGCCGGTGCGGGCGAGCGCCTCCACCCACCAGAAGGAGCAGATGGAGAAGGTGCCCTCGGTGCCGTCCAGGCCGTCCGGGGCCTGCTCGGGGTCATAGCGGAAGACCAGGCTGTCCATCACGAGCCGGCCCGCGATCGCGTCGACGGTGGACTGGAACCGCGGGTCGACCGGCGAAAGGAACTTGACCATGGGCATCAGCAGCAGCGAGGCGTCCAGGATGTCCTCCGGCGGACGGTCGGGGTCCGCGGAGAGGCGCTGTACGAAGGTGCGGGCCCGCGGATCCCAGCCACGCGCCATGATCTGGTGGTAGATCTCGTCGCGCGCGATGGCCCAGCGGGTGAGATCGCCGGGCAGACCACGCTGGTGCGCCATCCGCATCATGCGTTCGACGGCGACCCAGCACATGAGCCGCGAATAGGTGTGGTGCTGTTCTCCCGCCCTGGTCTCCCAGATGCTCTCGTCGGCGCTGTCCCAGTTCTTCAGCAGCCATTCGAGGATGCCGCACAGATCCATCCAGCTCTCGTGCGAGATGCCCGCGCCGTACTTGTTGAACAGATAGATCGAGTCGATGAGTTCGCCATAGATGTCGAGCTGGCGCTGGCCGCTGGCGTTGTTGCCGATCCGTACCGGATGGGAGCCCCGGTAGCCCTCCAGATGCCCGAGCGTCTCCTCCGGGAGACAGGCGAGCCCGTCGATGGAGTACACCACGCTGAGCGGGCCACCCTCGCCGTCGGCCGCCGAGCGCAGGCGCTCGGTGAGCCACTCCATGAACGCCTGCGCCTCCTGGGTGAAGCCCAGCCTGAGCAGCGCGTACAGCGAGAACGCGGCATCCCGGATCCATACGTACCGGTAGTCCCAGTTGCGTGTGCCGCCGACTTGTTCCGGAAGACCCAGGGTCGGCGCGGCGACGATGGCGCCGGTCGGTTCATGCGTCAGCAGTTTGAGGGTCAGCGCCGACCGGTGGACCGTCTCCCGCCAGCGGCCGGTGTACGTCGACTGGCTCAGCCAGCGGCGCCAGAAGGTCACGGTTCCCTCGAAGAGTTCCTCGGCGGCCTGCGCCGCGTCGGCGCCCGCGGCCGTCCCGGTGGCCGCGCCCGTGTCCGCGTCCGTGGCGGTGGTGCAGGTCTCGTGTTCACTGGTCGTCTCCAGCACGAACAGCGCCGTTTCGCCTTCGGTGAGGTCGAACTCCGCGTGGGCGTCGGTGTCGTCCAGCTCCAGAAGGACGGAGGAGCGCACGGAGAGCATGAGCGTCTCGCCGGTGAAGCACACGCCCTCCGGCATCCGCTCCAGCCGGTGCCGGTCCCGGCCGTAGTTCATTCTGGGCGCGATCCGCACTCCCAGGCGCATCTCGCCACGCACGCTCACCACCCGCCGCACCAGTCGTTGCCGGTGCGCCGTGTCCCGCTCCCGCAGGACCGGCATGAAGTCCTGGATCTCCACGATGCCGTCGTTGGTGAGCATGCGGGTGATCAGGATGTTCGTGTCGGGGAAGTAGAACTGGTTCCGGGTGGCGGCCTGGCACACCGGCGCGATCTCCCAGAAACCGCCGCGGTGTACGTCGAGCAGAGAACCGAAGACGCTGGGTGAGTCGAAGCGGGGAGCGCAGAACCAGTCGATGCGGCCGTCGGTCCCCACCAGCGCGGCGGTACGCATGTCTCCGATCAGACCGTGTTCGGCGATCGGCAGATAGTCCTCGCCCCGCTCGCCCGGGAGCGGAGGCTGCGCCCCGTTCATGGCGCGGGCACCTCCCGGTCACGGCAGCCGTCCGGAGGCCCGCCCGGCCGTTCCGGGCCGCGCACCCGTACGGGGCGTCCGGCCGGATCCGGTCCCGGAAACAGGTTCCGGTCGCCGGTCGGAGCCGTGTGCTGCTCGTCGTCGTCCATCACGTCGAGTCTCGCGCACCGGCCGCCGCGCCGCACGTCGATCTGTGCGGGGCGGGCCTCCGTCCGATGCCTCTGAGCGGGTCAGGGACGGTAGACACACAGCCGCTCGACCTCGTACGACATCTCCGTCGTGTCCGGCTCCGGGGCCGGATGGTACGCGCCGGCGCAGACGGAGAGATTCACGATGAGATAGGCGTACCAGTCGCGGCCCACGCCGGTGTTGTCGGCGTAGACGCGCACGCCGTTGACCCACCAGACGACGGATCTCGCCAGGAACTCCACCTTCAGGTCCAGCCACGCGCCGGGCTGGATCGCGGGGTCGGTGTAGTAGTGCCCGCCGCCCCGTACATGGTTGGACAGCTCCAGCAGGTCCGGGTTGTCGGGATGGTATTCGAAGATGTCGATCTCGTTCCGGCCGTCCCGCCAGGTCCAGATCGCCGGCCATGCGCCGATCTCGGTGGGCAGCCGTACGCGGGCCTCCAGGATGTCGCCGGTGCGGACGGTGAACTGCTCGGGGCTGCCCTCGGTCGTCAACAGGCCGGTGCTCCACTTGCCGTCGGGGCGGCGGGTCGCGCGGAAGACGCCGCCACGGCTGTAGTCCGGGTCGGGGACGAGGTAATCGAGCTTGTTGTCGCCGGGGTTGGTCGGCCCGCCACCCGGATACGCCCATGAGCGGCCCGCGACCCACTGCCTGGCGGAGGAGAAGTCGGCCGTGAACCAGGCCGTCCCGGGGACCGGTGGACCGGCGGGCGCCGGGACGGAAGGCCGGGGCGGCCCGGCCGGCCTGGGCCTGAGCTTCTGTGCGAGCCACTCCAGCAGCGTGGATCCATGGTGACTCATGCTGTTCCTCTTCCGGAGCTGAGGCATGCCGTGGCGGTTCCTCGGGTCCGCAGGAAGAGCGCGGGCGCGTGGCTGTCCGACATGTTTCGGTTGTCCGACATGGTAGGGAGGCGTGGAAGGCGCCCGCGGCTGACGCGCCGTACCGCGCTGGGCGGTTCGGGCCGCGGCCGATGAACGCGGCGCCGCGCACCGCGTCAACTCCCCACGGGCCAGAGGCTTTACGCGGTCTCCGCGCCGTCCGGCCGGGTCGTAATGCGCGTGGCACGCTGCCGCCCGGACGCGTCTTGGGCACCCCGGCGCGGCGTTGTCGCTGTTGAGACATGTCGCAACAGCGACACCGGGAAGCAGTGACAGCCCTTCGACATCTACCGGATTCTGTCGAACAGCGCGTAACAGCGGTGTTGAACGAAGGGGTTGGAAAGATGAGATGGACCCGCCTTTCGGCGGCAGTATCAACGGCCTTGCTACTGACCGCGGGTGCGGTGGCGCCCGTCTCGGCCCAGTCCTCGGCGCGAGGCACCTCCGCCGACGGCTCCGCCCCGGCGGGTCCCGCGACCACGGTGCGGCTGATCACGGGTGACCGAGTGACCGTCGGCAGCGGACCCGACGGCAGGCGCACCGCCTCCGTGGAGCCCGCGCCCGGCCGCGAGGGCGTCATCTTCAAGACCGTGGAAGAGGACGGCGACCTCAGTGTCCTGCCCTCCGACGCCATCGGCCCGGTCTCGACCGGAAAGCTGGACCGGCGGCTGTTCAACGTCACCGAGCTGCTCGCTCAGGGCTATGACGAGGCGAACACCGACGCCCTGCCGCTGATCGTTTCCCAGCCGGCCGGTGAACCGGCCTCCGCCCTCGACCGGTTGTCCGCGCTGAACGAGGACTCGGCTCCCTCGCACCGGCTGGACAGCATCAACGCACGTTCGCTGCGGATCGACGGCGACGATCTCAACAGCTTCTGGAAGCAGCTCGTCCCCGGCTCCGGCGAGTCGTCCACCGCCCGCGCCGCCGCCACCCCGAAGGTCTGGCTGGACGGCCGGGTGAGCCCGACCCTCGACCGCAGTACGGCCCAGATCAACGCGCCCGCCGCCTGGAACGCGGGCTACCAGGGGCAGGGTGTCAAGGTCGCCATCCTGGACACCGGCGCGGACCTGACCCACCCGGACCTGGTCGGCCGGGCCGCGACCACCAAGGACTTCTCCGGCAGCGCCGGGACGAACGACGCCTTCGGCCACGGCACGCATGTCGCCTCCACGGTCGGCGGCACCGGCGCCGCCTCCGACGGCAAGCGCAAAGGTGTGGCACCGCGCGCCGAGCTGCTGATCGGCAAGGTCCTCGGGGACGACGGCTACGGCAGCGAGTCGTCCGTCATCCAAGGCATGGAGTGGGCCGCGGCCGAGGGAGCCCGGGTCATCAACATGAGCCTGGGATCGGACACGCCCACCGACGGCACCGACCCGATGAGCCTCGCGGTGAACGGCCTGTCGGAGAGCAGCGGAGCGCTGTTCGTGGTGGCCGCGGGCAACAGCGGTGAGCAGGGCACGCAGACCATCGGTTCGCCCGGCGCGGCCGACGCGGCGCTCACCGTCGGCGCGGTCGACCGCGACGACTCACTGGCGCCGTTCTCCAGCCGTGGACCGCGGCTCGGCGACGGAGCGGTGAAGCCGGACGTCACCGCGCCCGGCGTCGGCATCGTCGCCGCCCGCGCCACCGGGACGACCATGGGCGACCCCGTGGACCCGTACTACGTCGCGGCCTCCGGCACCTCGATGGCCACGCCGCATGTGGCCGGCGCCGCGGCACTGCTGGCTCAGGAGCATCCCGACTGGGACGCCGTCCGCCTCAAGGACGCCCTGGTCAGCACCGCGCACACGGTACCCGGCCAGCAGGTGACCGAGCAGGGCGGCGGCCGTATCGACCTGGCGGCGGCCACCCTCGGACCGGTCACCGCGACCGGCACCGTCTCACTGGGCTCCTACGTCTCCGGCGGTACCGCCGGAAAGGGCCAGGACGCCACGATCCGCTACACCAACACCTCCTCGTCCGAGGTCACCCTGCGCCTGGCGGTACAGCTCGCCACCACCGGCGGACAGGAGATCGCCGACGGCGGAGTGCGCCTCGGCTCCGACTCCGTCCGTGTCGCCGCCGGTGCCACCGCCGAGGTGCCGCTGCACGCCGACCCGTCCGTCGTCGAGCGGGGCAAGTACTACGGATACGTCAGCGCCACCACCGCCGACGGCAAGGTGGCCGTGCACACCACGGCGAGTCTCACGGTGCACGGGCCGACACACCGGCTCACCGTCACCACCGTGGACCACAACGGAAAGCGCGTCCCGGGCCTGCCGACCATCTGGGGTCCCGACGGATTCGTGAACTACATCAGCGAGGTCCCGGCCGTCGCCGAGGTCGAGGAAGGCACGTACCAGCTCAGCTACTCCTCGATCGACAACGCCTCGGACGGCCAGGAACTGCGCGAGGTCGTCCTGCCCGAGGTGAAGGTCACCAAGGACACGGCCGTCACGCTGGACGCCCGCAAGACCACCCAGGTGGAGATCCGCACTCCCAAGCCCGCCGAACAGCGCGGCGTGATCAGCTACCAGACCTACCGGCAACTGGACGGCCACGGCCTGATCCAGGGCACGATGTACTTCGACGTCGCCAAGCGTCTGTACATCAGCCCCACCGCCAAGGTCACCGAGGGCCAGTTCGAGTTCGCCTCTCGCTGGCAGCTCGTCGCACCGCTGCTGGAGGCGAAGGTCCCCGGGACGAAGATCTCGCTCAGTCCCTACTACACACACGTCTCCGCGCTGTTCGGCGCGAAGGGCGCCCGGCTGACTCCGGTCGACGCGGGAACGAGCGCCGCACCCGACTTCCGCGGCAACCGTGTCCGCGGCAAGCTCGCGGTCGTCAGGGACGAAGGTTCGGACGAGACGGACCTGGCCAAGGCGGCGGCCAAGGCCGGCGCGGCCGGACTCATGCTCATCTTCCCGTCGGACATGCATTCCTGGACCCGCTGGTCTCCACTCGGCGACCGTCTGGCCCTGCCCACCATGCGGGTGACCGCGGCCGAGGGCACCGCTCTGCTGGAGCGGGCCGCGCGGCACAAGACCACGGTGGAGTTCTCCGGCACCGCCGAGAGCCCGTATCTGTACGACGTGATGCAGGTCTCCGCCGGACAGGTGCCGCAGCATGTCGTCCACACCGTCTCGGACCGCAACAGCGCCGTGGTCCCGACCACCTACGCCGCGAGCGGTGACACCGGATGGGGCAGCGAGCAGCGGTTCGCCCGGCGTCCCTACCAGGACTTCGTCTGGAACCAGTACAGCCGCTATGTGCCCACCGGCACCCAGCGCACCGAGTACGTCAGCGCCGACGACACTCTGTGGCAGCACTTCGTGAGCGACCAGCCCGCCTTCGACGTCGACGTCCCGCTGACGGTCGGTATGCGGGACGACGAGCGGACCTACCGTCCCGGCAAGCAGCCCGGCGAGAACTGGTTCGGCGCTGTCGTGCGGCCCGCGATCCCGCGCGGCACAACGACGCCGTCCGTCCGCACCGGTGATGTCCTCGCGCTGCGTATTCCCGAGCTCACCGACTCCGGCAGCGGCCACTGGGCGCGGGGGCTGACCGGCGGAGGCGGCGGTATCGGAACCTCCGCGCAGGCCGCCGAGGAACAGGGCAACGCCGTCTCCGCCAGCCTGTACCGGAACGGCAAGAAGACCGCGGACGCGCCGGACGCCTGGTCCGACTTCGAGGTGGCGCCCGGAAAGGCCGACTACCGGCTCGACCTGTCGACGTCCCGCGACACCTCCGAGTGGGAGTTCGGCACCCGGACGGAGACCTCGTGGTCCTTCCGCTCGGACACCGCCGCCACGGAGGCGACGCTCCCGCTGCTCCAGCTCGACTACGACGTGCCTGTCGACGAGCACAACACGGTGACCGCGCGGCGCGACCACGAGATCGGCCTGACCGTCCGCAACCAGGACGGCCTGTCCGCACCGCGCGGCGTCACGGTCCAGGTCGAGACCTCGTTCGACGGCGGCAAGACCTGGACGAAGGAGGCCCGGGCCAAGGACCGCGGTCAGAACCGCTTCACCACCACCGTCGAGCGGCCCGGCCGGACCAAGGGTGACGCGTACGTCACCTTGCGTGTCACGGCCACCGACAGTGCCGGAAACAAGATCCGGCAGACCGTGGAGCGCGCGTACCTGCTGAGCGAGTAGGACGGCGACGGACCCGGCGGCCAGTGCGGCCGGGGCCGGGAGCGGCGGGTACGGAGGTGTGTCAGAGCCTCCGTGCCCGCCGCTTCGCGTGCCTCGGGTCTGACATGACCAGGGCGTATAGTGCGGTTGCCCGTCGCCGGTCCGGTTCCGGCGGGGCCCTGGTGCCGGGTGCTCTCCAACGCGCCCGTCCCGTCGCTCCCGCACACCGTCGGCAGGGGCGGAAAGGAGCACGATGCTGGAGGCAGCGGGCCTCACCCCGGCCGAGGAAACCGTCTACAGGCTTCTCGTGACGGTGCCCACCGCGTCGGCGGACGAGATCGTGGAGCAGTCCGGTCTGATGCCCGGCGAAATCGAACGCATACTGGCGGCGCTCACGGCCAAGGGACTCGCCAGCGGGACGGACCGGGCGCCGCACAACTTCGCCGCGACCCCGCCCGACGTCGCCCTGCTGCCGCAGCTCCAGAGACAGTCCGACGCCCTGGACCAGGCCCGCGCGGCGGTCACCGATCTGCTGGAGACCTATCGGCGCACCAGGCGCCGCCGCGACCCCGACCAGCTCATCGAAGTGATCACAGGCGCCGAAGCGCTGCGCCAGCACCTGCGGCAGATCCAGGACAACACGCGCCACGAGATGCTCTGGTTCTGCAAGGCGCAGTATGTGGCCATGCCCTCGGGAAGCAACCGCGCCGAGTACGACGCGCTGGCCCGCGGCGTGCGCTACCGCGTCCTGTACGAGCGGGCGTTCTTCGACGATTCCGGCGCCGTCGACAATGTGGTGGAGGGCGTGCGCGCGGGCGAGATGGCCCGTGCGGTCCCGCATCTGCCGCTACGGCTGGCCGTCGCCGACCGCGAAATCGCGATCTGTCCTCTGGTGCCCGGCGGACCGAGCGGCAGCTCCGAGGAGCCCACCACGGCGCTGGTCCGCGGCAGCAGTCTGCTGGAGGCACTGGTCGCGCTGTTCGAGCGCTACTGGGAGGACGCGGTACCGCTGCACGTGAGCGAGTCAGGAACGGTCATCGGCACGGACGGATCGCCGCACGACCACGAGCTGTCGGCGACGGACCGTAAGCTGCTCTCGCTCCTGGTCGCGGGCGTCGCGGACAAGGCGATAGCCAGCCAGATGGGACTCAGCAGACGTACCGTGCAGCGGCGCATCCAGGCGATGATGGCTCTCGCGGGAGCGACCACACGGATGCAACTGGCGTGGCAGGCCGCCCGGCGCGGCTGGATGTAGCGGCGTTTTGGATCACCGGCCCGTCGGGCGCCGCCCGCCGGACACGGCAGCAGGCGGCCCCTCCGGCCGGCGCCGCACCCAGGCGAGCATGAGGACCGAGGCGACCGCTGCCAGAGCGCACCAGGTGGAGACGAATTCCAGCCGCCACAGCAGCAGACAGAGCACCGCTCCGCACGCGACCACCGCGCCCAGCAGCCGCACCAGCGGATCGCCACCGAGGAGCAGGGAACCGACGGTCGCCACGAGATAACCGGCCACGATCAGCGGCGTGTACGGCAGGTCGACGACATAACCGAGGGTGTGGCCCCGGACTTCGGCCGTGACGGTCCGGGTGGCGAGACAGTACGCGAGCGCCGTGGCGGTGGCGAGCCCGACGACGGCCGGCACCAGCAGCCGGCGCCGCGCACGGGCGGGCGCGGCGAGCAGCACTCCGAGCGGCACCCACACCGCGAGCACGGGCAGGGCGACCACGGCCCAGGCCACGGTCGCCGGGCCCGCGCCGCCACCCGAACGCCACACGACGGCTTCGATGATCTGATGGGCCCCGAGGAGCAGCGGCAGCGCGGCGAGCGGCAGATCGCGGGCCCGGCGCAGCCGCGCCACACAGGCCACACCGATCGTGGCGACGGCGGCCCCCGCCACCAGGTCGGCCGTCGCACTCCAGCACATGACCGCCGCTCCAAGCATCCGTTGGTTACGGATCGTCCGGTTACGCCCGCACACCGTACGCGCTCCGGAGCCCGAGAAACCGCGCCGGTCTCCGGCGGCTCCCGCGAGCCGCCGAATCGCCGCCACGGGGCGCCTCGCTCGACGGCGGCGGATATCTATTGCCGCTGGTGCAGAAATCAACCCGATGGCTGGAGAGAATTTATGCTCTGACGGGCGGAGCGATAACACTTGCCGTGCCCGTCCGCTTGCACCGTGCTACTGTTGATCTCAGTTGCAGTTGTGGTTCCCAAAGACTTCAAGTGCTCTTGTCCGGCTTTCCTGGCCGGCAGGCGCACTTATGTATTTCCGGTGTTTTCCGGACGGGGTAATCATCGCGGCGACGTGGGGCTCGCAGAATGCGAGTCTCCGGTGAATGCCCCGAAGGAGATCAGACATGGCCAGTGGCACCGTGAAGTGGTTCAACGCGGAAAAGGGTTTCGGCTTCATCGAGCAGGACGGCGGCGGCGCCGACGTCTTCGCCCACTACTCGAACATCGCCACCCAGGGCTTCCGTGAGCTGCAGGAAGGCCAGAAGGTGAACTTCGACGTCACGCAGGGCCAGAAGGGCCCGCAGGCCGAGAACATCGTTCCTGCCTGACGCTGACGCGTACGGCGTAGCTGGGGCCCGCACCTTGGGATGCGGGCCCCAGCTCTGTTGCTTTTCCGGCGGAAATCGCCCGGTGTGCCGTCATGGCCTTGTGTATGACGAGAAACCGGGGCGTACGACCGCCCGCCGGCGGCGGACGAGCCGATTGTCCAGGCGCACCGCCCGGCACCGCTTTTATATGTACCCGGCTCGTTCTTGCGATTCTTTGAGCTGTTCTTCCCGCCGAGAATTCTCGATACGTGCCGCATCGAGAGAGGTTCTGAATGAACCGCACACCGCGCACGAACGACCGCTACTCCCGCACTCGTACGGCCGGCTCCGGCAGAGGCGGCCGCATCGGATCCGGCGGCCAGGGACGACGTACCGGATCGCCGCGAGGAGAGTTCGCTCTTCCGGTCACGCTCACTCCGGCGCTGCCCGCCGTCACGTCCTTCGCCGAACTGGACCTGCCTTTCGACCTGGTGAGGATGCTCACCAGCCTGGGTGTGAACGAACCGTTCCCGATCCAGGCGGCGACGCTGCCGAACTCGCTGGCCGGGCGGGATGTGCTGGGCCGGGGCCGTACCGGTTCGGGCAAGACCCTCGCCTTCGGCCTGGCTCTCCTCGTCCGTACGGCGGGGCAGCGGGCGCAGCCGCGGCAGCCGCTGGCGCTGGTCCTGGTGCCGACCCGGGAGCTGGCGCAGCAGGTGACCGACGCGCTCACGCC
>NZ_JARBAE010000042.1:0-67440 GCF_033795305.1 Streptomyces sp. AK02-01A
GGCGCTCGACAGCCTGTCACTGGATTGCCGGGCCGCACGCGCCGTAAATCATGCAGTCCAGGACACCACCGCGGAACGACACCCGGCGACAACCCGCACCACACCACCGGGCCCCGCCCAAACAGGCCCGCAACCCCCGCCGGAGGCGACCCGCACCACCGGCCCGCGCCCGCAACGGACCGCACAGGCCCGCAACCCCCGCCGGAGGCGACCCGCACCGTCAGAGCTCCGTTCCCTTGCCCGCCGATACGTCCAGGCTGCGCGTCGTCCGGACCGCGTCCAGCATCCGGCGGTCGTGCGTGACCAGCAGCAGCGTGCCGTCGTAGGAGTCCAGCGCCGACTCAAGCTGTTCGATGGCCGGCAGGTCGAGGTGGTTGGTCGGCTCGTCCAGGACCGACGCCGAGCCGCAATCCGCACTACGCCGGACGCGGAACAGCGCATGAGGGCTCGTAGGAGGTCGGTTCATACGCCCCCGGCGCGACCCCCGGCGCACCTCTGTCGACCTCGCACCAGATGCGTTTGCCCGCACCCTCGGGCTGCCATCCCCACCGGTCGGCGAGCCCGTCGACCAGCTCCAGGCCGCGGCCGTTGGTGTCCTGACCGTCAGCGTGGCGCGGGCGCGGCGGACAGGCGCTGGCGTCGGCGACCTCCACCCGTACGGTGCCGGCCTCGGCCGCTCCCAGTCCGAAGAGCATCCGCAGCACGGCCGGACAGCCGGTGTGCACCACGGCATTGGTGACCAGCTCGGAGATGAGCAGGATCAGCGTCTCGGCGACCGGCTCGTCGTCGTTTATACCGGAACCGGCCAGCCGCGACCTGGCCCATCGCCGCGCTCGCCCCACCTCCGCCGGGTCGGGCCCGACCTCCAACTGAACCTGAAGCACCTGCACCGCTCACACCATCCGAACCGGCGGACACATCGCCTCGCGCCTCGACAGGGTCCTCAACAGGATCACAGAACGTGATGTCCTTGCGAGACAGCATGGTTGACGTACAGTCACCGCAACAAGCGCTTCGGGCATATTCCAGCGCGAAGGAGTACGCGTGGTGCATACTGTGCGACGCACGCTGCGGGGAGTCGAACATAGGCGCACAAGACGCCGTTGTACCGGGCGAGCGGCGCACATTCTCGCTCCCGGAGCCGCCACATTGGCAGCACCGCGACCGTCGCGCATCGGAACATCTCGCACCCCACGGAGCGTACCGGAGCAAAGTGACGACTCCGGCCTGTGACGACGCACAGTATGGACACAACCCGGTATCGGCCTCGACGTCACACTCTCACCACACACAGTGACGCATCAGAGCGCCAAGGCCAGAGCTTGCCCGCCGGGACACTCACGGCGGAGCATGGAGGAGCGCCTATGCGCGCCACCAAACGGACTTACCTCATATATCGCCCAGGTGCCGGGCCGGCACCTCCTCCTGGTGCGGGGAAAGACGCGTGCGGGGCCGGATCTCCTCCGGCCCCGGGTGCGATCAGGGCTCGGGTGTCACGTAGTACGCGGCGAAACCGGCCAGGATCTCTTCCTCGTGGATCCTGCCGTCGCCGTCCGTGTCCAGATCTCCGGCGGCCTTGGCCGCCGCCTCCGCTCCGACACCCAGCACACGCAGGGCGCGTTCGGCCGCCGCGGCCGTCACACCGGCTCCGTCCTCGTCCGCGATGGCGATCGCCGCACGCAGAAAGGGCCGGGCGATCTCCGCGAAGCGCTGCGGATTGTCGCGCAGCCGCTTGACGGCGCCCGTGACGAATTCCTGCCGGCTGACCCGCTGGTCGCCGTCCACATCCGCGATCCCGGCCATGCCCTGCCAGAACGCCTCGGCCCCGCTGTAAAGCGCCTGCCCCTTGTCGGAACGGGCGGTCGTACCGAACTCGGCGAGCAGTGCCGCCGCCGCCCCGCTGAAGTCCTCCCGGTCGATATAGCCGCTGCCGTCCTGGTCGAAGGCCGCGAACCGGGAGGCGATCTTGCCCTCGTACTCTGCGCTGTCCATGCCGGGAGCGTACGACGGCCGGGGCCCGATGCGTGTTCCGTTACACGGAGTTCCTCTGCGCGGGGTCGCGTGACGCGGAGACAGCGTTACGCGGAGAGAGGCTGAGCCTCGTCGTCCACGGCCGCGAGAACATCCGGATAGACCTCGAAGAGCCGCCGCACGCCGAGGGCCGCGAGGACGCGGTTGACATGTGAGCCCGCCTCAGCGCCCCGGGCCGGCAGGACGAGCCGGAATCTGCCGTGGCAGGAATGGAGCAGCCGGCGCGCGGCGATCAGCACACCGACGCCGCTGGAGTCGCAGAAGAACACCTCGGAGAGGTCCAGCACGATCTCGTGACGGCCGGCCGCGACGGCGTCGTGGACCCGTTGCCGGACCTCCGGCGAGGTCATCACGTCCAGTTCCCCGGTGACATGCAGCACGGTCCACGGGCCCAGCTCGGACTCGTCCAGCTTCAGCAACGTCACGCGCCCGGACCTCTCTTGTGCCGACGTGAATCCGGAAGGTGTCCTTCCTTGTTGTCGCGACTGCCCAGGCCCGCTCACACCAAACTCGATATGTACGCGCCGCGACGGCTCCTTTACCGTGTCCGGCGTGGGCAGGGGCGCACTTGGGCAAAGGGGCGTGCGTTGTCGACGCCTGCCACTACATTCGAAAGACGGCAGGCTTCGACACGACAGTGGACAAAGGCGGACAGGCAGCACAGGCGGCGGAACAGGGGCTGGGGGTCGCATGGCGAAGGAGGCACCGCCTCGCTGGGACCGCAGGATGCAGCAGCGGCTCGCGCGGGGCGAGGCGGCCGCGCTCGGTGAGCTGTACGACCGGTTCGCGTCGCTCGTGCACAGCCTGGCCCACCGCGTGCTCGACGACGACGCGGAGGCGGACCGCGTCACCCGTGAAGTCTTCGGCCATGTCTGGGAGAACCCGGACGCGTACGAACCCAAAGAGGGCTCGATGCGGTCCTGGCTGGCCAGGCTCACCCGCCGGCTGGCCGTGCGGCGGCTCCGGCAGACGGAGTCGGAGGCGTACGAGACGAGCGGCGAGGGCACCGCGGAGGAACTGGACCAGAAGATGCGTCAGGCATCGGCCGCGGCCCGCGCGGACTACATAGTGCGGTCGATGCCGACACCGCTGTGGGACGCACTGGAGCTGGCGTACTTCCAGCGCCGGGACTACCGGCAGACCGCGGCGGACCTGGGCGTCACGGAGGACGAGGCGCGACGCCGGCTGCGGCTCGGGCTCCAGCTTCTCGCGACGGCCAACACTCAAGCTCCGGACGGCTCCTGGCCGCCGGGAAACGGACGCTCCCTGTGACCGGTCCTTTCGGCAGCGGCCCCAACGACGGCCGCGAACCCGATGATTACCGGCCTTTTCCACGCATACCGGGACCGAGGTCGGCACCCGACGACATGGCTCCGCCGCCGCGCGCCGACGAAGCCGCGGCAGCCGCGCGTCCGGACACGCGTCCGGACCCAAACGGAACGGACGCCGCAGGCCCGGGCCGCGAGGCGCTGACACACACCGTGCTCACGTCGCTGCTCGGCGCCTGGGCGCTCGCCGCCTGTTCGAGGGAGGAGACCGCTCTCGTCGAGGCCCATCTCACCGAATGCGCCGCCTGCGCGGACGAGGCGCTCCGGCTGCGGGACGCCGTCGGACTGCTGCACGCCGACCGGACCCTGGATCTGGATCCGGCGCTGCGTTCCCGGGTCCTGGAGAACTGTCTCGGCCGTCGACCGCCGCGGATTCCGCTGCCCGAGTGGGCCGCTCCGTACGACGCCGAGACCGCGCGTCTCGACGCGCTGCTGCGGGACATCGGCGACGCGGAGTGGCACGCGCCCGTACGGCTCAAGTGGTTCGAGGACGAGCGGACCACGTCCCGCAAGACGACGGTCGCCGGCGTCATCGCCCATCTCATGGTGGTCGACGGTCTGGTCAGCGCCGCTCTCGGTCGGGACGACCCGCTGGGCGCCGACGCACCGGCCGCGCCGGCCGACCGGACCGAGGACTGCTGGCGCGCCGCGGCCGTCCCGCCCACCGGCACCGTCCGCGAGCCCTGGCGCGAGCAGAGCCATGACCTCATCCGCACGGTGTCCTTCGCCGGCCGCGGCGTCGCCGAACTCTCCGTCTCGTACGGAGGCTTCGGCCTGCCGCTGCGCGACGCGCTGCTCGACCGCGCCTTCGAGTGCTGGGTGCACGGCACGGACATCGCGGAGGCGGTCGCCTATCCGTATGTCCCGCCCACCGGCGCCCATCTGCACCAGATGATCGGTCTGGCGGCCCGGCTGCTTCCCGGCACCCTCGCCGCCCGCCGCCGCAGTGGCCTCGCCGCTCCGGCCAGGGATCTGGTGACGGCGGGCTCTCCCGGCCGCTCCCTGCATCTGGAGGTCGAGGGGCCGGGCGGCGGCGACTGGTACATCGCTCTGGACTCACCGGCGGCGATCGGCTCTCCCGAGCGTTCCGTGGCCCTGGTCGCTCTGGACGGCGTCGAGTTCTGCCGGCTCGTGGCCGGCCATGTCTCGCCGGAGGAAGCGGCGGCGGGCCAGGACGGCGACCGGGAGGCGATCAGGGACGTCCTGTTCGCGGCGGCGGCGATGAGCAGACTCTGAGCGGTGCCTCCCGGCCGCACGGAAAGACGCGGATCCGGCCCGGCAGAGTCAGCCGAAGACCACCGTGCGGTGGCCGTTGAGCAGAATCCGGTGCTCCGCGTGCCACTTCACCGCGCGCGCCAGCGCCCGGCACTCCACGTCCCGGCCGATCGCCACCAGCCCCTCCGGTGTGACGTGATGGCCGACGCGCTCGACCTCCTGCTCGATGATCGGGCCCTCGTCGAGTTCGGCCGTCACATAGTGCGCCGTCGCACCGATGAGCTTCACTCCGCGCGCATGCGCCTGGTGGTACGGCTTGGCGCCCTTGAAGCTCGGCAGGAAGGAGTGGTGGATATTGATGATCCGGCCGTTGAGCTGCTTGCACAGATCGTCCGAGATGACCTGCATGTAGCGGGCCAGCACCACCAGCTCGACCTGCTCCGCGCGGACCAGTTCCAGCAGCTCCGCCTCCGCGGCGGCCTTGGTGTCCCTGGTCACCGGGATGTGGTGGAAGGGAATGCCGTACGAGTCGACCAGCTCGGCGAAGTCCGTGTGGTTCGAGACGACCGCCACGATGTCCACCGGCAGCGCGCCGGTGGAGGCCCGGAACAGCAGATCGTTCAGGCAGTGGCCGAACTTGCTGACCATCAGGACGATCCGCATCCGCTGCTCCGCGCGGTGGATCTCCCAGTCCATCCGGAAGGCGTCACCGATGGCGGCGAAGCTCGCCCGCAGCTTCTCCACGGTCACCGGAGCGTCCGCCGAGAAGTGCACACGCATGAAGAAGAGACCGGTGTCATGGTCTCCGAACTGCTGACTGTCCTCGATATTGCAGCCGGTCATGAAGAGATAGCTCGACACGGCGTGCACGATCCCCTGCTTGTCCGGGCAGGACAGCGTCAGGACGTACTGGTCGGACGGGACGGCGGAAGGCCCCTGCGAGGTCGGCTGCGGCATCGGCCGCGAGGCGGTGCTCATGACCCCAGAGGATCCCACATCCGTCACGCGAGGTCCGGATTCCGCCGGCACGCGGACATTCGCCGTCATTCGTCCCGGCCGTCAGGCGCCCAGGCCGTCATGCGCACCGGCCGCCGGCGTCAGGCGGAGCGCGTCACGATCCGCAGGACGTCCAGCGACTGCGGCACCGCATCGGGGTCGTCGCCGTCGCTCGTCGCCAGCCGTACGTGCGCCTCGCGGGTCGCCCGCACCGCCTCCGGCCAGCCATGGTGCTCCAGATAGGCCGAGACGGGCGCGTCCGCGCCGACCTGGTGCATGATCCGCAGCACCCGCAGCACGGCGAGGTCGACGAGCGCGGCCTCACCGGAGTCGCGGAATATCGTGCCGACGTACTTCTCGGCGGACCAGTTGTCCAGCCAGGTGTCCTCGACCAGCCGGTACACGGCGTCGGTGACGTCGCCGTACCCCTCGCGGCCGGCCAGCCAGTACTCCTGGTGGAAGACGGGATCGGAAAGCATGTGCAGCGCCGAGCGCACATTGCTGCGCCAGCGCCACCACGGCATGTCATTGAGCGGCATGCCGCCCATGGTGGAGGAGCGACGGGCACGACGGGAAGAGTTCTCGGAACCTTGCTGCACAGTCCCGACTCTACGGTCCGCTCCGCCGCGCCCCTTCGTGCCCCCGGAATTCACCTCGGCATCACTGACTGTTGAATCGTGCCCCCTCTTTCGTTACCGGGACACGGAAGTCTGCATGGCTATGACCGGTTGGCGACGCAACCCCTCTTCCCGCCCCTTCCACGCCGGTGCGGCGCGCGCCCTGGGTGCGGCGGTGACCGGAGTCTCGCTCCTCGCCGGCTGCGGCGTCCTTCCCGGCACTCCGGGAGGCAGGGAGCCCATCACCGTCATGACCTGGGCGCCGGTCGGCACCAATGCCACGAACATGCCCGGGATGCCGGCCATGGCGAAGACGTACGCGCGCTGGGTCAACGAGTCCGGCGGTATCGACGGCCATGAGCTGCGCGTCCTGACCTGTGACGAGCGCAATGAGTCCGCGGGCGCCGCCGCCTGTGCGCGCCGGGCCGTCAAGGAGCACGCCGTCGCCGTCGTCGGGTCGTACAGCCAGCACGGCCGGCAGTTCATGGCGCCGCTGGAGGCCGCGTCCGTCCCTTATCTGGGCGGCTACGGCGTCACGGAGGAGGAGTTCACCAGCTTTCTCTCGTATCCCGTCAACGGCGGTCAGGCGACTCTCCTCGCGGGCAACGGCAGACAGCTCGCGCGCGACTGCGACCGGACCTCGCTGGTCCGGCCCGACACCGTCACCGGCGACGACCTTCCCGAGCTGCTGGACTCCGGCCTGAAGCAGGGCCGCCGCGCAGACGCCGCCGACATCCGCGCGGCGGAGGACGCCACGGACTACACCAGCGCGGCCGAACAGGCGCGCGAGCACGCCGAGGACGGCGGCTGTGTCACGGCGGTGCTCGGCGACCGCACGGAGACCTTCTTCGACTCCTACCGCCGCCTGCCCGAGGACGACCGGGACATCAGGGTCTCCTCGGTGCTCGGCAGCGTCGGCCAGCCGCTGATCGACCGCACGGGCGGCAAGGAAGGCCCGTTCGAAGGCGCGTATCTCACCGGCTGGTATCCGGTGGCGACCGACCCGGCGTGGCAGCCCATGCGCAACGTGATCAAGGGGCATGCCTTCGGAGACAACAACATCGATCCGGCCGACCCCGGAGTGCAGACGACCTGGATCGCCTACACCGCGCTCAAGGCGGTCGTCGAGGCGCTCAACGACGACGTGATCACGCCCGGAAAGATCGCGGACGCCCTCGACCGCGGTGTCCAGGTGGACACCGGCGGCCTCACACCGCCGCTGCGCTGGCGCTACGAGGACATGCTCGGTGCGCCGGGATTCCCGCGGATCATCAACCGCGATGTGACGTTCCAGGTGGTCCGCGAAGGACGGCTGGTGGCGCAGAAGGAGGGGTTCGTCGACGTGGGCCAGACCCTGGGAAGCTCTCCTTCCGCCTCTTGACGGACGACACGGCCACGCCGCGGCCGGCCCCTGCCCGTACGCCTGCCCGGCTCTCCGGGCAGGCGCCGCCACTGCTCCACCGGACCGGAGCGTGTCGCGAAAGCAGCGCCGTCCGCCCGGCGGGCCGGGCAGGACTTTCGCAACAGGCGCTAGAGCTGCGTCTGGTCCCGCTGCGACAGCCCGTACTTCGTCGCGATGCCGTTCCACAGCCCCGACGCCTTCTTCTTCGCCGCCGTGGCCTCACCGCTCGCCCGGTCGCCCTGGGCCGCCTGCTGGGTCCGCCGCACGTGGCCGTCCTTGCAGACCTTGCGGCTCTTGGCCTGGTCCGCCCACTGCGCGTAGTGATCGTCCGCCGACGCGGACGCCTGCCACGCGTCGGTGAGCGAGGACGCCAGCTCACCGTTGCCCGGCAGTTGATCGATGGTCAGGTCCTTCAGCTTGGTCACCAGTCCGCGCCGCTGCTCGGCGGCGCCTCGCAGATCGGTGGCCGCCTGGTCCAGGTTCTGGCAGGTCTTGATGTCGTTCACCGCGCGGATGACGGCCGCGCGGCTGCTGTTGCTGTCGGCGAGCAGCTTGTCGAGCGCCTCGGCCTGCGGCTTCGCCGGATCGGCCGCGCCGTCCGCCGGAGGCTCAGCGGCCTGGGAACTCGCCGACGCCACCGCCGCGCTGTCGTCTGCCGGCGAGGTGTCGTCACCACCGCTCATCAGCGCTCCGGCGCCCAGGCCGAGGACGGCGCAGCCGACGACGACACCGGCGATCAGCGGCAGGCGCGAGGACTTGCGGCGGCCGCCGGCCCGGCCCTGCGGCTCCTGAGGCGCCCGTCCCGGCGGAGCGTACGCGGCACGCTGCTGCGGTTCGTACGGCGCGGCGGGCTGCTGCCGGTACGGCTGCGGAGCGCGGCCCGCGTCGAACTGAGGGAGCTGCTGCGTCGAGGCCCCGCCCTGGCCCGGCCCGCCGGGCCCGTCCGTACGGAAGAGGCTGTCGAACTCCGCCGGTGGCTGACGCTCGCCCGGCGCGCCGGGCCTGATGCCGAACGGCGCGCCGGGAGGCGCGGCCGGGGCGTCCTGGGCGGGGATCGGGGCGATGTACTGCGTGGCGTCCGCGTCCGTGCCCTGCGGTGCCGACAGGGCCGACGGCAGGAACTGCGTGGCCTCCGCGGCGCTCTCCGGCGGCGGCATGCCGGGGCCGTGTCCCTGGCCGGGGCCGTGCGGGACCGGCGCGATGTACTGCGTGGCGTCCGCGTCTCCCATGGCGGGCACGGGCGGCAGATACTGCGTGGCGTCCGCGCTGCCCGGCAGCGGCGCCTCCGCCGGCAGCGGCTGCCCCTGTGAGAACTGGTCGCTCTGGTGGAACTGCCCGCCGTGCTGGTACGGCTGACCCTGTGCCGGCGGAAGCGGAGCGCCGTACGACTGACCGCCCTCCGGCTGCCCGTACGACGGACCGGCCTCCGGCTGTCCGTACGACTGACCGCCGCTCTGGGAGCCGTACGACCCCGGAGCGCCGCCCTGGGAGGCGTCGTACCCGGCCCGCTCCTGATGGCCGTCCTGCGGGCCCCAGGGCTGTCCCCACGGCTGCCCGCCCGTCGGCGCGGCCTGGTCCGCGGCCGCGCCCGGGATCCAGGGCTCGCTGCCGTCGCCGGGCAGCACGACGCCTTCGTGCGCGGGCCGAGCGGCGTGCCGCCGCTCATCCCCTTGTCCGCTGTGCGTCACCGGGACTCCTACGTGTGGAACGTGTGGACCTACGGAATCATCGGCTCACGCTACCGGGTGAATCGCGGCCTCTGCCACGCGCGTCGATCCAGTGACTGCCCGCCCTCTCAAGACGCTGCCATAGGGCCCGAATTCGCCCTTTCCAGGCCGTACTCGGTCACCGTCCGCAGGGTCCACACGGAGCTGCCACGGTGCCGACACGGAGCTCTCACCCGGCCGCCCGCACCCGCCACACACCCGTCACCCGGCGGCCACCCGTCCGACACTCTCCCGCCGCGCTTCCGTCACGCCGCCTGGATCTCCAGCCGCGCGCCGAACTCGCGCACCGCGGGCTCGTCGGCATAGGGCTCAAGCCGGTGCTGGAAATCGTCGAGATACTCCGCGCCACGGCTGGAGCGCAGCGTACCGAGCAGCTCCAGCGCGCGCGTGCCGGTGTGGCAGGCCTGCTCCACCTCGCGCTGCTGGACCTGGGCCGTGGCCAGCAGGACCAGACCGATCGCCCGCCGCCGCGCCCGGGACTCGGGATGGCCCTCCAGAGACTCGGCGGCATACCGGCCCGCCTCCTCGGCCCGTCCCAGATCCCGGTAGCAATGGGCCAGTTCGTCGTAGAGATACGCGTGGTCGAAGTGAGCGATCCAGTCCGGGTCGCCGTCCGAGTCGTCACCCGCCTGCTCCAGAGCGGTGATCGCGTTGCCCACCACCGCCTCGCAGGTACGTGTGTCGCCCAGCAGCGCGTGTCCTCGGGCCTCCGCCGCGTAGAACATGGACTGCGCGCGCGGCGGCACCTGTCCGCGCGCTCCTTCCTGCGCCGCGCGGGCCAACTGGGCGATCTCGCGCGGGTTTCCGAGCTGCGCCGCGAGATGGCTCATGGACGCGGCCAGCACATAACCGCCGTAGCCGCGGTCGCCCGCCGCCTGGGCCAGCCGGAGCGCCTGGATGTAGTAGCGCTGGGCGAGACCGGGCTGGCCGGTGTCGACCGCCATGTAGCCGGCCAGCTCGGTCAGCCGGGAGACGGCGGCGAAGAGCCGCCGGCCGACCGATTCGCGGTAGGAGCCCGAAAGGAGCCCCGCCACCACGCTGTTCAGATAGTGGACGACGACGGGCCGGACATGGCCGCTGCCGAAGCGGTGGTCCAGCTCGATGAGCGCCTGTGTCATGGCCCGGACCGCCTCGACGTCCGAATCACCCACCTTGGCGCCGGAGTTGCGCGCGACGGCCGGATCGGTGCCCGTGATCAGCCAGTCCCTGCTGGGTTCGACCAGCGCGGAGGACGCCACCGCGGAGCCGGACAGGAAGTCCCGGCGGCCCACGTCGCTGCGCCACAACTCGCAGACCTGCTCGATCGCGCCGACGACGGTCGGCGAGAACTGCAGGCCGACGCCCGAGGCCAGATTCTTGCCATTGGCCATACCGATCTCGTCGATCGTGACCGTACGGCTCAGTTTTCGGCCCAGCGCCTCGGCGATGATGCCCGGAGCGCGGCCGCGCGGCTGCTGTCCGCGCAGCCAGCGCGCCACCGATGTCTTGTCGTAGCGCAGGTCGAGCCCTCGCTCCGCCCCCACCATGTTGACTCGTCGGGCGAGCCCGGCGTTGGAACACCCGGCTTCCTGGATGAGCGCCTGGAGCCGTTCATTCGGCTGGCGCGCGACGAGAGGCCTGGCTGCCAATGGAACCCCCTGTGGCCGCAGTAATCAGCTCAGTGATCACTGCCCGGCAGATATACGAAGAATGCGCATGTTCGGCGACAACTGAAGTATTCGAGGTTTTTTCGGAAGTGACGTTCGGCGCGGCCGGGTTGGGCCGCGCGCTGTCCACATCGTGTCGGACCCCCGAGGGTGGCTACCCGCTAACCGCGTTACCCGTTCGTGCGCGCCCCCGTCCATGCATCCGTGCGCCCCGTATGCCGGAACCGGGCCCGCCGTGCGGCGCCGGGACCCCGTAACCCGTGGTGGCGGCGGGAGTTGTGCTGTTCGTGGAAGAGACCATCGGAGTCACGGAGGCCGCGCGCATCCCCAGGCAGCGAGGTTCCCTGCTGCTGGAGAGCGCTGTGCGGTACACGGAAGAACGGCACTGGGACGTTTTCCCCGGCACCTGGCTGGAGCCGGTGGAGGGCGGAGAGGTGTGCTCGTGCGGCCGGTCCGACTGCGCGCTGCCGGGAGCCCACGCGGCCAGGTCCGACTGGGCGTCGCACGCGACCGGCAGCGGCGACACGGCGCGCGTGCTCTGGTCGAGGCATCCCCGGGCGTCGATTCTGCTGCCGACGGGACGCGCCTTCGACGCGCTCGACGTACCGGAGTCGGCGGGCTTTCTGGCGCTGGCCCGGATGGAGCGGATGCGGATGGCGCTCGGCCCGGTGGCCTGCACTCCGAACCGGCGGATGCTGTTCTTCGTGCTGCCCGGCGGAGCGCCGAAGGTCGGCGGTCTGCTGCGGCGGCTCGGCTGGACTCCCATGGCGCTCGATCTGTTCGCGCGTGGCGAGGGGCACTATGTGGCGGCGCCGCCGACGCGGATCGGCAAGAGCGGCGCGGTGCAGTGGGTCCGCCGGCCCACACCCGCGAACCGCTGGCTGCCGGGCGCGGACGAGCTGATCAGCCCGCTGGCGTACGCGTGCGGACGGGACGCCGTCGCGGCGCGGACCCGGCACATCTCGGCGCTGTCCCGGATCCGCCGTACCTGAGGCCGTCCGGACCCGCCGTACATAAGGTGGTCCGCGTAGGTTCTGTCCGGCGCCGTGCCGGGCAGGGCCTGACCGAACGGGACACGACGGGACACCGAAAGGCAGTGCGCATGCCGGACCAGGCAGGGGACAGGAAGCCGGACCAGGAGACGGTGGGCCGGATACCGGCCGGCACGCCGGCGCGGGCCGCGCCCGCCGTGCGCGTCGAAGGGCTGTGGAAGCGCTTCGGTGAGCAGATCGCTGTCGCCGGCATCGATTTTGAGCTGCCCGCGGGCCAGTTCATCGGTCTGGTCGGGCCGAACGGCGCGGGCAAGACGACCACTCTGTCCATGGTGACCGGCCTGCTGCGGCCCGACCACGGGCGGGTGCTGGTCGCCGGACACGACGTCTGGCGGGACCCCACCGAGGTCAAGGCGCGGATCGGTGTCCTGCCGGAAGGACTGCGCCTCTTCGAACGGCTCTCCGGACGTGAACTCCTCGGCTACACCGGACGGTTGCGGGGGCTGCCCGGCGCCGAGGTCGACAAGCGGGCCACACAGCTCCTCGACGTACTGGACCTGGCGGGCGCCCAGCACAAGCTGGTCGTCGACTACTCGACCGGTATGCGGAAGAAGATCGGGCTCGCCGCGGCTCTTCTGCACAACCCCGAAGTGCTCTTCCTGGACGAGCCGTTCGAGGGAGTCGACCCGGTGTCCGCGCAGACGATCCGGGGAGTGCTGGAGCGCTATACGGGCTCCGGCGCGACCGTCGTCTTCTCCAGCCATGTGATGGAACTGGTCGAGTCGCTGTGCGACTGGGTCGCGGTGATGGCGGCGGGCCGTATCCGCGCGCAGGGCACGCTCGCGGAGGTACGCGGCGAGGCGACCTCGCTGCAGAACGCCTTCCTGGAGCTGGTCGGCGCTCAGGGCCGCGACACCGGCGAATCCCTGGACTGGCTCGGTGGCGCCCGGTGAACACGGCCCCGGACACCTCCGCGGACACCGGCCCCGGCGCGGGCACGGCCGCCGGTACCGCCACGCTGACGCCCGTCGCCGATACCGCCACGCTGACGCCTGTCTTCGTATCGCTGAAGCTCTCTCTGCTGCGCAACGGGCTGCGGCAGTCGTCGGGCCGTACAGCCGCGTACATCGCGTCCGTGGCCGTCACACTGCTCATCGCGGCCGGCCAGTTCCTCGGTCTGGTCCTGCTGCGCGGAACCGATCACGCGGGAGCGCTGATCGTGCTGCTGAGCGCCGTGTTCGCGCTGGGCTGGACCGTGATGCCGCTGTTCTTTCCCAGCGGTGACGAGACACTGGACCCGACCCGGCTGGTGATGCTGCCGCTGCGGCCGCGCCCGCTGATCGGGGCGCTGCTCGTGGCGTCGCTGGTGGGCATCGGCCCGCTGTTCACGCTCTGTCTGCTGGTCGGTTCCGCGGTGGCGACGGCGCACGGCGTGGCGTCCGTGATCGTCGCGGTGATCGCCGTACCGCTGGTCCTGCTGGTGTGTGTGGCGCTGGCGCGGGCCGTCGCGACGGCCAATGTCCGGCTGCTGAGCTCACGCAAGGGCCGCGATCTGGCCGTCCTGAGCGGGCTGGTGGTCGCGGTGGGCGTCCAGGTCGTCAACTTCGGTGTGCAGCGGCTCGGCGTCGCGGGCGGGCTCGCGGAGCTCGTCCCGGCGGCGCGGGTCGTACGGTGGCTGCCGCCGGCGTCGGCGATCGGCGCGGTGGAGTCGGCGAGCGAGGGCGCGTACGGCCGGGCCGTGCTGCAACTGCTGCTGTCCGTGGCCGCGTTGGCGGCGCTGCTGTACGCGTGGCAGCGGTCGCTGGTGAAGCTGATGACCGCGCCGGACGGCTCGACGCTCGGAGCGGCGGAACCGACCCGCAAGGAGTCGGCGTCGGGCCTGGACCGGCTGCTGCCCGAGGGACGTACGGGCACGGTGATGCGGCGCAGTCTGCGCTATGTGTGGCGTGACCCGAAGACAAAGGCGGCGTGGGTGACCTCGCTGGCCGTCGGCCTGATCGTGCCGCTGTTCAACGCGCTCCAGGGGAACGGGACGATCTACGTCGCGTGCTTCGCGGCCGGCATGCTCGGCATCCAGATGTACAACCAGTTCGGCCAGGACACCTCCGCCTTCTGGATGGTGGCCCAGACGATCTCCACGACCCGGGACGCCCATCTCGAACTGCGCGCGCGGGCGGCGGCTCTGCTGGTGATCACCCTGCCGTACGCGGCGCTGGTCACCGTCCTCACGGCGGCCGTACTGGGCCGCTGGCGCGCGCTGCCGGAAGGGCTCGGGCTGTCCTTCGCGCTGCTCGGCGCGATGCTGGCGACCGGCGCGGTGGCCTCGGCGCGCTTCCCGTACTCGATCCCGCAGGACAGCGCGTACAAGAACGTCGCACCGGGACAGGCCGGTCTCGCCTGGATCTCGGTCCTCGGCGGCATGGTGAGCGCGGCCCTGCTGTGCGCGCCGCTGATCGTGCTGACGGTCTGGCTCCATCTCTCCGGCGCCGACGACTGGTCCTGGCTGCTGCTTCCGGTCGGCACGGTGTACGGCGCCCTGCTCACCGCGGCCGGTCTGCGGCTGGCGGCGCCGCAGGTCGCGCGGCGCCTGCCGGAGATCCTGGCCGCGGTCAGCAAGGGCTGACGCCGGAGAGCCCGTCGCGCTCAGGACGTCAGCACGCCGTCCAGGAACGGCTCGATCGCCGCTCTCCACGCCTCCGGCTGGTCGTAGTGCGCGAGGTGGCCCGCGTCGGTCACCTCCGCGTACTGGCCGCGCGGCAGGACTCTGACCATTTCCTGGGCCTCCGCGCGGCCCAGCTTTCCGTCGACGCCCCGGACGACCAGGGTGGGGCACTCGACCTGGGCCAGCTCCTCCCAGTGCGCGTCGTGGACCCAGGTCGCCCGGGACGTCAGCATCCGGCGGCGCGAGAAGACCGGGCGCCAGCCGTCCGCGTGCTCCTCCATCACCTCGGCGAAGAACTCGCCGCGCGCCGGAGTGGGCCGCTCGGTCCAGGGATCGTCCTCGCCGAACCACTTCCGCACCTCGGCGAGCGTCGCGAACGGGACGGGCCAGGTGCGGAACCAGTCCTCCCACTCGCGCTGGGACGCCGCGCCCAGCGCCGACGCCCGCATGTCGTGGATGACCAGGGCCCGGACCAGATCGGGCCGCTTGGCGGCGAGCTGCCAGGCGGTGAGCGCGCCCATCGCGTGGCCGACGAGTGTCACGGGCGCCAGTCCGAGCTGTTCGACCGCGGCCTCCGCGTCGGCGACATACGCCTCTCGGGTGTACGGCCCCTCCGCCGGTTTGTCGCTGGCGCCATGACCTCGCTGGTCGAGCGCGACCACCCGGTGCCGCTCGGCGAGCCGGTGCGCCACCGGAGCCCAGTGCGAGGCCCGGCCCATGAGCCCGTGCAGCAGAAGGACGCCGGAGGGCCGCTCCGTCTGCCCGCTCCGCCTGGACGGATCGGCGAATTCCCAGGCAGCGAGACGTATGCCGTCCGCTCCGGTCACCTCAACGCACCGCGTCATGTGTCCCGGCACCCCCTTCGGTCCTGAGTGGTCGAGTCGGTCCTGAGTGGCCGGGCCGGATTCCGCTGGAGTCGGTTCCGGTGCATCCGGCCACACCAGACTATCGAACCTTTATTCGAAAACCTGCTTTCCGCGCGTAACACCGCTCGTTCGAGTGACCACTCACAAGGATTGCCACACGCGACCGAGGGGAGATCTTCTCCGGGAGGCGGACCGCTCGGGGATGACGGTCCGAGGGGACTGACCCTGGGAGCTCGGGGCTCCGGGTCAGCAAAGGGGAGGACCGGCTCCGGTGCCGCGAGGCACCGGAGCCTTCCTCGTGCGAGGCGTACGGCGGCGGAAGAGGCCGCGGAGGGCGGCGCGGCGAGCCGGCCCGCCGCGAGCGGCCGGGCCCGCACGGAGGAAAGGGCCCGCTCGGGCACCGCGGGTCGTTTCCCGCGAGCGACAGACAGTGCGTACAGCCGCGCAGGAGCATGGCCGGCCCCCTCCCCCGGTGGGCTCGGGAGCCCGGCCGACGTTTCAGGTCATACGCCTCAGCACCAGCCTGGCACGCGACGCACCCCGGCCGGGGCCGTTCCGCCCGGAAGGCACGCTCACTCCGGACGCGGCCTCCTCCGTGGTCCCACGCTCCGCGGACCGCCCGTCCTGACCTCCGGACCCGGGCCCCGCACAGCGCCGGAGCCGCACCGCCCGTCGCTCAGCGCTTCACCATTCACCAGGAATCAGCGCCCGGCCGGACAGCGGCGCCCGGCCGGAGATCAGCGCTCAGCCAGGGATCAGCGCTTGGCCACAAAGACGTGCGACGCGACCTCGGCGTTCAGCTCCGCCGCCTCGCCGCTGCTTCCGACCAGCACCCCGCCGGCCGACTCCGTGACACTCACCACGGACCCGGGCTGCACGCCCGCGCGCCGCAGTGTGTACATGAGCTGGGCGTCGGTCTGGATCGGCTCGCCGATCCGCCGCACCACCACCGTCTTGCCCTCCGAGCCCGGATCCAGCTCGGACAGGCTCACCAGCCCGGCGTCGAGGAACGGGTCGGCCTCCGCCTTCTCGCCCAGCTCCTCCAGCCCCGGGATCGGGTTGCCGTACGGCGACTCCGTCGGATGGCGCAGCAGCTCCAGCACCCGCCGCTCCACCGCCTCGCTCATCACATGCTCCCAGCGGCACGCCTCGGCGTGCACCTGCTCCCACTCCAGGCCGATCACATCGACCAGGAGACACTCGGCGAGCCGGTGCTTGCGCATGACGCGTGTCGCCAGCCTGCGCCCTTCCTCTGTCAGCTCCAGATGCCGGTCGCCCGCGACCTGCACCAGACCGTCGCGCTCCATCCGGGCCACGGTCTGGCTGACGGTCGGCCCGCTCTGGTCCAGCCGCTCCGCGATCCGGGCGCGCATCGGGACCACGCCTTCCTCTTCGAGCTCAAGGATGGTGCGGAGGTACATCTCCGTCGTGTCGATCAGTCCGGACATACGTGCCCCTCGAATAATCGTGCGCTGGCCCTGTACCAATTCTGACGCATAGCGCTGACAACCGTGCCGCGCCGGAGCCGGGGCCCCCTCCCCCGACGACAACGACGCCGCCGGAAGCCGCCGGGTAGTTGTATTGACAGAGCAATGGTCCAGACCTCAACGTGATCCGCGTCACCGACATTCCCCCACTCTGGAGGCTCCTCGATGAGCGAGAGCAAGCTGGCCGGACAGTTCTTCGATGCCGCGATCAGTCTGCTGGAGCGCGTGCGCGACGAGGAGTCCGCGAACGTCGCAGCCGCCGGTGCGGCGATCGCCGGCGCCGTCGCAGCCGGCGGCCGGCTCTTCGCGTTCGGCGCCGGGCACTCCTCGCTCGCCGCGCAGGACGTCGTCTACCGGGCCGGCGGTTTCGCCGTGATGAATCTGCTCGCCGTGCCCGGAGTGGTGGGCGTCGACGTCATGCCGGCCACACTCGGCTCCGCGCTGGAGCGGGTCGACGGCCTGGCGAGCGCGGTGCTCGAATCCAGCCCCGCCGCACCGGGAGACGTCCTGGTGATCATCTCGCTCTCCGGGCGGAACGCCCTGCCCGTCGAGATGGCGATGAAGGCACGAGAGCTGGGACTGAAGGTCATCGGTGTGACCTCGGTGGCGTACGCGACGGAGACCAGCTCCCGGCATCTCACCGGGACCTATCTCAAGGACCACTGCGACATCGTGCTCGACAGCAGGATCGCGGTGGGCGACGCGGAGCTGACGGCCGACGGCATCGAGGCGCCGTTCGCGCCGGCCTCCACGGTCGTCACCAGCGCCTTGATGCAGGCGATGATGGCCGCCGCCGCCGAGGAACTCGTCGAGCGCGGCATCGAGCCTCCGCTGCTGCGGTCTGGCAATGTCGACGGCGGGCCCGAGTGGAACCGCCGGGTGATGACCGAGTACGGCGACCGCATCTTCTATCGCCATTAATTTCGAAGAAATAATCGTATTAATCGCGGCACCATAACAATCACGACATCACGACGGCCCACGTAGCCGTAGCAACCGAAGCCGCCGAACCCTCCGACGTGACGGAAGTGGCCGGAGCGACGGCTGGGGCCTGCGGGAACCCTTACCGAGGGCCTCGACCGTACGTACGCCTTCCAACCGCTACTTTGCGTCATCAAAGGACCACTTGGCGGAATTTTGATCTTTCACCTGAAGGTAATGTTCGGGCAAAGTAGAGGAAGCTGCGGTGCCGCACCATCGGAGCTGACGGCTTACCGCGCCCACAAAAGCGCCGTATGCCGCATCGCACAGTGACCGGTCCGCGCCGAAAGGCATCACACGCGGATGGCGGCACCGGAAAAGACGGAAAGGGCGAGCAGTGAGATTCCGACCGAACCGCGAGTCCGGCGCAAGACGGCGGACGTCCGCCGTCTGACCGGTCCGCACGGACGACCGCACAGCAGCCGCCCGCCGGCCTCCCTCGACTGCCGCGACCCGGCAGGACGTGATGCCCGCACGGCGCCCATGGACATCCCGCGATGTCCGCATCCCGCTTTCCGCAATCCTCACAGTCCTCGCAGTTCTCACAGCTCTCGCAGCGTCGTTCATCCCCCACTGACCCGACCACACCGCGCCCCGGCGAGCCCGGGAGTGCAGGAGGCAGGCCATCATGAAGTCACTCATCGACAACGCCCGTTCCTTCTCCGTCCAAGTGGCGGAACGCCCCGAGGAGTTCCGCGAGCTCGCGGCCGGCCAGACACCGGAAGCCCTCTTCATCACCTGCTCGGACTCCCGAGTCATCCCGTCCCTCATCACCGGCGCCCGTCCCGGCGAGCTGTTCGAGCTGCGCACGGCGGGCAACATCGTCCCGCGTTACGACGCGGAACGGCCCAGCGGTGAGGCCGCCACCATCGAGTACGCGCTGCGTGTGCTCAACGTCCGCGACCTCGTCGTATGCGGGCATTCCCACTGCGGTGCCGTGGGCGCCCTGGTCCGCGGTGACGACCTGTCAGCCGTGCCCGCCGTGCGCGGCTGGCTCGATCTCGGTGTCTCCGCGCTGCCCGCGTCCCGCGGCCTCGCCCACGCGGTCCGGCACCACGCCGCGGCGCAGCTCGACACACTCCGCGGATATCCCGCCGTAAGGGAGCGCCTCGCCGACGGGCGGCTCTCTCTGCACGCCTGGTACTACGAAGTCGACACCGGCGCGATCAGCGTCCACCGGCCCGAGCTGGGCGGGGAGTTCAGACCGCTGTGACAGCGGCCTCGGCACCGAACACTCCTCACCCCTCGTCCGCTCGCGGACCGCACAGCTAGGAACTCCCTTCATGCTCTCCCTGTTGAAGGACAAACGTGTCCTGCGGCGCGACCTGCTCGCGTCACTCGTCGTCTTTCTCGTCGCTCTGCCGCTCTGTGTGGGAGTGGCGGTCGCCTCCGGAGTCCCCGCCGAACTGGGCCTGGTCACCGGTATCGTCGGCGGACTCGTCGTGGGCTTCCTGCCCGGCAGCTCGCTTCAGGTCAGCGGACCGGCCGCGGGTCTGACGGTGCTGGTGTACGAAGCCGTCAACGAGTTCGGCGCCGGCGCGCTCGGCGCCATCGTGCTCGCGGCGGGACTGCTGCAACTCATTCTCGGAGCACTGCGTTTCGGCCGCTGGTTCCGGGCGATCTCGGTCGCCGTGGTCCAGGGAATGCTGGCCGGCATCGGCCTCGTCCTCGTACTCGGCCAGGTGTACGCGATGGCGGACACCGCGCAGCCCTCCGGCGGAATCGGCAAGATCGCCGGACTGCCGGACCTGGCCGGCGGGATCGTCTCGGACGGTACGACGCTGACCGCGTTCGTCATCGGCGCCGGGACGGTGGCCGTACTGGTGCTCTGGCCCAGGCTGCCGGCCCGGCTTCGCGTGGTCCCGGGACCGCTGGCCGCGGTGGCCCTGGCCACCGGCGCCACCGTGCTGCTGGATCTGCCCGTCGCCAAGGTCGAGGTGCGCGGGCTGCTGGAATCGATCAGGCCGCCGGGCCTGGAGGACTTCGGACAGCTCGCGGGCGTGGCCGCCGTCGGCAGTGTGCTGGCCTTCGCCCTGATCGCCTCGGCGGAGAGTCTGTTCAGCGCCGCCGCCGTCGACCGGATGCACGACGGACCGCGCACCGACTACAACAAGGAACTCGTGGCGCAAGGCGTCGGAAACACGGTCTGCGGTGCGCTCGGCGCACTGCCGATGACCGCCGTCATCGTCCGCAGCGCCGCCAATGTCCAGGCCGGAGCGCGTACCAAGGCGTCCCGGATCCTGCACGGTCTGTGGCTGCTGCTGTTCGCGGCCCTGCTGCCCGCCGCGATCGGGATCATCCCGCTCGCGGCGCTCGCGGGCGTCCTGGTGCACGCAGGCTGCAAGCTGGTTCCCGTCAAGGACCTGGTTCCGCTGTGGCGGGAGCACCGGGGCGAGGCGGTGGTCCTCTGTGTCACGGCGCTGGCGGTCCTGGTCACGAATCTCTTCGAGGGAGTGGTCCTGGGACTGCTGCTCGCGGTGGTCAAGACGGCCTGGGATATCTCGCACTCCCACCTCGACGTGCGTGAACTGACCGGCGGCCGGCTGGTGGTGTCCATCACCGGCAACGCGACATTCCTGCGCCTGCCCCGTCTCATGGAACAACTGGAGGACCTGCCGAAGGACCGTCCCATCGAACTGGATCTGTCGGGCCTGCGCCACCTCGACCACGCGTGCCGTATCGCGCTGGAGAACTGGGCGCTGCGCCACAACGACGCGGAAACGGAACCGGTCAGGCTGCTGCCGCCGGCGGCGGTGCGTCTCCCGGAGCCTCCGAAGGCCGGACGGAACACGGCGGGAGCGCCCTGACGGTCCCGGTGACCATGGTCACCACAGGCCGGCGGTGGCGGGGCCTCGGCTCCGCCGCCGCCGGCCCGGCCAGGCGCTCAATCAGCCGTCGCCTCAGCCGTTCGGCAGGGCCCGGAAGAGGTCCAGGGACGCGGCCATGCGAATGGTCACATCCTCCGCGTACACCGCGTCGGGCCGTTCGAACGCGGCCCTGCTCGCTCCGCGCAGAAAGGTCACCACACCCAGCGAACGGCCCCGGCAGCGCAGCACCGTACACAGCGCGTGCACCGAGTCCTGCGGCCACTGACGGGCCGACGCCCACGGCGGAGACGGTGCCGAGCCCGGTGCGCTCGCGCGGACCGAGCCGATACGGTCCATCGCCTGCAGCGCCGGATGCCCGGCCGAATATCCCACCGGTATACCGCCGCCCTGGATCTGCGCGCTCGGGCCCGATCCGCCGCCGGAGGGCGTGGCCACGGCGCGGATCAGCCGTACCGGCGTCTCTCTTCCCGATCCGAACGAACCCGCCGGACCCTCTCCCGCCACCAGATCGATCACCGCGTGGTCCGCGAAGCCCGCCAGCGCGAAGTCCAGATAGACCGTCGCCGCCTCCATCGGGTCCTCGCACTCCGCGGCGGTCCGTCCGGCCCGGTGGAGCTGCCTGGAGCGGAACCGCAGCCGGTCCGCCTCCTGCGTCGCCAGCTTCGACTCCGTCACGTCCTGGAACATCCAGCCGACACCCAGCGGCACGGGCTCCTCCGCCAGCGGCGAGGCCAGCCGCAGAAAGCCGCTGCGCCAGCAGCGCCGCTTGTCACCGTCCGCCGTGCGGACCGTCACCCACAGCTCGGCCGGCGACCTCGGAGCGCCTTCCGCGAGCACATGGTGGAGCGCGGCCTCCAGCTCCTCGACGCCTCCGGCCAGCAGCTCACCGAGCGGCCGTCCCAGCACCGAGGTGCGTCCGGCGCCGAACGCCCGCGCCGCGTGCCCGTTGACTACGGTCGGCCGCAGATCGACATCGACGAGGACGACACCCCAGGACGCTTCCTCGAACAGCGCCTCGCTGAGCGCGATGGTCCGCTCCAGATCGATCTGCGCGTGCACCTCGCTGAACGCGCTGTAGACACCGGCGGGCTTGCCGTCCGTGCCGCGCATCCCGGCCGACTGGGTCCGTACGAGCACCCGGCCGCCGTCCTTGCGCAGCAGCGCGAACTCGTCCACCTGCCGGCCCGGCGTGTCCATGGCGCCCATCAGCCGCGCCTGCACCTCGTCGGCGTCGGCGCTGCGCGCGGCCCAGCCCGCGAAGCCGTGGCGTCCGACGGCCTCCTCGGCCGACCAGCCGAGGACGTGTTCCGCCTCGCGGTTCCAGTGTGTGATCACGCCGTCCGCGTCGAACGCGCAGAGCGCGGCGTCCATACCGTCGAGCAGAGCCGCCAGCAGATCGGCCCCGGCGCCGTCCCGCTCGGCCCCGGAAACAGCCTCGGAACCGGCTTCTGGTCCCGGCTTGTCCGGCCCGGGAGCATTGGTGGTCTTGCTCCGAGAAGCACTCATCTGGCACCCCCTGCAGGACGTCTCCGCCTGTGCTCACGCACGTCCGGTCATTGAACTTGAACGTGACACGGCACACACAAGATTCCCCGAAATCGTTGCCTCGAACAATTCTCTGCCCAGCGCGCACATGCCGCACCGGGGGCGGGCGAGTGCGCCGGGGAGCGGCTGAGTGCGACCCCGTTCCGGACCTCGTCGGAACACCTTTGGTGCCGGTCAGCGGCCGGTCGGAGGCCGGTCGGAGGGCTCGGAGGAAGCCGGGAGCCGGTCCGGAGGAGGCGCGGAAGAGGATCGTTAATATCTTCCGAAATTGACTTGAGCGGTGCCGGAGCGGCGCCTAACGTGTGACGCACACCGAAAGGAGGTGATCCGGAAGATGTATTCAGTCCGGACAAGTGAGGTGGCTGCGGGCTAACGGCTCGCTGTCGCACTCTTCGCAGTGCTCGGCCGGTCGAAGGCCGAAATCCCAAGCAGTCACCCGACCCGCGGGCCGCCGGTATGTCCGGCCGGCTCCCTCTCCGGAGGGACCATGGCCCGCGGGTCGTCCGCGTTCCGCGCCGGTCCCGTACCGCGCCGGTCCCGTACCGCGCCGGCAGCGGCGGCCTTACGGGCTGAGCCGCTCCACCCGCCAGGCCTGTCCTTCAGGTCCTTCAGGTCCTTCGCCGGGCTCGTCGTCCGGGCCGTCCTCGCGGACATAGCGCAGCCGGTCGTGCAGCCTGTTCTCGTTGCCCTGCCAGAACTCGACCGTTTCCGGAGTGACGCGGAAGCCGCCCCACCGCGGCGGCACCGGCACCTGCTCCGCCTCCGGATAGCGCGCCGCCAGTTCGTCGTAGCGGTGGAGCAGGTCCTCACGGGAGGCGATCGGCGCGGACTGGTCGCTGGCCCAGGCGCCGAGCTGGGAGCCGTGCGGACGGGTGCGGAAGTACGCGGCCGTCTCGTCGCGGCCGACGCGGGCCGCCGTGCCCGTGACGATGACCTGGCGGGCCAGCGGGTGCCACGGGAAGAGCAGCGAGACGAACGGGTTCGACTCGATCTCGCGGCCCTTGCGGGAGGTGTAGTTCGTGAAGAAGACGAAGCCGCGCTCGTCGTACCGCTTCAGCAGGACCGTGCGGGAGGACGGGCGGCCGTCCGCGGTGGCCGTCGAGACGACCATCGCGTTCGGCTCGTGCAGGCCCGAGACCGTGGTGTCCGCGAACCAGCGGGCGAACTGGCCCATGGGAGTGGCGGCGAGGTCCGACTCCAGCAGCGGAGTCGCACGGTACTGCTCGCGCATGGCGGCGGGGTCCGGGATCTTGTGAGGCACGGGCCCATCCTGCCGTAGGGCCGAGTTTGCCCGGCACTGAGTGCCGCTAATCCCGCACCGATGAAGTCCGGCAGTGTGCCGGACATCACGCTTCCCCGCATCAGAGGAACCCGCCAAAATCTATGGCCTGACCACTGTGGCCTTCGTACACCGGCGGATATCGTTCCTGCCTCCGGGCGGTTGGGTGACCAGTCGCCGTTCGGGGCATCACCGGGGAGACCAGACCGGCAAGACCCGTCGCACACATCATGAGGAGCCGCCTGATGTCCGACTTCGACCCCTCCTTCGTGCCAGGCCTCGAAGGTGTCGTCGCATTCGAGACGGAGATCGCCGAACCCGACAAGGAAGGCGGTTCGCTCCGCTACCGGGGTGTCGACATCGAGGACCTGGTGGGACAGGTCTCCTTCGGCAATGTGTGGGGACTGCTGGTCGACGGCGCGTTCAATCCCGGTCTGCCGCCGGCCGAGCCGTTTCCGATCCCGGTCCACTCCGGCGACATCCGTGTCGATGTGCAGTCCGCGCTGGCGATGCTCGCTCCCGTGTGGGGCCTGAAACCGCTCCTCGACATCGACGAGGCGACGGCCCGCGACGATCTCGCGCGCGCCGCCGTGATGGCCCTGTCGTATGTCGCGCAGTCGGCCCGCGGCCAGGGACTGCCGATGGTCCCGCAGCGGGAGATCGACAAGGCGCGGACGGTCGTCGAGCGCTTTATGATCCGCTGGCGCGGTGAGCCCGACCCGAAGCATGTGAAGGCCGTCGACGCCTACTGGACGTCGGCCGCGGAGCACGGCATGAACGCGTCGACGTTCACGGCCCGGGTGATCGCCTCGACCGGCGCCGATGTGGCCGCCGCGCTCTCGGGCGCCGTCGGCGCGATGTCGGGGCCGCTGCACGGCGGCGCGCCCTCGCGGGTCCTCGGCATGATCGAGGAGATTGAGCGCACCGGAGACGCCGTGGCGTACGTCAAGCAGGCCCTGGACAGCAATGAGCGGCTGATGGGCTTCGGACACCGCGTGTACCGGGCCGAGGACCCGCGGGCCAGAGTGCTGCGCCGCACGGCGCGCGAGCTGGGCGCGCCGCGGTACGAGGTGGCGGAGGCCCTGGAGAAGGCCGCGCTGGAGGAGCTGCACGCGCGCAGGCCCGACCGGGTGCTGGCGACCAATGTGGAGTTCTGGGCGGCCATCGTGCTGGACTTCGCGGAGATCCCGGCGCACATGTTCACCTCGATGTTCACCTGTGCCCGTACGGCAGGCTGGTCGGCGCACATCCTGGAGCAGAAGCGCACGGGCCGTCTGGTGCGTCCGTCGGCCCGTTATGTCGGTCCCGGGACGCGGGATCCGCGTGAGGTCGACGGATACGGCGAGATCTCGCACTGATCCGCGTCTCGCACCGAACCGCGTGGCGCGGCGCCGCGTCCGGCGTGACCGGAGGCGGCGCCGGTGTCAGCCCAGCACCTCTTCCAGGACACGGGACCACTGCGCCACCACCCGCTCGCGCCGCTGCGTGTCGTCCGTCAGCAGCGTCGCCAGCCCCAGGCCGCGCGCCATGTCCAGCAGACCCTGCACCGTCTCGCGTACGCCGGGGACGGACTCGTCCGCGCCCAGCAGCGCCACCGCTGTCCGGTGCGACTCGCGGCCGACCCGGGCTTCCAGCTCGGTGACACGGGGCCGAAGCTGTTCCTCGTCGGAGGCCGCGACCCAGAGGTGCAGCGCGGCCCGGAACAGCGGTCCTGTGTAGAGGCCGACGATGCCCTCCACCGCCTCCCGGCGGTGCGCGGGTCCGGCCGGGACCAGAGCGCGCAGAGCGGAGGACCGCTCCTCCGCCACATGCTCGACAGCGGCGGTGAACAGGTCCTCGCGGGTCCGGAAGTGGTGCTGGGCCGCGCCGCGCGAGACACCGGCCCGCTCGGCGACGACGGAGACCGTGGAGCCCGCCCAGCCGTGTTCGGCGAGGCAGGCCACGGCGGCCTCCAGCAGCCGCCGGCGGGTGGCGCGGCTGCGGTCCTGCTTGGGCGCGGCTACCGCACCCATGAGGCGTCCCGCCGTTCCATGAACGCCGTGATGCCCTCGCGCGCCTCCGCCGTCACGAAGAGCGACGCGGAGCGCTGGACAAGCTCCTCGGCGTGCTGGTCGAAAGCGTCCAGCACACCGGCCGTGAGCAGCTTCTTCGACTCGGCCAGCCCTTGCGGAGAGGCTCTGCGCAGTCCGTCCAGTACCGGCGCGAGCGCGGTGTCCACATCGTCGGCGGCCTCGGTGATCAGTCCGGCGGCCGCCGCGCGGTCCGCGTCGAACCGCTCGCCGGTGAGGCAGTACCGGGCCGCCGCGCGCGGCTCGACGCGCGGCAGGAGCGGCATCGAGATCACGGCGGGCGCGACTCCGATCCGTACCTCCGTGAAGGCGAAGTCCGAGGCGCGGTCGGCGACCGCGATGTCACAGGCCCCGAGCAGCCCGAGGCCGCCGGCCCGGACATGGCCGCTGACGCGCGCGACGACCGGCTTGGGCAGTTCGACGATCTGCCGCATCAGAGCGACGAAGGTGTACGGGCTCGCCGGTTCCCTGAGATCGGCGCCCGCGCAGAAGGTGCCGCCCGTGTGAGCGAGCAGCACGGCCCGTACGGAGGGAGCCTTGCCGCAGCCGGCGAGAGCGTCGCCGAGTGCGCCGACGAGCCGCGCCGACAGAGCGTTGCGGTTCGCCGGCGAGTCCAGGGTCAGAGTGGTGATGCCCCGCTCGTGTGCGGTGGCGACCAGCGTCACGTGTTCTCCCTCTCGCGGTGCCTCTGTTCACGGTCCCTCAGCTCACGTCTGAGGATCTTGCCGGAGGCGGCGCGCGGCACGCCTCCGATGAATTCGACCCGGCGGACCTTCTTGTACGGAGCGACGCGCTCGGCGACGAACGCCATGATGTCGCTCTCGCCGAGTGTTCCGGCACCGGGCCGTCGAACAATGTAGGCCTTCGGCACTTCGTTGCCGTCGTCGTCGTGGACGCCGATCACCGCCGCGTCCACGACGGACTCATGCGTGAGCAGCAGTGCCTCCAGCTCGGCCGGAGCGACCTGGAAGCCCTTGTACTTGATCAGTTCCTTGACGCGGTCCACGACGAAGAGCCATCCGTCGTCGTCGACCCGGCCGACATCGCCGGTGTGCACCCAGCCCTCGGCGTCGATCATGTCGGCGGTGGCGTCGGGACGGCCGAGATAGCCCTTCATGACCTGCGGGCCTCGGATGAGGATCTCACCGTCCGCTCCTGGTGCCAGATCCTGGTCCGGGTCGTCGAGGGAGACGATGCGCATCTCGGTGCTGGGCAGGAGCTTGCCGACGGCGCCCGGTGGCGGATCGGCGGCGGCCAGCGGCACGACATGGGTGCCGGGTGACAGTTCCGTCATGCCGTACGCCTGCCGTATCGGCGGCAGGTTCAGCCGGGCCGAACAGGCCGCGCCCAGCCGGGCGTCGAGCGGCGCGGCGGCGCTGAGCACATAGGTGAGCGAGGACAGGTCGTGCTGCGCGACGGCCGGATGTTTGGCGAGGGCCAGCACGATGGGCGGCGCGACATAGAGGCCGTTGACGCGGTACTTCTCGATGGCACCGAGGAACTGGTCGAGGTCGAAGCGCGGCAGGACGACCACGGTCGCGCCATGGCTCAGCGGCGCGTTCATCAGCGCGGTCAGGCCGTAGATATGAAAAAACGGCAGAACCGCGAGGATCCGGTCGCCGGGACCCATCGGCATGACCGGTTCGAGCTGCGCCAGATTGGTGGCTATCGAGCGGTGCGTGAGCATGACGCCCTTCGGGACGCCGGTGGTGCCGGAGGAGTACGGCAGGGCCGCGATGTCCTCGCCCGGGTCGATGGTGATGTCCGGGTCGGGAGCGGTGGAGCCGGCCATGTCGAGGATCGAGCGGTGTCCCTCCGCCCGGTCGCAGACGAAGATCTCCTCGATGCCGCCGACCAGTTCGGCGGAGCGGCGGGCCACGTCGAGCAGCGCCGAGACGGTGACGATCCAGCGGGCCCGGGAGTCACGGAGCTGGGTCGCCAGTTCGTCCGCCGTGCACAGCGGATGGACAGTGGTGACCGAGGCCCCGGCGCGGGTGGCCGCGTAGAAGACGGCCGGATACGCGACGGTGTTCGGGCTGTGCAGGGCCAGGACGTCGCCTTTGCGCACGCCCGCCTCGGCGAAGGCGGCGGCGACACGGCGGTGGAAGGTGTCGAGCTGGGCGTAGGTGACACCGGTGCCGTTCGTACCGTCGACGAGCGCGACGGCGTCGCCGTGATCGGCGGCGCGGCCGAGCACGGCCTCGTGGATGGGCAGGTCGACGGCTGGGACATCCGCGTACTCACTGTGGAACACCATGACGATCCCTTCGACGCGATGTGGACGGTCAGAATCGCCTGTCTCAGTACGACTTGGGGAGACCCAGGGACTGGTGGGATATGTAGTTCAGGATCATTTCGCGGCTGACGGGCGCGATCCGGGCCACTCGGGCGGCGGTGACGAGGGACGCCAGGCCGTACTCACGCGTGAGGCCGTTGCCGCCCAGCGTGTGTACGGCCTGGTCGACGGCCCGTACACAGGCCTCGGCCGCCGCGTATTTGGCCATGTTGGCGGCCTCACCGGCGCCGGTGTCGTCACCCGCGTCGTAGAGATGCGCGGCCTTGCGCATCATCAGGCCGGCGAGTTCCAGCTCGATATGGGCCTGGGCGAGCGGATGCGCGATGGCCTGGTGAGCGCCGATGGGCTGCTGCCACACCTGCCGGGTCCTGGCGTACTCGACGGCCTTGCCGAGCGCGTACCGGCCCATGCCGAGAGCGAAGGCGGCCGTCATGACGCGTTCGGGATTGAGGCCGGCGAAGAGCTGGAGCAGTCCGGCGTCCTCGTCGCCGACGAGCGCCTCCGAAGGCAGTCGTACATCGTCGAGGACCAGCTCGAACTGCTTCTCCACGGCGTTCAGTTCCATGTCGATCCGCGACCGCAGAAAGCCTTCGGTGTCGCGCGGGACGATGAAGAGACAGGGTTTGAGCCGGCCGGTCTTCGTGTCCTCGGTGCGGCCGACGATGAGCGTGGCATCGGCGATGTCGACGCCGGACACAAAGACCTTGCGGCCGTTCAGTGTCCAGCCGTCGCCGTCGCGCCGGGCGGTGGTGGTGATCCGGTGCGAGTTGGAGCCGGCGTCGGGCTCGGTGATGCCGAAGGCCATGCTGAGTGAGCCGTCGGAGAGCCCGGGCAGCCAGCGGCGCTTCTGGACCTCCGTGCCGAAGCGCGCGATCACGGTGCCGCAGATGGCGGGCGACACGATCAGCAGCAGCAGCGGGCAGCCCTGCGCTCCCAACTCCTCCAGCACGATGGAGAGTTCGGTGATACCGCCGCCTCCGCCGCCATACGCCTCGGGAAGATTCACTCCGAGGTAGCCGAGCGTCCCGGCCTCGCGCCAGAGAGTCTCCCGGTCGTAACCGCGCCCGTGCCGCCGGCCGAGTGCGGCGACGGCGGCACGCAGTGCCTGGTGCTCTTCGGTGTCGATGAGGGTGCTGCTGCTCATGGCTGCGGTTCCTCCTGGGCATCGGTGACGACGGCGGCGTCGGTGACAGCGGCGGTGCCGGTGACAGCGGCGGTGCCGGTGACAGCGGCGGTGCCGGTGACAGCGGTGGTGCCGGTGACGACGGCGAGCAGGGTGCCGACGTCGACCTGGCGGCCGAGGACGGCGTGGAGCGCGGTGAGCGTGCCGGAGGCCGGCGCGGTGACGCGGTGCTCCATCTTCATCGCCTCCAGCCAGAAGAGCGGCTGCCCGGCCGTGACCGCGACGCCTTCGGCCAGTCCGTCGGCGATCCGTACGACCGTCCCCGGCATCGGCGCGAGCAGCGAGCCCGGCTCGGTCCTCCGGCGCGGGTCGGTGAAGCGGGGCCGGGCGACGAGCCGGTACGAGCCGGCGGCGCTGTCCACATACACCTCACCGCCATGGACGGTGACCTCGAAGTGCCGTACGACACCGTCGATGTCGAGGCCGATCCGGCCCGGAGCGGCGGCGGTGCCGGCGGCGTTTCCGGCGGCGGCGCCGATGACACGTACACCGTCCGCCTCGACATCGAATCCGTCCCGGGTGAGCCGGTAACGGACCTCGTGTTCGCCGTAGGTCTTGCTGTGCGCCGCCGACGCCATATTGCGCCAGCCACCGAGCCGCGCCGGGACGCTCGCGCGGCGGCTCCGGGAGGCCGCGTCGGCGATGGCGGCGGCGATGGCGGCGAACCGCTCACCGGGCGCGGGCGCGGTGAGCGCGCCGAGGTGCCGCTCGTAGAACCCGGTGTCGGCCCGGCCGCTCAGGAAGTCCGGATGGGACAGCGACCGTACGAGCAGCTCGCGGTTGGTGACCGGTCCGTGCAGCCGGGCCCGCAGCAGCGCGGACCGGAGCCGGCGGATGGCCTCGGCGCGGGTCGGAGCCCAGGCGATGACCTTGGCCAGCATCGGGTCGTAGTGCACACCGATGGTGTCGCCGCCGGTGTAACCGGTGTCGACGCGCAGACGTGGCCCGGCGCGGTGGTCCTGGCGGCCGGCCGGGACCTCCAGAGTGTGCAGCGTGCCGGTCTGAGGTGCCCAGTCCCGTGCTGGATCCTCCGCGTAGAGACGGGCCTCCACCGCGTGGCCGTGCGCGGCCGGTGGCCGCGCCGGAAGCGCGGCGCCCTCCGCGACGGACAGTTGCAGGGCCACCAGATCCAGGCCGAACACCTCTTCCGTGACGGGGTGTTCGACCTGGAGGCGGGTGTTCATCTCCAGGAAGTACGGACGGCCGTCGGCGTCGATCAGGAACTCGACCGTGCCCGCGCCCCGGTAGCCGACCACGCGGGCCACGGCCACCGCCGCGTCACGCAGCGCGGCACGCGACTCGTCCGGCAGGCCCGGAGCCGGTGACTCCTCGATCACCTTCTGGTGGCGTCGTTGCAGCGAGCAGTCGCGCGTGCCGAGCGCCCAGACCGTGCCGTGCGCGTCCGCGAGGATCTGCACCTCCACATGGCGGCCGTGCTCCACATACGGCTCCGCGAAGACCTCACCGTCACCAAACGCGGACCGCGCCTCCGCCGTGGCCTCCGTCATCTCGGCCGCCAGGAAGCGGAGTTCACGCACGACCCGCATGCCACGGCCGCCGCCGCCCGCCGCCGCCTTCAGCAGCAGCGGCAGATCCGCCGCGCCGGCGGTCGCCGGGTCCACCGGCGCCAGCAGCGGCACACCCGCCGCGCCCATCAGCTTCTTGGCGCGCGTCTTCGACGCCATCGCCTCGATCGCCTCCGGCGGCGGCCCGATCCACACCAGACCCGCGTCCAGCACCGCCCGCGCGAACTCCGCGTTCTCCGACAGAAAGCCGTATCCGGGATGCACGGCGTCCGCGCCCGCCGCGAGCGCCGCCTGCACGATCAGATCGCCGCGCAGATAGGTGTCGGCGGGCGCGGCTCCCGGCAGCCGTACGGCGGTGTCCGCCTCCCGCACATGCAGCGCGCCCGCGTCGGCGTCGGAGAACACCGCGACCGTGGCGACACCGAGCTCACGGCACGTACGGAACACCCGGCAGGCGATTTCGCCCCGGTTGGCGACAAGCAGCGACTCGATCATCCGTGGCATCTGGTGACCTCACATCCGGAAGACGCCGAAGCCGCCCCGCACGCCTTCGACCGGGGCGGTGTGGATGGCGGACAGGCACAGGCCGAGGACGGTACGGGTGTCGCGCGGGTCGATGACACCGTCGTCGTACAGCCGCCCGGACAGGAACACCGGCAGGGACTCCGACTCGATCTGCCGCTCCACCATCGCGCGCAGCGCCGCGTCGTCCTCGGCCGCCTTGTCGTCGTACGGCCGTCCCTTCGCCGCCGCCGAGGCCCGCGCCACGATCGACAGCACACCGGCGAGCTGCTGCGCTCCCATCACCGCCGACTTGGCGCTCGGCCAGGCGAAGAGGAAGCGCGGATCGTAGGCGCGGCCGCACATGCCATAGTGCCCGGCGCCGTACGACGCGCCCATCAGCACCGACAGATGAGGGACCTTGGAGTTCGACACCGCGTTGATCATCATCGCGCCGTGCTTGATGATGCCGCCCTGTTCGTACTCCTTGCCGACCATGTAGCCGGTGGTGTTGTGCAGGAAGAGCAGCGGGATGTCGCGCTGGTTGGCGAGCTGGATGAACTGCGCGGCCTTCTGCGACTCGGCCGAGAACAGCACGCCCTGGGCGTTGGCCAGCACGCCCACCGGATATCCGTGCAGCTCGGCCCAGCCGGTCACCAGACTCGGTCCGTACAGCGGTTTGAACTCGTCGAAGTCCGAGCCGTCCACGATCCTGGCGATGACCTCGCGCGGGTCGAAAGGGATCTTGAGATCTCCGGGGACGATACCGAGCAGCTCGTCCTCGTCGTACTTCGGCGGCTCGGCCGGGCCCGGATCGGCGTGCGCCTTGCGCCAGTTGAGGCGAGCGACGATCCGGCGCGCCTGGTGGAGCGCGTCCTGCTCGTCCAGCGCGAAGTGGTCGGCGAGACCCGACGTACGGGCGTGCATCCCGGCGCCGCCGAGGGACTCGTCGTCGCTCTCCTCGCCCGTGGCCATCTTGACCAGCGGCGGTCCGCCGAGGAAGACCTTCGACCGCTCCTCGATCATGACGGTGTGGTCGGACATGCCCGGCACATACGCGCCGCCGGCCGTGGAGTTGCCGAAGACGACCGCGACGGTCGGGATTCCGGCGGCGGAGAGCCGTGTGAGGTCCCGGAAGAGCGCGCCGCCCGGGATGAATATCTCCTTCTGGGACGGGAGATCGGCGCCGCCGGACTCGACGAGGCTGATGACCGGCAGGCGGTTGGCGTACGCGATCTCATGGGCGCGCAGGGCCTTCTTCAGCGTCCAGGGATTGGACGCGCCGCCGCGCACGGTCGGATCGTTGGCGGTGATCAGGCACTCCACGCCCTCGACCACACCGATGCCGGTGACGATCGACGCGCCGACGGGACAGTCACTGCCCCAGGCGGCGAGCGGCGACAGTTCGAGAAACGGCGTGTCGGGGTCGAGCAGCAGCTCGACGCGCTCACGGGCGAGGAGCTTGCCGCGCGCGCGATGGCGGTCGACATACTTCTCGCCGCCGCCGGCGAGGGCCTTGGCATGCTCCGTGTCGAGCGCCGCGAGCTTGGCGAGCATGGCCTCGCGGTGGTCGGTGTAGTCGGAGGAGGTGACATCGAGGGCCGAGGACAGCACGGTCACAGCGGGACCTCCGGGATATCTGCGCCGGTTTCGGAGAGCGAGGCTTTGGACAACGGGTCCGCCGGTGCTGTGGTCAACGGGGCATTGGCCAACGGTCCGTTGGACCGGGGGGCTTTGCTCAACGGGTCTTTGGACAAAGGGGCTTCGGGCAACGGGACTGTGGGCACCGGGACCTGGCGCCGGTTTTCCAGCAACAGCGTTTTCGGCAGCGGCACATGACGGGCGCGCAGCCACTCGCCGAGCGCCTTGGCCCCCGGGTCGAACCGGGCCCGGGCGGCGACGCCCTCGCCGAGCAGCCCTTCGACGGTGAAGTTGAGCGCGCGGAGGTTCGGCAGGAGATGACGGACTACGGTCAGATCCCGGCTCTCGGGAATCAACTGCTGGAATCTGGCGGCCGTCAGTTCATGGGCCAGCCATCGCCAGGCGTCCTCGCTCCTGGCCCACACTCCGACATTCGCGTCTCCGCCCTTGTCGCCACTGCGGGCGCCCGCGATCAGTCCCAGCGGAGCGGTCCTGGTCGAGGACCCGAGAGGCAGCGGTTCCGGCAGCGGAGGCACCGGGACGGCTTCGAGGTCTCGCGTACACGGCGAGGACACCACCGCCATCCGCCGCCCGTCCGGCAGCACCGCCGTATGGGCCACCTCCGACGCGTCGACGAACACCGCCTCGAAGACCCCGTACGGCGCGCCCTTTCCCGGCGGAGCCGTCACATGAAAGCCCGGATAGCTGCCGAGCGCCAGCTCGATCGCCGCGCCACTGACCGCCCGTCCCACCGCCTCCGGATCACTGTCGCGCACCACGAGCCGCAGCAGCGCGGAGGCGGTCTCCTCGGTGTGGGCGTCCGGCCGGTCCGTACGCGCCAGCTCCCAGCGGACCTCGGCCGGGCGCCGCGCGCTCAGCGCGTCCTCCACCTGGTCGCGCACCAGCCGGGCCTTGGCGTCGATGTCGAGACCGGTGAGGACGAAGACGACCTCGTTGCGCCAGCCGCCGATCCGGGTCAGCCCGACCTTGAGCGAGGCGGGCGGCGGCTCGCCGCGTACGCCCGAGATCCTGACCCGGTCGGGACCGTCCTGCGCCAGTCGTACGGTGTCGAGGCGGGCCGTCACGTCCGGCCCGGCGTACCGGGCGCCCGCCGTCTCGTACAGAAGCTGCGCGGTGACCGTGCCGACATCGACGACCCCGCCCGTACCGTCGTGTTTGGTGATGACCGCCGAGCCGTCCGCGTGGATCTCGGCGAGCGGAAAACCGGGCCGCCGTAAGTCACGCGTGTCGAGGTGCTCGCCGAAGAAGGAGTAATTCCCGCCGGTCGCCTGCGTGCCGCATTCCAGTACGTGCCCGGCGACGACCGCGCCCGCGAGCGCGTCGAGATCGTCCGGGCCCCATCCGAAGTGGGCGGCGGCCGGGCCCGTCACCAGCGCGGCGTCCGTGACGCGTCCGGTCACGACGACATCGGCGCCCGCGCGCAGACACGCGGCGATTCCGGCGCCGCCGAGATAGGCGTTGGCCGTGAGAACACCGTCCCGCCAGCCGCCGCGCGCCAGCAGATCGTCGCCTTCGACATGCGCGACCCGTACCGGCACACCCACCCGCTCGGCCAGCGCGCGCACGGCGGCGGCGAGTCCGGCCGGGTTCAGCCCGCCGGCATTGGCGACGATCCTGACACCTCGCTCCCGCGCGAGCCCGAGCCCTTCCTCCAACTGCCGCAGGAATGTCTTGGCGTAGCCGGCGCCCGGGTCCTTCAACCGGTCCCGGCCCAGGATGAGCATGGTCAGTTCGGCGAGATAGTCCCCGGTCAGGACGTCCAGCGGCCCGCCGGTGAGCATGGACCGAAGCGCGTCGAAGCGGTCGCCGTAAAAACCGGAGGCATTACCGATCCGCAGCACTCCGGCCCGGTCGGCGGCCATCAGGCGCCCTTGGCCGGCCGGCCCGCGCCCGCCGGCCCGGCGAAGGCCTGCGCGATGTCCAGCCAGTGGTCGGCGTCGGCGCCCTCGGCCCGTACGGCGAGGTCCGCGCGGTGCGCCCGCTGGGTCACCAGCAGACAGAAGTCGAGTGCGGGACCGGTCACTCGCTGGGCCGCGTCCTCGGGGCCGTACACCCATAACTCGCCTGCCGGGCCTGCCAGTTCGACGCGGAACCGCTCGGCCGGCGCCTGTTCGCCGCGTACGAGATACGCGTAGTCACGGGCCCGTACGCCGATCCACGCGACATGCCGCAGCCGCGCGGTCGGCTCGCGCCGGGCACCGAGCGCGTCGGTGATGTCCTGGCCGTGCGCCCAGGTCTCCATCAGCCGCGCGGTCGCCATCGAGGCGGCGCTCATCGGTGGCCCGAACCAGGGAAAGCGCGCGCCGGGCGGTGCCTCGCGCAGCGCGCGCTGGAGCCGCTCGCGGCCGTCCCGCCAGCGGTCGAGCAGCTCGGTCGGCGCAAGCACGGCGCCGGCCGCCGCGCCCTCGTCGACAAAGGAGTCAGCGGCCGCGAGGGCCCTTCCGGCCAGCGGCGCGAACGCCTCCGCGTCGATCACGGCGAGCAGCGCGGCAGCGTCGGTCCAGGCGAGATGAGCGATCTGATGAGCGACCGACCAACCGGGAGCCGGCGTGGCGAGGGTCCAGCGAGCGGGCGGGAGCGGGCCCACCAACCGGTCGAGTTCCTCGCTCTCGCCGCGCAGATCGTCGAGCACTGCGGCAGGGTCGGACACGGTGCGCTCCCCTCGGGACACGGCGGTGTGCGTGTCCCGGAGCATGGCAGCGCCCGGAGAAACAAGCAAGCATGCTTGCTTTACTTTTTCGCCGTCCGCGCGCCTGTGCGCCGGGCCGTCCAGCCGCGCGTGCGCGTGCCCGTCCGGCCGCCGGTCCGCCTGCCCACCTGGGTCCGTACGGCTCCCATGCTCGCCATGATGACGAGCGTGATCGCCAGCGCGTCGGTGGCGGAGAGCGCCTGGTCCAGCAGGAGGAATCCGGCGGTCGCCGCGATGGCCGGTTCCAGACTCATCAGGACGGCGAAGGTCGAGGCGGGCAGCCGCCGCAGCGCGAGCAGTTCGAGCGTGTACGGCAGGACGGACGACATCACCGCGACCGCCAGGCCCAGCCCCAGCGTGGACGGCACCACCAGCTTGGACCCGGATTCCACGATGCCCAGCGGCAGAGCGAGCAGCGCGCCGACGGCCATCGCCAGCGCCAGACCGTCCGCCTGCGGAAAACGCCTGCCGGTACGGGCGCTGAAGACGATGTACGCCGCCCACATGGCGCCCGCTCCGAGCGCGAACGCCGCACCCACCGGGTCGAGCCGGTCGAAGCCGCCACCACTGAGCAGCAGCACACCACCGAGCGCGAGACCGGCCCACAGGAGATTGACCAGCCGGCGCGAGACGATCACGGAGAGCGCCAGCGGGCCGAGGACCTCCAGAGTGACGGCCACGCCCAGCGGGATACGGTCGGCCGCCTGGTAGAAGAGGCCGTTCATGGCGGCGAGGGTCGCACCGAAGGCGACCACCGTCCCCCAGTCGGCGCGTGAGTATCCGCGCAGGGTCGGCCGGCAGACCGCGAGCAGCACGAGCGCCGCGAGCGCCAGCCGCACGGACACCACACCGAGCGCTCCGGTACGCGGCATCAGCATGACCGCGACGGCCGCGCCGAACTGTACGGAGAGCGCGCCGGCGACGACGAGGGCGACGGGGCCGAGAGCGCGCTTGGGAGCGACGGCACCGGCGGCACCGGCGACACCAACGGCACCGCCCTCCGCGGTCCCGGCGGCTTCCGGCAGCGAGACGGCGGCCGCGGCGGTAGTGGTGCGCGGCTCTTCCACCGAAGACTCCCCTGGTTCATCCCACTGGACTGGTCAACCGCACCGGACTGGTGCGGTCCACCTCATTGAACAGGTCCATTCGACGGACTGGCCACTTCGCCAGACCAGTACAGTTTATTGGACAGACAATCCAACATACTGCACCTGGACGACCCGCTTCCGCGCCTACGCTACGGCTCCGGCCGCACGCCGTGAAACACCGCCTGGGCCCCCGCGATGCTCCACGCGCACGAGCGTCGACGCCCGCCTCGCCACTACTGCGCGCGACTAAAGGCGTTGTCATTACTTCCGCGATCATCCGCAATCCTCGGTCGCGGATTGGCCGTCCGTCGCATCCTGGATCCACATGCCCAGACCCTCGCGCAGTTGCGAGACGTCAAGGAACGCGAGACGTTCGTCCGCATTCCGCGTGAACTGCTCACCCGTTTCGCACCCAAGGAGTAGCACGTGCCCGGACTGATCCCTTTTGCCGAGGCGGCCCGGCTCTTCAGCGAGTTCGAGCACACCGCGTGGCGCTTGGAGACCCGCAGCGGCTACGCCTCCGACCGCCGCAGCCCAAACTGGGCACGCTGGCAGAACGGTGAGGACGTCAGCCACGACCCGCCGGATTCATGGAGGCAGAACGTAGCGGTGCAGACCGCGGCCGGAAAGCGGTTCGAGCGGGTCCGCGTCGTCGACGAGCCGCCCACGGAAGGGCAGCGGTTCCTGCTCGCGCGAGCACCCGGGAACATCGCCGCAGGCGAGGACATCCGCATCCTCTACCGTACGAACGCGGCACAACGCGGCCTGCCTGACTTCGACTTCTGGCTGTTCGACTCACGTATCGTCATGCGATTCGTGTTCGACGAGGCCAACACCACCCTTGGCGTGATCCTCAACGACGACCCAGCCACCGTCGTTGCGGCCTGCCAGGTACGGGACGCCGCGTGGCACCACACGGTCCCGGCCGCTGACGTCGCCAGAACGGTACGTTCCACAGGGTGAGCACTGACTTCCACACGGCCCCGTGAGCTGCGAGAAATCGCCGCCCGGCACCAGCCGACGCGGCTGTACGGATCAGCCGGCGGCGCCGGGTTCGCCGAAGCGTGCTGGTTGATCTGTGTGGGCTGGAGCGGGCGCAGCGTGCCGAAACCCGGCCGGCTGGAGCTGCCTGACGCGGCGTGGTCGCTGGAGCTGGACGGTACAAGCGAGTTGGGCAAAACGATGTACGGGCACGAACGTCTGCACGTCGGCCGGTTCACCCTGGCCGACGGGACGCTGATGGACCAGGCCCGCGAGGTCATGCCCACGGTGAGCCTGCCGGCTTCCCGGGCCGCGCACCTCCTCTGACATCGCCCGGAGCTCCGGGCGCCATCACAACGCCCCGGAAACTTCCGCGTCGTAGCAGCCCCGCAGGCGCGGGGAGCGCGGCGCCCGTCCGGGTGGTTCACGCCGGCGGGCGGCCGGTCCTGTTCGCTGCCACAGATTCCGGCGGAGCGCCAGACCAGGCAGGCGGATCCGGGCGCCGCAGTGCGTTGTTCTCTGTCGTCCCGGTCTCTGTTCACGTCCCGTTCCGGTTGTCCTTCGAGACTCGGCGGTCACCCCCCGGTCAGCAGTTGGCAGAGAGGCTTCACCGTGAAGAAGGACAAGACGAGCGAAGATCCTGAGCAGTCGGCGATCTCGCGGCGCCGGCTGGTCAAGTACGCGGGTGTGGGCGCGACGCTGGCCGCGGCGAGCCCGCTGGTGGGCGGCGGCACGGCGTGGGCCCACGACGAGGACGACCGCAAGCAGGCGAAGCCGGGCGAGTCCCGCAACCGCGTGTGGCGTGCCGGTGACCACCACGTGCACTCGGAGTACAGCGGCTCGTTCGACACGTCGACGAACCCGCCGACGTTCCAGAAGGGCGGCGACGCCGTCTATCCGATCGTCACCAACGCGATCATGGCCAAGAACTTCGGCCTCACCTGGGCGATGTGCACGGACCACGGCGGGCCGACGCACTCCAAGGTGAACCTTGAGCAGGCATATCCCGACCTCCTGCGCTCGCGCACGCTCGTGCCCGAGGTCCTCCAGTTCTGGGGCATGGAGTTCGACGCTCCGGCTCTGGACCATCACACACTGATGATTCCGCACCACCGTGACGAGGCGCAGCAGCTCTATGAGCTGGAGAGGCGCTTCGCCAAGAACGACCCCTTCCCCGCCGATCCCGGCCGCGACACCGAGGCCAAGATGATCGAGTTCCTGAAGGCGGCGAAGGACATGCGGCAGAAGCCGCTGGTGATCGCCCACCACGCCTCGCGGTCGGCGCCCGGTCTCGGCGTCTACGGGCAGGACACTCCCCGGGAGTTCCGCAACGGCAACAATGCGGCGCCGGAGATCTACGTCGGTTTCGAAGGTGCTCCCGGCCATCAGGCGGGCCCGCTCAACGGTGGCGACCGTGGCGGATACGGCAACTACCCGACCCACGGCGGCTTCGACCAGATGACGGCTCGCGTCGGCGGGCTCTGGGACTCGCTGCTCGGCGAGGGCCGGCGCTGGTGGATCACCGCGACCTCGGACTCACACGTCCACTGGACGCGTGGCGGCTCCGACTTCTGGCCGGGCGAGTACAGCAAGACGTATGTGCATGCCAGGCAGGACTACGCCGACATCATGGACGGGCTGCGCAACGGGCGGATCTGGGTCGGGACCGGCGATCTGATCACCAGCCTCGACCTCACGGCGAGCAACCAGGGCCACGACGCCGCCGTCGGCGAGACGCTGACCGTGAGCCGTCGCAACCGTACCGACGTCGAGATCGAGATCCGGTTCAAGCCGCTGGAGGGCAAGAACGCCAACGGCGACCGTCCGCAGGTGCGCCGCGTCGACCTGATCGTCGGCCAGATCACCGGCCCGAGCGCGAACCTCGACAGCGACACCAACCCGACCACGAAGGTGGTGGCGCGGTTCGGCCCGCGCGACTGGCACAAGCAGAAGAACGAGTACGTCATCCGGCACACCCTGCGCGATGTGGAGGGTGACCTCTACGCCCGCGTGCGCGGCACGAACACCGACGAGGCCGAGCCGCTCGCCGACGGCCTGGAGAGCCCCTGGGACGACCTGTGGTTCTACTCGAACCCCGTTTTCGTCCACGTCCGCTAGGGGCTGTCCGCCAGGCCCTGTCCGGTCGCCCTGTCCGGAGTCGGACAGCAGCGCCCAAGACGTTGAGCGTTTCTCAGAACGACTGAACGGATGCCACTGAGCGCGTCACACGGCCACCAGCCGTGTGGCGGCGCCCGTGGCGGCCCCGTCCCGCGCCGACGGGACCGCCCGAAGCGAGCGAGGCGACTCAGGCCAGATCGTCGAACTCGCCTTGCTTCGCACCACCGAGGAAGGCGCGCAGTTTGACCCGGGTCGTACGGATGATCACATCCGGGTTGTCGCTCTCGCGTATCAGGATCTCGCCCCCCTGCTCCGCAAGCTCCAGACAGTTACTGCCGTCGGAGTCCGAGGACCGGGAGGACTTCCGCCACTGAATTTCCATTTTCCCACGCCTTCATACTTGTTGGGCGATTTCATGAATGAAGTCTCGTGAACTCCGCGGATCAAGAGACCGTTCTTCGGTGCGGTCCAGCACTGCCCGATAGTTCATGAGGCGCGTTTCAGCATCCAGGAGCGCTGACCCGTTCGCAGTCTCCATCTGTGCTGTGTCAAGCTGCGGCACGGGTCCGTAGACATAATGTGTCGAACTGCTGGCGTTCGGGAAACCGCCCGCCGCGAACGGGATGACCCGGACCGTCACACCGTCTCGGTCCGACTCCCGTACAAGATGGTTGAGTTGTCCACGGGCCACGTCTCGGCCGCCGTACTCCATCCGCAGCGCGGCCTCATGGATCAGGAATGTGCAGGCGGGCGGATCCGGCCGGTCGAGTACCTCGCGGCGCTTCAGCCGGTGGGCGAGCAGCCGCCGCAGATACGCGGCGTTCGGCGGCGGTACGGCTTCGGCGAAGACGGCGCGCGCGTAATCCTCGGTCTGGAGCAGACCAGGCATATGCATGATCTGCACCGCCCGGATCGCGACGGCGTGATGCTCCAGTTCGGCGAGGTCGAGCGCGCCGCTGGAGAGGTCGCCACGGAATTCCTCCCACCATCCGCTGCCGCGTTCCTCGGCCATCCGGACCAGCGCGTCGACATAGGCCGTGTCGGCGCACGCGTACTGGTCGGCCCAGGCGCGTACCCGTCCGCCGCTCACACCGAACCGCCCGGATTCGGTATTGCTGACAGTGGTGCGGTCCGTGCCGAGCAACGCCGCGGCCTCCGCGAGCGCGAAGCCGGCATGCTCCCGCATCTTGCGTAGCTCAGCGCCCAATCGGCGCTGCCGCGCCGTGGGCGCCTTCCTCGGTGGCATCGCGTCTCCTTCTGTCGGGTCTCAGTGTGGCGCGCGCGGCGGTGGCGCGAGTTCGGACCGCGATACGCCGGCCGAGGACGGAGAGTTGGCGCGGCGATTGCATACAGCGGCCCGGTTCGGCGCGGCGTCCGGCGCCTCGGCCGCCCGGCGCGCGGTCCTGTGTCCGGGCCCGGCCGGAAGCGGCGCCGGTGTGGCTCCGGGACGGGAGCGATCGGCGAAGAGCCTGTACGGGCCGGGATCGTGTGCGGCACAACCGGCGAGACCAGCCTTCGACGGCCCCGGACAGGCGAGAGGCGGAAAGGAGCGGAAAGGACAGGTCTCGCGATCGGCGGTGTCTCCAATGACCGGCCGTGATTAATGACCGGCCGTGATTTTCCGGGCCGCGGCCACTTTCGCCAGATGAAGGTCGCTCAGCCTGTCCAGTGTTTTCGACTGTTTGGCGATCATCGCTTTCTGGATCTCCGACTCGACGGAGAACCAGACGTTCAGCAGGTCCGATTCCTTCTTGCACCGGATGTCCGCCTCGGCGGTGGCGGTCTCGTGGTCGGCCATCTCTTGCTCAAGGAATTTCGAGTCGCCCAGCGCGGTCATGGGGCTTGAGTAAGTGAAGCCGCGACTCTTCATACAGGCCGACCACTCGCGTGTGACATCCTGGACTCTCTTGTCCTTGATGGACACCTGATAGCTTTCATTGGCGATGTTGCCCGCCACCGCGGCCGCTTTTCTGTCCTCATGTCCTGCCGCGAGTGAGCGAGCGGCTTCCCATCGGCAGCCGCCTGCGGGGACTTTCATTCCGCGATAGGTGAGAGTTTTACCGGCCGTGGGACCGCCCGGTGCACCGTTCATTACGGCGGCTTCTTCGGCGGCGAGACCCTGCGTGGGATTGTACGGCGGAAGGTCCGGCGGCAGATGGTAGCCGTATTGGGCCGCGTCGGCGGCGCTCGACAGCCCGTACCGCCGATCGGATATTCCGGTCCGCTGCGGCACCGGAGGGACCCGGAACTCTATGCCGTACTTCCGCAGGCATCGCTCCGTCAGCACATTCTCGGCGGCCGCGATCGCGGCGCTCTGCGCGTCGGAGTAGGAATATTTCGCGATGGGAAGACGGAATGTGTAGTCCACCGCGCCGCCGGACTCCGCCGGCGAGGCCGCGCCGGTGGACGCTTCTGGCCTGGCTTCGCCGGTGGACGCTTCTGGCCTGGCTTCGCCGGTGGCGGTGGTGGCGGCGCGGACATCTGACTCGGCGGTGCAGCCCGCGAGGGCGACCAGAGCGAGCGCGTACACCGCGAGCGGCCACCGGCGTCGCCGCGGGACGGCCGGGATTCTGTGCTGTTTCACCTGTGTGCTGCTCCAGTGCCTACCACGCGAGAATAGGGACGCGCGCGGCCATGCCTGCACGACAATGTCGATTCGGCATGGCCGCGGCTTGTCTGTCAGTTGAACTGGTAGCACTTCGAATTGCTGTAGCCGAGCCTGAAGGACGCGTTGTTGTTGTACGTGTTGTGCAACTGGTCGGCTATCGTGTACCAGCCGAGAGTGTCACAGGATCCGCCATAATTGCTGTTGAAGAAGATGGTCGACGGGTCCGGAGAATCATTCAGCGCGGCGGCCGCGTTGTTCTTGAGCGCCTGCCCCTGACCGGCACCCGAGGTCAGGAAGGTGTACGACGCCAGATCGGGCACATCGCTGCCCCAGAAATAAGTCCGCGAGCCCGCGATATTGCTGTTGTAGGTGAAGACAAGACAGTTACCACCACAAGCGGGACCGGAGGCGGCGCTCGCCTGGGGAGCCATTGCGATGACAGCGGTGGCGGCCAGCGGCAAAGAAACCGCGGCGGTGACGATTTTGCGCAGGAAACCCATGATTATCCCCTAGCTGTGGTAGGAAATCGCGAAATTATCATAACGATCAGAACGCGAGACGACAACAGCTTTTATCGGCCCGGCGCGGCGCGGCTCCACAGCGAAATACAAAAGGAGACATAACCAACATAACCAGAAATTTCTTCCTATTCCTGAGGCGGAGGATCGGAAAAGAATGAAATCGAGGTTTGGGCGGTTCTCGGCGGTGGGCAGATTATGTGGTCTCTCGTCGGACCGGGCCGGCGTCACCGGCCGGCCGCCGGATTCAGTGCTTTTCGCGCCGCCCCGCCGGCCCATCCGCCGGCTCTTCCTCCGGCCCATCCGTCAGCCCTTCCGCGAGTACCTCCGCCAGATGCCGGGCCCGGTGGCCACCGAGCTGGTCCAGTTGCGTACGGCAGGAGAAGCCGTCCGCCAACAGCTCGGCGGGCACCGGTCCGCGCACCGCCGCGCGCACCGACGGCAGAAGCTGGTCCTCAGCGCAGGCCACCGATACGTCGTAATGGCCGCGTTCGAAGCCGAAGTTGCCCGCGAGGCCGCAGCAGCCGCCGCTCAACTCGCCGGTCAGTCCCGCACGTTCACGCAGCCGGCGGTCGGCCGCGTCGCCCAGGACGGCGTGCTGATGGCAGTGTGTCTGGCCGGCCACCGGACGGTCGAGGCGCGGCGGCCGCCAGTCCGGCGCGCACTCCTCCAGGGTCTGGGCGAAGGTCCGTACGGACGCGGCCAGGCGCGCCGCGCGCGGGTCGTCGCCGAGCAGTTCCGGCAGGTCGGTGGTGAGCGCCGCCGCGCAGCTCGGTTCCAGGACGACGACCGGCAGGCCCAGGTCCAGCAGCGGTTCCATCCGGTCCAGCGTCCGGCGCATGACCGTACGCGCCCGGTCGAGCTGGCCCGTGGAGACATACGTCAGCCCGCAGCAGAGCCGGCCGGCCCGGCCGGCCGGCGGCGCCACGATGCCGATACCGGCCGCCTCCATCACCCGTACCGCCGCCTGTCCCACCGACGGCGAGAGATGCTCCGTGAAGGTGTCGGGCCACAGGACGGCCGAGCGGCCCTGCTGGAAGACACCCGTCCGGTTTCCCAGGTGCCGTCGCAGCCACTGTCCGAAAGTCTCCGGAGCCAGCCGCGGGATCGTACGCTCCGGAGCGATGCCCGCCAGCCGCTTGGCGAGCGCCGCCGACGGCTTCAGCCGCGCCGCCGCGTTCAGCACTCCGGCGAACGGCGCCGCCGCCCGCAGCCACACCGGCAGCCATCCCATCGCGTAGTGCTCCGCCGGCCGCAGCCGTCCCGCGTAGTGGTGGTGCAGGAACTCCGCCTTGTATGTGGCCATGTCCACGCCCACCGGGCAGTCACCGCGGCAGCCCTTGCAGGACAGACACAGGTCCAGCGCGTCCTTCACCTCCGCCGAACGCCAGCCGTCCGTCACGATCTCGCCCGCGAGCATTTCGTGCAGCAGCCGTGCGCGTCCACGCGTGGAGTGCTGTTCCTCGCCCGTCGCGCGGTACGAAGGACACATCACGTCCGCTCCCGAACCGGGCCCGGCGACACGGCACTTGGCGACGCCGACACACCGGCGTACGGCCGCGGAGAAGTCTCCGCCGGCCGGCCCGTCGTGCGGATAGCCGAAGGCGACATCGACCCGTTCGCGCGGCAGTACGGCGAAGCGCAGGTTCTCGTCCAGGCGGGCCGGCCGGGCCAGCGCGCCCGGATTCATCCCGCCCGCCGGATCCCACAGGTCCTTGAACCGGCCGAACAGCGCGACCAGTTCGTCTCCGTACATCTTCGGCAGCAGCTCCGCGCGCGCCAGTCCGTCGCCGTGCTCGCCGGACAGCGAGCCGCCGTGCGCGACGACGAGTTCGGCGGTCTCCTCCGAGAAGCGCCGGAAGCGCCGCACACCGGCCTCGCTCAGCAGATCGAAGTCGATACGCACATGGATGCAGCCGTCCCCGAAGTGTCCGTACGGCGTGCCGCGCAGCTCGTGCTGGGCCAGCAGCGCGCGGAAGTCGCGCAGATAGGCACCGAGCCTGGCCGGTGGCACCGCGCAGTCCTCCCAGCCGGGCCAGGCCTCGCTGCCGTCCGGCATCCGGGTGGCGGTACCGGCCGCGTCCTCCCGTACCCGCCACAGCGCGCGCTGTCCGGCCGGATCGGCGACGACCGTGCCGTCCAGTGCGTCGGCCGCCCGGACGATCCGCTCGGCGGCGGCCCGCGCCTCGGCGGAAGAGGCACCACCGGTCTCCACGAACAGCCAGGCGCCACCGCGCGGCAGCCGGTGTCCGGCCGGCACCAGATCCTCGGCCATTCCCTCGACCGTCAGCGGACCGTACGACAGCAGACCGGCCGCGGCTTCCGCGGCGGCGCTCTCGTCCGGATAGCCGAGGACGGCGAGCGCCCGCGCCGGTGGTGACTCGACGAGCCGGACGGTCGCCTCGGTGACCACACCCAGCGTGCCCTCGCTGCCGCAGAAGGCGCGGGCGAGATCCGTACCGGCCTCGGGAAGCAGCGCGTCCAGCGCGTATCCGGAGATCCGCCGGGGCAGTCCGGCGGGAAAGCCGGTGCGCAGCAGCGCGAGATCGCGGCCGACCAGCTCGCGCAGTCCGGCCGGCGCGCCGTCCCAGCCCTGGCCGAGGCGGAGTGCGGCGCCGCCGTAGGTGGTGACCGACAGCTCGCGGACATTGTCGGCGGTCGTGCCCCACGCCACCGAGTGCGCGCCGCAGGAGTTGTTGCCGATCATGCCGCCGAGCGTGCAGCGGTTGTGTGTGGACGGATCGGGCCCGAAGGTCAGGCCGTGCGGCCGTACGGCGTCCCGCAGATCGTCCAGTACGACGCCGGGCTGGACGACCGCCGTACGCGCCCGCGCGTCGACCGACAGCACGGACCGCAGATGGCGTGTGAGGTCGAGCACCACACCGACGCCGGTGGCCTGGCCGGCGATCGAGGTCCCGGCGCCGCGTGGCAGCACGGGCACGCCGTGTTCCCGGCAGACCGCCATCGCCGCCGCCACATCCGCCGCGTCGCGCGGTGCGACCACGCCGACCGGCACCCGCCGGTAGTTGGACGCGTCCATGGTCGTCAGCGCCCGCGCCGCCGCGCCGAAGTCCACCTCACCGCGCACCGCCGCCTTCAGCGCCGTCGCGAGCGCTGTTGCCGCTGCCTTCGTCTCCCGCTCAGCCATAAGCCCAGGATGCCTCCGACGCGGCGGGGCCTCCCGTATCTTCCATGGTCGCCACACCTCACACACAGAAGAAAGCGAACAGGAAACTCCCAAACTGATCGTCAATTCTCATATAGTGGCCACCGTTTGAGCAGGATTCAACAGATCCGCGCGTCTCAGGGGCCGTCCCGCATCTGCCTGAGCGTCTGTTCCGACAGCAGTCCCGACGCCCGACCCCGTCTTCCGTCTCCCTGTGTACAAGGTTGCCGATTTGCGCCCCTCACTCCGGTCGACCGCACCGGCCCTGCTGATATCGGCTGCCATCAGCGGCCTTCTCTGCGTCTGGGCGGTGTCCGCCGCACCCGCCTCGGCACGGACCGCGCTGGGCTGGGGCGCGGGCGCGAGCGCCGTACTGCTGACCGCCGCCGTCACCGTCGCCGCCCACGCTCTGTGGGCCGGCAGACAGCTCCGCGAGCGGAACGCCGTCCTCACGGCGCGCCTCGACCAGCTCGCCGCCAAGGCCGGCCGGGCCACGGAAGACGTCCGGCGTACCGTCGCGGACGCGCGGCGCGTGGCGGCCGACGCCGCCCGCAGCGAGAGCGACCGCGCGGCCGCCGTCTCCGCCTGCGCCAACGCGGCGGGACGTATGCAGGCCCTCGCCACGAGCATGCTCGCCGACCTGCGCGAGATGGAACACCGGCACACGGACGAAGAGGTCCTCGGCGATCTGCTGCATCTCGACCACCGCACCGCTCAGGCCGGCCGCCTCGCCGACTCCATCGCCGTGCTGACCGGCGCGCGCTCCGGGCGGCGCTGGGCGAGGCCCATCGTCATGGAATCCATCCTGCGCGGCGCGATGGGCCGGATCAGCGGCTACCAGCGGGTGCGGCTGCACTCGACGAGCGAGGTGGCCATCGCGGGCCACGCCGCCGAGGGCGTCATGCACGCTCTCGCCGAGCTGCTCGACAACGCCGCCAACTTCTCGCCGCCGACCGCCGAGGTCCATGTGTATGTGGAAGAGGTGCCGGCCGGAGTCGTCATCACCGTCGAGGACAGCGGACTGGTGATGAGCGAGGTCCAGCTCCGCCGCGCCGAGCGCGCCGTCTCCACGGAGCAGTCGGATCTCAGCGGTCTGTCCGGCACCCGGCTCGGGCTCGCGGTCGTCGGCCGGCTGGCCCGTAAGCACGGGCTGACGGTCTCTTTCCGGCCGTCCGCGCGAGGTGGTACGGGAGTGGTGATGATGCTGCCGCACGGGCTGGTCACGGAGGTGCGCACGGCGCCGCCGGCCGTACGGACACCGGCTCCCGCTCCGGAGTCCGGCACGGCGCGGGAGCCCGCACCGGCTCCTGGTCCGGCCGCCGCGGCGGCTCCCGAACCGGCTCCTGAACCGGCCTCCGCCTCCGCCTCCGCCTCCGCCGAGCTCGGCGAGAGCGGCCTGCCCAAGCGCCGCCGCGGCCGCACCCTCGCCGCCGCGCTGCTCCGCACCGGCGAGTCCACACCGCGCTCACGCGGCGCCGCTGAGTCCACGCGATCCACCGGCTCCACGGCTCCGAAGCCCGCCACAGCGGCCGTTGTCACGCCGGCAGCCCGGTTCAGCAGCTTCCGCAAGGCCGTACGACGCGTCCCACCGCACCCGGCGATCCCCCCTCACCCGGAAGGCAGTCCCCGATGACCGGCACCTCCACCAACGAGAAGCTGAACTGGCTGCTGGAGAACCTGCTCCAGCGCACGCCCGGCACACGCCACGCACTCGTCCTGTCCCGGGACGGCCTCAAGCTGTCCCGTACGCCCGAGCTCTCCGTCGACCAGGCCGATCAACTCGCCGCCATCGCGGCCGGTATCCAGAGCCTGTCGCACGGCGCGTCCGTCGAGTTCGGCGACGGCGCGGGCGGCGTGCGGTCCGCCATGACCGAGTTCTACGGCGGTGTCCTGCTGATCGTCGAGGCCGGGGACGGCGCTCATCTCGCCGTCGTCGCCACCGAGGACTCCGATGTCGGCCTCGTCGGCCACAACATGAGCGAACTCGTCGAGCAGCTCGGAGAACACCTCACCTCGCCGCCGCGCACCACCGCCCAGGACCACGGCGGCGTACGGGTATGAGCCGGCCGGGCCGGGACGACTCTCCCGACCGGCTGTACACCCTCACCGGAGGGCGCAGCCGGTCCGACCCGGGCCTCTTCGACCTGGTGACGCTGGTGGTCGCGGAGAGCGATCCGGCGCCGGGCATGCAGTCGGAACACGTGGCGATCCTGCGGATGTGCCGGCGACCGACGGCCGTCGTGGAGATAGCGGCCGAACTCGGTCTGCCCGGCGGCATCGTCCGGATCATGCTCTCCGATCTGCTCGGCACCGGCCGGATCAGCGCCCGCCATCCCCGGCCGGCCCGCGCGACCCACAGACTTCCCGATCCCGACATCCTGGAGCAGGTGCTCGTTGGACTCCGTAACCTCTGAACGGCCCACCGGTCCCACCGGACCCGACGGGACCACCGCCGCCTCCGGAGACCGGCCGGCCCTGGCCGGCACCGCGGACAACGGCCTGAAGATCGTCATCGTCGGCGGATTCGGTGTCGGCAAGACGACCATGGTCCGGTCCGTCAGCGAGATCCGTCCGCTGAACACCGAGGAGACGATGACCCGCGCGGGCGAGGGCATCGACGAACTCGGCGGTCTCGACGGACTCCGCACCAAGGGCTCGACCACCGTCGCCTTCGACTTCGGCCGGATCTCCCTGGACGAACGCTCGGTGCTCTATCTCTTCGGCGCTCCCGGGCAGGAACGTTTCTGGTTCCTCTGGGACCGCCTCTTCTCAGGGACGCTCGGCGCGGTCGTACTCGTCGACACCCGACGGCTCTCGGACTCCTGGTACGCCATCGACCGCCTGGAGCACCACGGCACGCCCTTCATCGTGGCCTGCAACGACTTCGGCGGTCCCGTCCACACCGAGGAGCAGATCCGGGAGGCGCTCGACCTGGCGCCGGACGTGCCGCTGGTGGAGTGCGACGCACGGGACCGCTCGTCCAGCAAGTACGTACTGATCACACTGGTCGAGCATCTGCACACCCTGTCCGCGAGCAGAGAGGCGGACCTGAGAGCGGCCGGCCCGGCCGCGGACACGACCCCGGAGACCGCACCGTGACCACGCCGACCACACCGCCGCCGACCGCACCGGCCGACTCACCGGCCCACGAGCCGGAACCGGCCGCCACGCCCGCCCCGCCACCCGGCTGTCCCGCGCACGGCGTCTCCGGCGCGGCCCCGCTCGGCGGACCCCGCTTCCAGACCGAACCCGCCCAGCTCTACCGGGAGATGAGGCGCGACCACGGCGCGATAGCTCCCGTCGTCCTCGAAGGCGATGTCCCGGCCTGGCTGGTCCTCGGCTACCGCGAGCTGCACCAGGTCACCAGTGACCCGGTGCTCTTCAGCCGCGACTCCGGGCTGTGGAACCAGTGGGACCGCCTCCCGGCCGACTGGCCGCTGCTGCCGATGATCGGCCGCGAGCAGCCCTCGATCCTCCACACCGTCGGCGAACGGCACCGCGAGCGCGCCGCGATGATCAGTGACGCGCTGGAGGCGGCCGATCCCTTCGCCCTCAGGCAGTACGCGGAGCAGATCGCCGACGAGCTGATCGACGGCTTCTGCGCCGACGGCGGTACGGACATCATCGCCCGGTACGCGATGCTGCTCCCGGTACGTGTCCTCGCGAAGATCTACGGCTTTCCGGACGAGCAGGGCCCGGAACTGGTCTCCGCGCTGAACGACATGATCGACGGCCGCGAGCGGGCCCTGGCAGGCCGGCGCCGTCTCACCGAGTCGATGGCGGCGCTCCTCGTGGAAAAGCACGCCGAGCGGCACGCCGAGGAGCCCGCCGGTCCCGGACCGGATGTCGCCTCCCGGATGCTCGACGACACCAGCGGCTTCACGGACGAGGAGATCGCTCAGGACCTGGTGGTGATGATGGCCGCGGGCCACCGGCCGACCGCCGACTGGATCGGGAACTCGCTGTGGCTGATGCTGACCGACGACCGGTTCGCCGCGTCCCTGTCCGGCGGCCGGCACAGCGTCGCCCAGGCCATGAACGAGGTCCTCTGGGAGGACACACCCACTCAGAACGTCGCCGGCCGCTGGGCCGCCCGCGACACGCGTCTCGGCAACCGCCACATCAAGGCCGGCGACCTGCTCCTCCTCGGTCTGGCCGCCGCCAACCGCGACCCGCAGGTCCGTACCGACGGCTCGGCGCTCACCGGTGGGAACAACGCCTTCTTCTCCTTCGGCCACGGCGAGCACCGCTGTCCGTTTCCCGCCCAGGAGATCGCCGAGGTCGTCGCGCGTACGGCCATCGAGGTGCTGCTCGACCGGCTCCCCGACATCGACCTCTCCGTGCCCGCCGAGGCGCTGTCCCCGCGGCCGTCGCCGTGGCTGCGCGGGCTCTCGGAGCTGCCGGTCCGGTTCACTCCCGCTCCCGCCGTCGGACCCGCTTCCGAAGGCACGGGATGACCTGTCCGCTCGCGAATCCGGCGGACTCCGCGGACCCGTAAGTACGGCGCGGCCGGTCCGCGCCGTACTCCCTGCGAGTGAAGCTCCGGTCGTGTCCTCCGGCGCGACCGGCCGCGCCGGGCGGCAGCACGCGGCCCGCGTCCGGCGGTCCCGCGCGCCCGTCGGCGGTCCGCGCGGAGCCGTCCCACGGACCGGAGTGTGTGTCTCATCCGACGGACACTGTTGCCGACCGTGCGGCGGGAGGGACTAGGCTCCGGGCCCGTGGCCGACATTCAGATTCCCGCTGACATCAAGCCCGCCGACGGCCGTTTCGGCGCAGGCCCCTCCAAGGTGCGGACGGAGGCGGTGGACGCGCTGGCCGCCACCGGTGCATCGCTCCTCGGCACATCTCACCGCCAGGCGCCGGTAAAGAACCTGGTCGGCGCGGTGCGCGACGGAGTACGGAACCTCTTCGCGCTGCCCGAAGGCTATGAGGTGATCCTGGGCAACGGCGGCTCCACCGCCTTCTGGGACATCGCGACGCACGGACTGATCGAGAACAAGTCCCAGCACCTGTCCTTCGGCGAGTTCTCGTCCAAGTTCGCGAAGGCGTCCAAGCTCGCACCGTGGCTGGCCGAGCCGACCGTCATCTCCGCCGACCCCGGCTCGCATCCGGACCCGGAGGCGGAGGCGGGCGTCGATGTCTACGCCCTCACCCACAACGAGACCTCCACGGGTGTCGCGGCTCCGGTCAACCGGATCGCGGGCGCCGACGAGGGCGCACTCGTCCTGGTCGACGCGACCTCCGGCGCGGGCGGCCTGCCCGTCGACATCACCGAGACGGACGTCTACTACTTCGCTCCGCAGAAATCCTTCGCCTCCGACGGCGGCCTGTGGATCGGTGTCTTCTCGCCGGCCGCGCTGGAGCGTGCCGCGCGTGTGCACGGCTCCGGGCGCCATGTCCCGGAGTTCTTCTCGCTGCCGACCGCGATCGACAACTCGCTGAAGAACCAGACGTACAACACACCGGCGCTGGCCACGCTCTTCCTGCTGAACGAGCAGCTCGACTGGCTCAACTCGCAGGGCGGCCTGGACTGGTCGGTCCGCCGCACGGCCACCTCCGCGCGGACGCTGTACGGCTGGGCCGAGGCGTCCAAGTACGCGACGCCGTTCGTCATCGACCCGGCGAAGCGCTCGCAGGTCATCGGCACCATCGACTTCGCGGACGAGGTCGACGCGACGGCCGTCGCCAAGGCGCTGCGCGCCAACGGCATCGTCGACACGGAGCCCTACCGCAAGCTGGGCCGCAACCAGCTCCGCGTGGCGATGTTCCCGGCGATCGACCCGGCGGACGTGGCCGCGCTGACGGCGTGCGTCGACTATGTGATCGAGCGTCTCTGACCGCCGTACGGTTCCCCGGCTCCACGCCCCGTGCACCACTGACGGAGTCACGTTTACACTCGCGGACCCCGGCGCACATCGCGCCGGGGTCCGCCGTGTCGCGGCCGGTCCCGGCCGCTTCAGTTCTTCCGGCGCATCCGCCTGATACCGAAGAACAGCGCGGCCACGCCCGCCAGAAGGACCGCACCGAGCGTGGTGTTCCCGGGCCGTCCGGCGCCCGCGCCCGTGTCTCCGCCGCCTCCGCCGGACGAGGAACCGCCCTTCTTCGAGGACGAGCCGCCGTCGGTGTCCTTGCCCAGGTCCACCCGCACCACTCCGCTCTCCGTGCCCTCGGAGCCGAACATCAGCGCCTTGCCGTCGGCCGTGTAGGTCACCGACTCGGCCTGTCCCTGGAACGGAGCGCGTACCGAGTGGTCCGCGCCGATCCGGCCGTTCTTCCACACATACGCGCGCGCGCTGAAGTACGAGCGCAGCAGCAGTTCCCTGCCGTCCGGCGAGAACGCTCCGTCCGTCACCCAGGGCACCTCGCCGATCCGCCGGAAGGTGTTCGTCCCGGAGGAGCTGAGCCGGGCCGGACCCTCGTACAGCCCGCCGCCGTTCTCGTTCTTCGAGGCGATGTAGACCCGCCCGGTCGTGGGATCGACCATCATCGCCTCGGCGTCGCGCGGCCCGTCGGCGTACCTGACCGTGAATTGCGTCGCGTTCACCGTCGCGTCCTTGAGCCGCTTGGGCTCCGGGAACCGGTAGATCCACACGTGGTCCCAGCTACCGCCCAGGTTGTCGCCGATGTCGCCGACATAGACGTCTCCGTCCGGGCCGATGGAGATGGCCTCCACGTCCCGTGGATCGCCGATGCCCCGCAAGGTGATCGTCGCGACCGTCTCGCCGGTCCTGGAGTCGACGGCGTAGATGTACGGCCCGTCGTCGCTGTCGTTGTGGGTCCAGTAGATACCGGGATGGGCGCGGCTGGCGGCGAGTCCGCTGGACTCGGTGATCCGCGGATCCTCGATGGTGAAGCTCTGGTCGGGCGAGCCGTCACCGGCCGCCGAGGCGGCGCGGGACGACACGGCGGAGGCGGACGCGTACGCCGACGCGGACGGGATCAGCAGCACGGCGCCGACGGCGGCAGCGGCGACGGCACCGGAAAGACGCAGGCCGGGACGGGACGGAAGCGAACGCATGCCCCCAGCCTGCCATCCCGGCCGCCTCCGCATCCCCATGTCCCCACTCACGTCACGACTCACGTCACGGTCGCGGCGGTGATCGGCGAGGATGACCGGACACGTTTTCCGTCCGGCGGCGCTTCCATGGCCTTCCGCCGCGACACGTACGGGCACCGAGAGGAATATGAGCCGCATATGACCGTCCTCCTCCGTGTGGATGCCACGGCGACCACTCCCGCGATGGTTCTGCGTCCCTGGGAGGAACGCGACATCGAGCCGCTGATCGAGGTGTACCGCGACCCCGTCATCCAACGGTGGACACGTATCCCCGTCTCCCACCACGAGGACGCCGTCAGATGGCTGAGAATCCAGTCCGAGGGCTGGGCGGACGGCACACGACTCAGCTTCGCCGTGTACGAGGAGATACCGGCCGCCGGCGGCAGCCTGGTCGCCAACATCGTGGTCAAAGCGTCCGATCCCGCCGGCCGCACCGCCGAGGTCGGCTACTGGACGGCGGCCGCCGCCCGCGGCCGGGGAGTTGCTCCGCGCGCCCTGGAGGCGGTCTCGGTCTGGGCCTTCAACGCTGTCGGGGGCGGCGGTCTCGGCGAGCTGCGGCTGCTGCATCAGATCGACAACCCCGCCTCCTGCCGAGTCGCCGAGAAGACGGGCTACGAGTACGCGGAGACCCTCGCCGCCCGGCCGCCGTTCCCCGTGGCCGGTCATCTGCACATCCGGCGAGCCCGCGTCCTCGAAAAACCGTGCGGCGCCGCGCCGTTGGATCGGTAGGGTCGGCCGACGACTCGCAGCCGAACTCCGGGAAGCGCCGCCATGGACGAGGACCCGCTGTATCCGCCCGGTTCGATCTGGGCTCCACACTGGGCACGGCGTGGGAGCTGGCGCGCGCCTGGCCGGACGCCCGGCTGATCGTCGTCGAGGACGCGGGCCACAAGGGCAGTCGCACCGAGAGACGCGAAGTGCGCGCGGCTCTCGACGCGTTCGCGGGCTGACGGCCCGCCGGCCGTCAGCCCGCCCGCGCCGGCCGGACACGTCCGTCCCCAGACGGACGTGGCTGCCGCAGGTCGGCTGCGAGACAGCCTCCGGCGGACAGCGGAGCCCGGCGCTCCGGATCTCAGGCCGGGTCGCCACCCGCGGCGACCGGGACGCCGTCCTGATCGCACCACGTGGTCGACAAGCCGCCGGACAGAGCGCGGTTGCCGTACTGCTTGTAGGTCAGCTCGCCCTTCTGGCATCTGACCCAGCCCGTGAACGAGTCGCCGCGACAGGTGATGGCCACTCCTCGGTGGCCGCCGTTGTCCGTCACGTCACTTGGCTGGTCGCAGCTCAGCGGGGCGGCGGCCGAAGCCGGTGCGGCCGCGGTGAGCTGACCACCCGCCGCGAGGGCGAGCGCCGCGGCGAGAGCGGTGAACGTGCGTATGGAGCGCATGGTGAACCTCCTGATAGAAGCCGGACACAAGACATGTCCAGTCACTCACAGGAACTGCATGATCACAGATCGGCATCATCATGCGCGGTCCGGACAACTTGGCCGGAAACCACAGGAAGTACCACTTCAGCGTCCAGTAGTGATCTCTTGCGCCGAACGGGCATTTCACGCTATTCGCACCGCCGGCCGACGCCCACAGGGCGGACCCGGACTTGCTTCGAGTGCGCTCGAACGCGTTGGCTGTGGAGTCATGAAGTACACGCAGCTCGGACGCACCGGACTCAAGGTCAGCCGACTCGTCCTCGGGACGATGAACTTCGGGCCTCTCACCAATGAGGCCGACAGTCACACCATCATGGACTCCGCCCTCGACGCGGGAGTCAATTTCTTCGACACCGCCAATGTCTACGGCTGGGGCGAGAACAAGGGCCGCACCGAGGAGATCCTCGGCACCTGGTTCGCCAAGGGCGGCGACCGCCGGGACAAGGTCGTCCTCGCCACCAAGGTCTACGGCAACATGGCAGCGGACGGCGACGCGTGGCCCAACCACGACAAGCTCTCCGCCCTCAACATCCGCCGCGCGGTGGACGCCAGCCTCAAGCGGCTGCAGACCGACCACATCGATCTCTACCAGTTCCACCACATCGACCGTGTCACGCCGGTCGAGGAGATCTGGCAGGCCATCGACACCCTGATCCAGCAGGGCAAGATCCTCTACGCGGGATCGTCCAACTTCCCGGGCTGGAAGATCGCCCAGACCAATGAGACCGCCCGCCGCCTCGGCTCGTACGGCCTGGTCAGCGAGCAGTGCCTGTACAACCTCGCCGAGCGCCGCGCCGAGATGGAGGTCATCCCGGCCGCGCAGGAGTACGGCCTCGGTGTCATCCCCTGGTCGCCGCTGAGCGGCGGTCTGCTGGGCGGCGCGATCCGCAAGGAGCGCGAGGGCGGCGGCGCCCGCACGAGCGAGGGCCGCTCGGGCAGCGGGCTCGCCAACACGAAGATCCGGGCACAGATCCAGTCGTACGAGGATCTGCTCGACAAGCACGGCATCGAGCCGGGCGAGGCCGCTCTGGCCTGGCTGCTCACCCGTCCCGGAGTGACCGGCCCGATCGTCGGCCCGCGGACGATCGAGCAGTTGGAGTCCGCCATCAGGGCGGTGGATGTGGAGCTGTCGGAGGAGGTCCTGTCCTCGCTGGACGAGATCTTCCCGGGCCCCGGTCCCTCGCCGGAGGCCTTCGCCTGGTAGGTCTTCGCCTGGCAGGCCTGAAGACGAGCGTGAGCCGGCCGGTCGGCCGGCTCACGTACGAGGAGGACGGTCCGAGCGCGGCTCCGGCCGCGTCCGGCCGTCCCTATCCGTCTTCGTCCGGCCGTCCTTGGACGTACGGAGGCCGTCCTTGGACGTACGGAGGCCGTCCTTGGACGTACGGAGGCCGTCCTTGGACGTACGGAGGCCGTCCTTGGACGTACGGAGGCGGTGCTCAGACGAAGAAGGCGTCCATCATCGCCACGTCGGAGAGATAGGTCTCGATGTCCGAGATCTTGCCCTCGTGCACGGCACACACCGTGATCACGTACTCGTCCAGCACGCGATCCTCCCGCCGCGCGGTGTTGTGCAGCGACAGCGCCATGTTGTCCCTGCTCACCAAGATGTGCAGCAGCCCGAAATCCAGTCCGTAACCGGCGATCGTCCGCGCCCGTTCGACCACCGCGTCCGCGCCCCGCGCCTCACCGGAGACCGCGTTGTCGCCCGGCAGGACCCATACCGCCTCGTCGTGCAGCAAGGACCGGATCAAGTCCCAGTCGCCCGCCGCCAGCGCCTCGTGGAAGGCCCTGCCGAGCGCGTAACTTTCGTCGTACGAGTCCATAGCCCGGCCCGGCCTTTCGGCAGCGCGTCCCAACGATACGTGTCTGTCGAAAAGTATCTCCCGGGTATCGCCCGTCGGCCGAGTCCTTCAGGGCCGGACGGGCCGGGGCCCGGGCCCGCCGGGCCGTCAGCCGACCGCGGCCGCGACCGCGACGATCACGAACATCAGCACAAGAACACCGGCCATGATCCGGTTCCGGGTTTTCGGGTCCACACGTCGAGGTTAACCGCCGGAGCCGCCCGGCCCGTCGGCCGGGTCGTCCCGGCGGCCCTTCCCTGGGCCCTGTCCGACAGGGCCCAGCGGCCAACGCGAGACCGCCTCGTACCGCGGCTGCTCACCGGACACGCCGCCGACCGGCAGCCGGCTCCGTACGAGTACCAGCTCGGCCACCTCCCACCGAGTCCCGTCGAAGCCGTCCAGCGCCTTGGCGAACGGAGCCGCCTCGGTGCCTCCTCGACCACGCGCGAGCGTGAGATGCGGATGGTAGCGGCGGTGCTCGTCCATCGGCACTCCGGCCCGGCGCGCGGCGGCGTCGGAGCGTGCCGCGAGGAGCCGAAGCCCGTCGAGCCCTCCCGCCGCGCCGGCCCACAGCGCGCGGTCGCCGAAGTGCCCGCCGCCATGGATCCGCAGCGCGAAAGGCTCGGTGCGGCGCGCGGCCCGCTCCAGCCGTTCGGTCAGCGCGGGCAGCAGCCGGTCCTCGACCTCCCCCATGAAGGCGAGCGTGAAGTGCCAGCCGGCCTGTCCGGTCCACCGGAGCCCGTCGGCCCCGGGCAGCGCCCGGAGCCGCTCGACGGCGCCGGCCAGTTCCTCGACGGCTCCGGCGGGCGGCAGTACAGCGGCGAACAGTCTCATGCCGACGAGTCTCCCAGCCGCACAACGGCGTGACCCGGTCACCGTGCGTATCGTTGTACCGCGCGGCTGCCGCATCCCCGCGATGGCGGGGAGGAGCGCCACCGATGACCGTCGTGGAGACCGACAGGATCGACATGGCCGACGAGAGCGACGAGAGCGACGAGCTGACTCCGGACAGGATGTTCAGGCTGCTCGAAGAGATGTCCGTCCCCGAGGGAGTGAAGGCCGAGATCGTCGGCGGGAACATTTTCATGTCGCCGCGACGGGATACGCATGGGGAGATCATCCGCCGCGTCGCCCGGCCCTGGACGACACGTACGGCAAAACAGTGGCCCCGACCGGCCTCGCCGGTCAGGACCACTGTCGCGGAGTCACCTCACGCAGCCGTCGCGAGCTGCTCCTTCGGTACGAACTCCATGTGCGGACGCCCGCCTCTCAGGTCGAACTTGAGGCGCACGCCGACCACGCGGGTCAGGATCAGGCCGATCACCGCCGCCGCGACCAAGGAGACCGCGCCGCCCGCCGCGAACCCGACGCGGGCGCCGTAGGTGTCGGTGACCCAGCCGAGGAACGGACCGCCGAACGGCGTGCCGCCGACGAAGACCATCATGTAGAGGCTCATCACCCGGCCCCGCATCGCCGGGTCGGCACCCATCTGGACACTCGTGTTCGCGCTGATGTTCGTCGTCATGCCGAGCATGCCGATCGGCAGAAGCAGCAGCGAGAACAGCCAGACGGACGGCGACAAGGAGACCATGATCTCCAGCAGACCGAAGGCCATCGCCGTGATGATCAGCAGCCGCAACCGGGAGGAGCGGCGTCTGGCGGCGAGCAGCGCGCCCGCCAGGGAACCGGCCGCCATCAGGATGTTGAAGAAGGCGTAGAGCCCGGCTCCGCCGTGGTAGACCTCATGCGCGAACGCGGTCAGCCAGATCGGGAAGTTGAAGCCGAAGGTCCCGACGAATCCGACGAGGACGATCGGCCAGATCAGCTCGGGCCGGCCCCGTACGTAGTTCAGGCCTTCTCTGAGCTGGCCCTTTCCACGGCGTATGGGAGTGGACTCGTGCAGCTCGTGCGAGCGCATCAGGAGCAGACCCAGCAGCGGAGCGAGAAAGGACAGGCCGTTCAGCATGAAGGCCCAGCCGCTGCCGACGGTGGTGATGAGGACACCGGCGATGGCGGGGCCTATGAGTCTCGCGGACTGGAAGTTCGCCGAGTTGAGGCTGACCGCGTTACGGAGCTGGTCCGGGCCGACCATTTCGGAGACGAAGGACTGGCGGGTCGGGTTGTCGACGACTGTGACCATGCCGAGCAGGAAGGCGATCAGATAGACATGCCAGACCTGCACATGTCCGGAGAGGGTCAGCAGAGCGAGAGCGACTCCGCACAGGCCGAGTGCGGCCTGCGTGACGAGAAGCAACTGCCGTTTCGGATAGCGGTCGGCGATGACACCGCCGTACAGACCGAAGAGCAGCATCGGGAGAAACTGAAGAGCCGTCGTGATACCGACGGCCGCCGATGAGCCGGTGAGGCTGAGCACCAGCCAGTCCTGAGTGACCCGGGACATCCAGGTACCGGTGTTGGAGACGACGGCTCCCGTCGCGAACAACCGGTAGTTGCGGATCTTCAGCGACGAGAATGTCCCGCCGCCGGCGGTGCTGTCGTGGGTGGATATCGGTGCGGGGGCGGAGTCTGATCCGGATCCCGTACTCAAAGTGGGTTCGCCTCCTAACAGCGCGCGGATTACAAGTGAGCGAGCTTTTCCAGTACGGGGGCGGCAGCGCGCAGCTTCGCCCACTCGTCATCGTCCAGCCCCTCGGCGAGGGTCGCCAGCCAGACATTCCGCTTGCGGCGGCTCTCTTCGAGCATCGCCTCGGCCTCCTCTGTCTGGCTGACCACCTTCTGCCGACGGTCGTCGGGGTGCGGCTCGAGCCTGACGAGACCCTTCGCTTCGAGCAGCGCGACGATGCGAGTCATCGACGGCGGCTGGACATGCTCCTTGCGGGCCAACTCGCCCGGAGTGGCGGAACCACAGCGCGCGAGCGTGCCCAGCACCGACATCTCGGTGGGGCTCAGCGACTCGTCAACACGCTGGTGCTTCAGACGCCGGCCCAGCCGCATGACGGCGGAGCGAAGTGCGTTCACGGCGGCGTCGTTCTCGTCGCCGTGGGACAGGTCAGGCATGTTCGTTAGCATAACTCATTACCCAAGCTAAATACCAACCGGACGGCCCGCAAGGTATCCGCACACTAATCACTCGTACGAGTGAGCCCACTGCGGAAAGTGACCCAACGGGCCCCACCTGCCCCGTCGCTGGACCGCATGGACCGGCAGGGCCCGGCAGGGTCTACGCGAGACCCAGCGCCGGCATCGCGTAGAAGAAGACGAAGACCGCCGACACCGCGTACATCGCCACCGGCACCTCGCGGCCCCGCCCGGCCGCCAGCCGCAGCACGCTGAAGGCGATGAAGCCGATACCGATGCCATTGGTGATCGAGTACGTGAACGGCATCATCACCATGGCCAGGAACGCCGGAGCGGCGATGGTGTAGTCGCTCCAGTCGATGTCCCGCACCGAGCCGGCCAGGATCATGAAGCCGACCGCCAGCAGGGCCGGCGTCGCGGCCTGGGACGGGACCATCGTCGCCAGCGGTGTGAGGAACAGCGCCACCGAGAAGAGCGCGCCCGTCACGACGGAGGCCAGTCCGGTCCTGGCACCTTCGCCGGCACCGGCCGTGGACTCCACGAAGCAGGTACCGGCGGAGGAGGAGGTCGCGCCGCCGGCGGCGACCGCGATGCCGTCGGCGAAGAGGACCCTGTTGATCCCCGGGAGCCTTCCCCGCTCGTCCATGAGCCCGGCCTCGTCGCCGACACCGAGGACGGTGCCCATCGCGTCGAAGAAGCACGACAGCAGGACGGTGAAGACGAAGAGGACGCCGGTGAGGACGCCGACCTTGCCGAAGCCGCCGAACAGACTGAACTGGCCGAGAAGGCCGAAGTCCGGGCTCTCGACCGGGCTGCCCGGCCACTTCGGAGTCGTCAGACCCCAGCTCGGCACCTTCGCGACCGCGTCGATGACCAACGCCAGGACCGTCATCGCCACGATGGAGATCAGGATCGCGCCCGGCACCTTACGGATGATCAGCGCGAGTGTGAGCAGCGCGCCGAGGACGAAGACCAGGACGGGCCAGCCGTCGAGATGGCCTCCGGCGCCGAGCTGGAGCGGCACGGTGGTCCTGGCGGCGTCCGGGATGCGCGAGACGAAACCGGAGTCGACCAGGCCGATCAGCATGATGAAGAGACCGATACCGATGGCGATGCCCTTGCGCAGCCCGTCCGGCACGGCGTTCATCACGCGTTCCCGCAGACCGGTGGCGACCAGCAGCATCACCACAAGACCGGCGAGTACGACCATGCCCATCGCGTCCGGCCAGCTCATCCTGGGAGCGAGCTGGAGCGCGACGACGGTGTTCACGCCGAGGCCGGCCGCCAGCGCGATCGGCACATTGCCGATGACGCCCATGAGCAGTGTGGAGAAGGCCGCGGTCAGCACGGTCGCGGTGACGAGCTGGCCACTGTCGAGCTGGTGGCCGTACATGTCCTTCGCGCTGCCGAGGATGATCGGATTCAGCACGATGATGTAGGCCATCGCGAAGAAGGTGGCGAATCCGCCGCGCACCTCACGGCCGACCGTGGAACCGCGCTCCGAGATCTTGAAGAATCGGTCCAGACCGCCGGACGGCTGCCGCGGATGCGGCGGCTGGGCGGAGGAGTCGACCGGAGCGGTGGCCGAGCGGGGCATGCGGAACCTCAGTCGTCGTACGAAAGGCGGGCAACCGGCGAAGGCCGGTGAAAGCCGGCACGGTCGAGAAATCCGGTCAGACTTAGAGGTTCAGCCGAACAAATCCAGTCAGTCGGAAACCGTTTCAGTATGAATACATCGCGCGAAGATCGCTATCTTCGCGCGTAGACCCTTGCGCCGCCTGCCCGCAGAGCACCCGCGCACCGCCGCGCACCGCCCGCACAGAGCGCTGTCGGCACCCTCGCGGCACCACGCGAAGCCCCGCATAGACTGAGCCCATGACCGGTTCCTCGACCAGATCTCCGCAGCGGGAGGCGCCCGAGCCCCTGGAGGGGCCGGTCGTCGCCACCATCACGGGCGGCACGATCATCTGGTTCGTCCTCTTCCTCGTACAGCTCCCGTTCTACGGCTGGTACGCCGACCACGGACACGCCTGGTGGATCTGGAGCTGTCTGGCCGGCGGCGGGCTCGGCATCATCGGCATCTGGTACGTACGCGGACGTGACGCGGCTCTCAAGCGCGCGGCGGCCGGCGCGAACCCGCCCGAAGGAACGTCCGGCGGCTCCTCCGTCTGACGGGACCCCGGCAAAACTCCGGGTCCGTCCCGGAGCGGCGCACCGGCCCGGACAGGGACCGCTCGTCCCAGGGTCCGATCCACCGGACGGTCGGCGGGTAAAGCGGTGCGGCGGGTCGTACCGTCGGAACCATGACGCAGTGGGCGAAGACCGACACCGACGGCCCGGAACCGCATGGCCGCGGTGGACCCGGTCCCATGATCGACGCGGGCGCCGAGCTCGACCCCGTACATCCCATGAAGCCACCACGGCCCGCCGGCCGGCACACCGGTCTGACCGCCGCCGAGGTGGCGGAGCATGTCGCCCGCGGCGAGGTCAACGACGTCCCGGTACGCAGCAGCCGCTCCCTCACCGAGATCATCCGCGCCAATGTCTTCACCCGCTTCAACGCGATCATCGGCGTGCTCTGGGTGATCATGTTCTTTGTCGCACCGATCCAGGACACGCTCTTCGGGTTCGTGATCATCGCCAATACCGGTATCGGCATCGTCCAGGAACTGCGCGCCAAGAGAACCCTCGACGGCCTCGCGGTCATCGGCGAGGCCAAGCCGACCGTCCGGCGCGACGGCGTCGCCGCCGAGATCTCCACCTCCGGGATCGTGCTCGGAGATCTCGTCGAGCTCGGCCCCGGTGACAAGGTCGTCGTGGACGGCGAGGTGGTCGAGGCCGACAGCCTCGAAGTCGACGAGTCACTGCTCACCGGCGAGGCCGATCCCGTACTGAAACATCCCGGCGATTCCGTGATGTCCGGCAGCTTCGTGGTCGTCGGCGGCGGCGCGTTCCGGGCCACCAAGGTCGGCCGCGAAGCCTATGCGGCGCAGCTCGCCGAGGAGGCGTCCCGCTTCACGCTCGTCGACTCCGAGCTGCGCAACGGGATAAGCACCATCCTCAAATATGTGACCTGGATGATGATCCCGACCGCGATCGGACTGATCATCAGCCAGCTCGTCGTCCATCAGAGCAACTTCAAGGACTCGCTCGCCAGGACCGTCGGCGGCATCGTCCCGATGATCCCCGAAGGGCTGGTGCTGCTCACCTCCGTCGCCTTCGCGATCGGAGTCATCCGGCTCGCGGGACAGCACTGCCTGGTCCAGGAACTGCCCGCCATCGAAGGACTGGCGCGCGTCGACGTCGTCTGTCTGGACAAGACCGGCACGCTCACCGAGGGCGGCATGGACATCCGTGAGCTGCGGCCACTGGGAGGCGCGGACGAGAAGTACGTACGGCGCGTCCTCGGCGCGATCGGCGCGTCGGAACCGCGCCCGAACGCCAGCCTCCGGGCGATCATCGACGCCTATCACGACGACCGCGCGGACTGGCCCGTCACGGCGGCGCTGCCGTTCTCCTCCGCCCGTAAATACAGCGGCGCCGCCTTCACCGAGCCAGGAGGCGACAGCGAGGACGGCGCCGCGAAACGCTCCTCCGGCTGGCTGCTGGGCGCACCCGATGTCCTGCTGCCCGAGGGCGATCCCGCGCTCCAGGAGACCGACCGGCTGAACAGACAGGGCCTGCGGGTGCTGCTGCTGGCCCGCGCCGCCGGCGAACTGGACGCCTCCGACGCGGCGGCCGGAGCGAGCGCGACCGCGCTGGTGGTCCTGGAGCAGCGGCTGCGGCCGGACGCCGCCGACACCCTGCGCTACTTCGCCGAGCAGAACGTCGCCGCCAAGGTCATCTCCGGCGACAACGCGGTCTCCGTCGGCGCGGTGGCCGGCAAGCTCGGTCTGGCGGGCGCGGAGCACACCGTCGACGCGCGCCGTCTGCCCACCGACCGCGACGAGATGGCCGAGGCGCTCGAATCCGGGACGGTCTTCGGCCGGGTCACACCGCAGCAGAAGCGCGAGATGGTCGGCGCGCTCCAGTCACGCGGACATACGGTCGCGATGACCGGAGACGGCGTGAACGACGTGCTGGCGCTGAAGGACGCGGACATCGGTGTCTCGATGGGTTCGGGCTCGGAGGCGACCCGGGCCGTCGCGCAGATCGTGCTGCTGAACAACAGCTTCGCCACGCTGCCGTCGGTGGTCGCGGAGGGCCGCCGGGTCATCGGCAACATCACCCGGGTCGCGACGCTCTTCCTGACGAAGACGGTCTACTCGGTGCTGCTGGCGATCCTGGTGGCCTGCTTCCAGGTGGAGTATCCGTTCCTGCCGCGCCATCTCACGCTGCTGTCCACACTGACGATCGGCATCCCGGCGTTCTTCCTGGCGCTGGCGCCGAACACCGAGCGCGCGCGGCCGAACTTCGTACGCCGCGTGATGCGTTACGCGATTCCGTCGGGCGTCATCGCCGGCGTCGCCACCTTCGTCACCTACATGCTGGCCCGGCACTACTACGTCGGCGCCGACGCGCTGAACGCGGAGACCAGCGCGGCGACGCTCACCCTGTTCCTGGTCTCCATGTGGGTGCTGGCGATCGTCGCCCGTCCCTACACCTGGTGGCGGATCGGCCTGGTCCTGTCGATGGCGGCGCTGTTCCTGGTCGTCCTCGCCGTACCGGCGCTCCAGCACTTCTTCGCGCTGAAGCTGGTCGGTGTGACGATGCCGTGGACGGCGGTGGCCGTCGCCGTGGCGGCGTCGGCCGCGCTGGAGTACTGCTGGCAGTACGTCGGCCGCCGGTTCCCCGCGTAGCCGGACGGAGGCCCGGCACATCGCGTGATGTGCCGGGCCTCCTCGACAGGGCTCAGTCGAACCAGCGGTCCCGGGCCAGCTCCTCCGTCCGGGACGGATCCTCCAGCAGCGCCGCCACCTCGAAGCGCCGCGGCCACTGGCCCGCCGCCCAGGCCAGGCCCGCCGCGACGCCCTCCAGCGTCGCCGCGTGCACGACACCGTCCGGAGTGCGGCGCCAGTCCAGCTCCACACCGCCCGCGAGCAGCTCCTCGTGCTCGACATACGCCTCGGGCGTGCCCGCGCCCAGCAGGACATGGACCGACTCCGGCACGGTGTGCTCCTCGCCGGTCGTCGTCACCTCCGCGGCCACCGTCTCGCTCAGCCGGCGCACCTGGAGCAGCTCCGACAGCTCCGCCGCGCGCGCCGGCGACACCGGCAGCAGCGGCAGACCGCCGGCCAGCGTCAGCAGATCGGGCGCGTCCGCGATCACCGCTTCCGCCGCGTCCACGACCCGGACCTCACCGTCGACGACCGCGCGCAGCTCGTCCGGCAGCGTCACCTGTTCCGGGTCGAGATCGGCGAGCGCCGTGTAGAGCGCGTGAAGCTGTCCCGCGCGCACCGGCCGCGAGGGGTCGGCGAGCCGTCCGAGCAGCTCCGCCGCGCCGCCCGGCTCGTCGAGGAGCGCGGCGACCGATGTCCGTACGCCGAGCGCGCGCAGCACCTGCACATCGTCGAAGCCGGTCGCGTCCACGGAGTCGTACAGTCCCGCCAGCAGCGGGTCACCGCCCGCGGCCCGCAGCCCGGCCGGCCGGCGCCCGTCGAGCACCGGATGGTCACGCAGCCACCACGCGGTGTACGAACGCACGGCCTCCGTCGTGCCGTCCGGCAGCAGCACCCGCACAGGCTGGGTCAGCGCGTCCCGCAGCGGCGGCCTGGCCAGCAGCGCCAGCGCCCGCGGCCACGCGTCGTCGTCCACCAGATCCAGGTCCCGTACGGCCACGATCTCCGTGGCGACCGGCGGCACCGGTGTCTCCGGCAGCCGGTCGAGGACGTCCTCGCACCAGACATCGACCGCGTCGAGCAGACCGGCGTCGTCGGGCTCCGCGAAGTCGCCGTCGCGAGGCTCCAGTTCATCCGGATCCAGCACGACATCGGTGGCGCGTACGAGCGCGAAATTCGCCAGGACCCCGCACGCCGCCAGCGGCTGCTCGCCCCAGCGCTCGGCCAGATCCGCGTCGCAGAGCGCCAGTTCGTCCTCGCGCATGACGGAGGCGAACGGGCTTCCCGGCAGGACGAGTTCACCGGCCGGCGCCAGTTCGCCGTCCTCGTCGGTCAGAGCGAGCGCCGCCAGCCATGGTTCGTCGCCCGCCTCCAGTCCGGCGTCGCGTACGAGCCCGAGGACGGTTTCGGCCAGTTCCTCGGCGTCCGGCGCCGCGTCCTCGTCCCACACCTCGCCCGCGTCCAGCGAGGCGGCGACCGCCGCGCGCACCTGCGGAGTCGTCAGCACGGCACGCGGTGTGGCGGGCAGCGCGCCCAGCTTCTCCAGCAGCGGATGAGCGGCCTCCGGGTGCGCGACCTTCAGGCCGAGCCGGGCCAGACCGGCCGGTGTCCCGGTGTCCGGCAGAGGCAGCAGGACCTGGCGCGGCCCGATCGTCGTACGGCCGTTGGCCAGCGGCACCGGCAGCCCGGACAGCCGGTCCGGATCGACACCGGCGAGCGATTCGTACAGCCGCCGCCACCAGGCCGGTGGCCGCTCCGCGCCCGCGATCCGCTCGATGGCCTCGCCGAGCGGCAGCCGGCCGACGCCCAGCGTGCGCAGCTCCGCGCGGCGCTCGAATCCGGCGGGCAGCAGCGTCGGCAGCACCTCGGCCAGTACGCGCACGGTGTCGGCGCCCGCGCCCTCCACGACCTCCGCCTCGAAGGGCCGCAGCACGGTCAGCTCCTCGCTGGGCGCGGCCGGAGCGAGGAAGGCGACCCTGGGCAGCCGCTCCAGGATCGCGGCCCGCAGCCGTCCGTCCAGCTCGCCCTTGCCGAGCGGTCCCGGCACCAGGTCGATGGTGCCGGTGGAGACGGGCTGCCAGCCGCCGAGCAGCTCGGCGTACGCGTCCGCGGCCTTTTCGACGAGGAAGTCGGTGAGCGGCCCCGGCGCGGGATGGCGGCGGGTGGTGTCGAGCGGCAGCGAGGCGATCAGCAGCGCGGGCACGCCGAGAGGCTCGTCGGTAGGGGTCGGCGCGTGCACGACGGGCGCGGTACGCGGACGGGCCGGAGCGCCGTCGCCGTCCACGGGCACGGCCCAGGTGACGGACCAGTGCGGCCGCAGCCGCTCCTCGACGGGACGTCCTTCGAGCAGCTCGGGCGCGGTGGCGCCATGGTGGCTGACCACCCGCCAGCGGTGGCCCCCGCCGCCGTCCGCGCTGTCGTCGACATGGATGTACGGCCCGTCCTGGGACCGGCGCAACACCCGCTCCCCGTCAGGGGTTTCGATCACGATCTCGGTGAGCCCGGCGAGGGTCAGCAGCAGCGCGTCATCGATCCCGGCGAGCAGCCGCTCGACAAGATCGGCCGCGGTGCCGTCGCGCAGCGGCAGCATGACAACGGTGTCGTATCCCTCGGGAGGCGTGCCCTCGGCCGGCAGCGGCAGCCGCAGCAGCGGTACGTGCCCTTCCCGGCGCCGCAGCTCGTCTCCGAGTCCGGGGCTCGCCTGGGCGGCGCCCTGGGCCAGCTCGCGGGCCTCGGCGAGGGACCAGCGGACGCCGCCGTGCCGCCCGATGACGGCGGGCTCGTCGCTGACGGCGAGAACCGCGGCGAACCCGACGCCGAACCGTCCGACGGCGGCCTCATGTCCCTCCCGCTTGGCGGAGGCGCGCAAGGTGCTGAGCGACTCGACGCCGGTCGCGTCGAGCGAGGCACCGGTATTGGCGGCCGCCAGTACGGCGGGACCTTCGGCGCTGCCCGGCCGCAGCGTCAGCCGGAGCCGGCCGGACACTCCGGCGCGGGCGGCGGCGTCGGCGGCGTTCTGGGCCAGCTCCACCACGAGCCGGTCGCGGTAGCCGCCGAGCGCGAGATCCTCCTCGGCGTTGGCGTCCTCCCGGAACCGCGCGGGGCCCGCGCCCCACGCATCAAGCACCCCACGTCGCAGGCGCGCCGTTCCGAACGGGTCGGCCCCCTCGGTCGTCGTGACGCTCACGCTGTGACTCCGCTCTGTCCGCCTGCCGCTTTATCTGTGCGGCCGAAGGTACCGCGCGCGGGTCGCCGTCCGGCGGGGGGTGCGGGTGTCGTGGTGCGGGGC
>NZ_JARBAE010000043.1:0-64639 GCF_033795305.1 Streptomyces sp. AK02-01A
GCGCCCACCCGCACCCGCGTCCCGCGCGCCCCGCGCGCCCCCGTCCTACATTGGATGACAAGCCACCCGCTTCCCAGGCCCGGAGACAGCGATGCCGGTCGTCACCGAAACATCACGCGCGCCCTACGCACTGGAGCCCGACGCCCTGCTCCGGCAGGATCCCGAGATGGCCGAGATCATCCTCGGCGAGGTGCGCCGGCAGTCCGACAGTCTTCAGCTCATCGCCGCGGAGAACTTCAACTCGCCCGCCGTCCTCGCCGCTCTCGGCTCTCCGCTCGCCAACAAATACGCCGAGGGCTATCCCGGCGCCCGTCACCACGGCGGCTGCGAGCTGGTCGACGCCGCCGAGCGGATCGCCGTCGACCGCGCGAAGGCCCTCTTCGGCGCCGAGCACGCCAATGTGCAGCCCCACTCCGGCTCCTCCGCCGTCCTCGCCGCGTACGCCGCGCTGCTGCGGCCCGGTGACACGGTCCTCGCCATGGGCCTGCCGTACGGCGGCCATCTCACCCATGGCGCGCGCGTCAACTTCTCCGGGCGCTGGTTCGACTTCGTCGGCTACGGCGTCGACGAGGCGACCGGCCTGATCGACTACGCGCAGGTGCGGAGCCTGGCGCGCACGCACCGGCCCAAGGCCATCGTCTGCGGCTCGATCTCCTATCCGCGTCACATCGACTACGGCGCGTTCCGCGAGATCGCCGACGAGACCGGTGCCTATCTGATCGCCGACGCCGCCCATCCGATCGGTCTGGTCGCCGGGGGAGCGGCGCCCAATCCGGTGCCGTACGCCGATGTGGTGTGTGCGACAACACACAAGGTGCTGCGCGGGCCCCGCGGCGGGATGATCCTCTGCGGCGCGGAGTACGCCGAGCGCGTCGACCGCGCGGTCTTCCCGTTCACCCAGGGCGGCGCGCAGATGAACGCCGTCGCGGCCAAGGCCGTGGCCTTCGGCGAGGCGGCCGGGCCCGCCTTCACGGCGTACGCGCACCAGGTCGTCGCCAACGCGCGCATGCTCGCCGAGGCGCTGGCCGCGGAGGGCTGTCTGATCACCACGGACGGTACGGACACGCATCTGATCACCGCCGATCCCTCGCCACTCGGCGTGGACGCCAGGACGGCTCGTGGCAGGTTCGCGGCAGCGGGCATCGTGCTGGACACCTGTGCGCTGCCGTACGCCGGCGCGCGCGGAGTGCGTCTCGGCACGGCCGCCGTGACCACTCAGGGCATGGCAGAGGCGCAAATGGCGAGGATCGCGGTGCTCATGACCTCGGCGCTGCATGAGGGCGGCAGAAAGGCTCCTGCGGTCCGTGGCGAGGTACGGGAGCTGGTGGAGCGTTTTCCGCCGTATCGGACGCTTTCCTGAGTGAAACGCACGGCGGCGGGAATCCGTGCAACCATCTCGCTCGTCCCTCTGTCCTGGCTCATATGGTGACTCGGTATCCAACGGTGGGTCCGGCGCGGGCTAGTGTGTGGGGCTGAGATGGCCAGCGATTCCTGTGGGGCAGCCCGTGCGTGATTACCTGCTGACGCTCTGTGTGACGGCGGCGGTGACATACCTGCTGACCGGCCCGGTGCGGAAGTTCGCCATCGCGACCGGAGCGATGCCGGAGATCCGCGCTCGCGACGTTCACCGCGAGCCCACGCCGAGGCTCGGCGGCATCGCCATGTTCTTCGGGCTGTGCGCCGGACTGCTCGTCGCCGACAACCTGCAGAACCTCAACGGTGTCTTCGAGTTGTCCAACGAGCCGCGCGCGCTGCTCTCCGGTGCCGCTCTGATCTGGCTGATCGGCGTCCTGGACGACAAGTTCGAGATCGACGCACTGATCAAGCTCGGCGCGCAGATGATCGCCGCCGGTGTGATGGTGATGCAGGGTCTGACGATCCTGTGGATCCCGGTCCCCGGTGTCGGTACGGTCTCGCTGACCTCCTGGCAGGGCACTCTGCTCACGGTCGCGCTGGTCGTGATCACCATCAACGCGGTCAACTTCGTCGACGGTCTGGACGGCCTCGCGGCCGGCATGGTCTGCATCGCCGCCGCGGCGTTCTTCCTCTACACGTACCGGATCTGGTACGGGTACGGCATCGAGGCGGCCGCTCCGGCCACTCTCTTCGCCGCGATCCTGATGGGCATGTGCGTGGGTTTCCTGCCGCACAACATGCATCCCGCGCGGATCTTCATGGGCGACTCGGGATCGATGCTGATCGGCCTGGTGCTCGCCACGGCCGCGATCTCGGTGACGGGCCAGGTCGACCCCGACGCCCTGAAGATCTTCGAGGGCAGCACCCGGCAGGCCACGCACGCGGCGCTGCCCGTGTTCATCCCGCTGCTGCTGCCGCTGACGATCATCGCGATCCCGGTGGCGGACCTGGTGCTGGCGATCGTGCGCCGTACCTGGAACGGCCAGTCGCCGTTCGCCGCCGACCGCGGTCATCTCCACCACCGGCTGATGGAGATCGGGCATTCGCACAGCAGGTCCGTCCTGATCATGTACTTCTGGTCGGCGCTGATCGCGTTCGGTGTGGTCGCGTACTCGGTGCACTCGGCGTCGATGTGGATCGTGCTGATCGTCGTCGGGCTCAGCGCCGTCGGGCTGGTGCTTCTGCTGCTGCCGCGCTTCACTCCGCGGATCCCGCGCTGGGCGGAGTCGTTCGTGCCGCCGCGCTACCGGCGCCGCAGGCAGCCGCGGGAGACATACGAGGAGACCGTGTCCGGGCTCGGCGATGAGTCACACGAGCCCCAGCAGCCCCACGGAATCCCCGTCGAGCGCACGCCTGTTCCCGCCGGCGTCAACGGAGCGACGGCGCTCGGCGCTCGTTCGCGTTTTCCCGACCGCCGTAAGGCCGGTTCGAGGAACTGATTGTCAGGCCAATCTGCTCATTGAGGCCCAATACCAGACAAGAGCTACTGTTGTCTTGCACACGCGCGCGGAGTAACTCGCATGTGTGACAGTCAGCACACCTCCATGGTAAAGACCTCATCAAATAGTTTGTGATACTGTTCACGAGACCCGGCGACAGAGCCGAAGGACCGTAGTGCGACGGTTCGTTGGCCCGAGAAACCTTCTCTCGGACCGGGCCTACGCTCGTCCATGACGACACCATCTGCCCCACCCAGTCAGCGGAGCTGCCGCCATGCCGTCCAACGACGTCCGGAACCTCCTTCACGCCGCCGTGCCCACCGCTGCCGCCGGCGCGATCGCCGCTGCGGTCAGCGGAGTGGTCGCGGGTGGCAAGGGAGCTCTGGGAGCCGCCGTCGGTGCGCTGGTGGTCATGCTCTTCATGGGCATCGGGTTCGTGGTGCTCCAGCGAACGGCGCGGTCACTCCCGCAGTTGTTCCAGGCGATGGGGCTGATGCTCTACACCGCCCAGCTGTTGCTGCTCTTCGTCTTCGTGGCCCTGTTCAAGGACACCACGTTGTTCCATCCGAAAGCCTTCGCCATCACGCTCGTTGCGGCGACTCTCGTCTGGATCGCCGCTCAGACGCGCGCTCATATGAAGGCCAAGATCCTCTACGTCGAGCCCGAGTCCTCGAAGGCCGGTACGGCCGAGAAGACGGGGTCGTCAACGTGAGGAGTAGGGCCGGGATAAGTAGGCGTTCGAGATCCTGCTATCGTCCGGTGCCAACTGCGGCATTGCGGACGCGGGCATCCGAGCTGACGCCTGTCCTCACGCGAGGCTCAACGCCCGGCCGCCGTCCCCACATCCGTCACACCAGTCCAGTGCCGAACCGCGGCCGTGCGCCGCGCCGACACAACGAGGTTGCCGTACCTATGCGCCATGCTGAAGGAGCCCGCGGTGAGTGCTGACCCGACGCAGGTGCTCGCCTTCGAGACCGACTGTCACATCTTCGACGGGTGTGGCTTCCCGGCACCCGGCCTGCACTCGTTCCTGTTCGAGCCGTTGTTGGGCAACGCGGACAGCAATGTGTATTTCAACAAGCCGATGCTGCTGGCCCTGCTGGGCTCCGTCATCGTCGTGGGCTTCTTCTGGGCCGCTTTCCGTAAGCCGAAGGTGGTCCCGGGCAAGCTGCAGACGGTCGCCGAGATCGGCTACGACTTCGTCCGGCGCGGCATCGTCTACGAGACGATCGGCAAGCGCGAGGGCGAGAAGTATGTCCCGCTGGTGGTCTCACTGTTCTTCTTCGTCTGGATGATGAACCTCTGGTCGATCGTCCCGGTCGCCCAGTTCCCGGTGACGTCGATCATCGCCTACCCGGCGGTACTGGCGGCGATCGTCTATGTGCTCTGGGTCAGCCTGACCTTCAAGCGGCACGGCTTCGTCGGTGCCTTCAAGAACTTCACCGGTTACGACAAGACGCTGGGCCCGGTTCTGCCGCTGGCCATGACGATCGAGTTCTTCTCGAACCTCGTCGTCCGGCCCTTCACCCACGCGGTGCGACTCTTCGCGAACATGTTCGCGGGCCACACACTGCTGCTGCTGTTCACGCTGGCGAGCTGGTACCTGCTGAACGGCATCGGAATCGCGTACGCCGGCGTCTCGTTTGTGATGGTCATCGTGATGACCGCCTTCGAGCTCTTCATCCAGGCTCTTCAGGCGTACGTGTTCGTGCTCCTGACCTGCACCTTCATCCAGGGCGCGCTCGCCGAGCACCACTGATCGCTCCCGCTCCAGACCCCCAAGTCGTCCGGTGGCCAACCCCCATCGGTCCGTGAAAGAGAAGGAAGTTCCGGCATGTCCGCTGTCTCGAACCTCGCCGCTGTCACCGGTGACCTCAAGGCTCTCGGCTCCATCGGCTACGGTCTCGCCGCGATCGGTCCCGGCGTCGGCGTCGGCATCATCTTCGGTAACGGCACCCAGGCCCTGGCCCGGCAGCCCGAGGCCGCCGGTCTGATCCGCGCCAACCAGATCCTCGGCTTCGCCTTCTGTGAGGCGCTCGCCCTCATCGGTCTGGTCATGCCGTTCGTCTACGGCTCGTGATCACACGCCCAGCCCACTAGACGAAAGGCACTGATGTGAACCCCATGGTTCAGCTCGCGGCGGAGGCGGAGTTGGAAAACCCCCTCATCCCGCCGATTCCCGAGCTTGTCATCGGCCTGCTCGCCTTCGTCATCGTCTTCGGCTTCCTTGCCAAGAAGCTCCTCCCGAACATCAACAAGGTTCTGGATGAGCGTCGCGAGGCCATCGAGGGCGGTATGGAGAAGGCCGACGCCGCCAAGACCGAGGCCGAGAGCGTCCTTGAGCAGTACAAGGCTCAGCTCGCCGAGGCCCGTCACGAGGCCGCCCGGCTCCGCCAGGAGGCGACCGAGCAGGGCACCGCGATCATCCAGGAGATGAAGGCGGAAGGCCAGCGACAGCGCGAAGAGATCATCGCCGCCGGTCACACCCAGATCGAGGCGGACCGCAAGGCCGCGGCCAGCGCACTGCGCAGGGACGTGGGCAAGCTCGCCACCGAGCTGGCCGGCAAACTGGTCGGTGAGTCCCTTGAGGAGCACGCCCGCCAGAGCCGCACCGTCGACCGCTTCCTCGACGAGCTTGAGGACGGCGCTTCGAAGGCCGAGGCCACGCGATGAACGGTGCGAGCCGCGAGGCACTGGCCGCGGCGCGTGAGCGCCTCGACGCGCTGACCGACAGCCGTTCGGTCGACGCGGCGAAGCTCGCCGAAGAGCTGGCCGCCGTGACCGCGCTGCTCCACCGTGAGGTGTCGCTGCGTCGGGTCCTGACCGACCCGGCGCAGTCCGGCGAGGCCAAGGCCGATCTGGCCCGGCGCCTGCTGAGCGGCCAGGTGAGCGATGCGACCGCGGACCTGGTCTCCGGCATGGTGCGGTCCCGCTGGTCGCAGCCGCGCGACCTGGTCGACTCGGTGGAGGAGCTTTCCTCCCTCGCCGAGCTGACCGCCGCGCAGCGGTCCGGCGCGCTCGACGACGTCGAGGACGAGCTGTTCCGGTTCGGCCGGATCGTCGAGTCCAGCACCGAACTGCGGGCCGCGCTGACGGACCGGTCGGCAACGGCCGCCGCCAAGACCGCGCTGCTCCGGAGCCTGCTCGGCGGCCGGGCCAATCCGGCCACGGAACGCCTTGTAGTGCGTCTTGTGACACAGCCCCGGGGACGTAGCCTGGAAGCGGGTCTGGAGACCCTGTCCCGGCTCGCCGCGGCGCGCCGGGACCGCATGGTCGCCGTCGTGACCTCGGCGGTAGCGCTCACCGACGGACAGAAGCGGCGCCTCGGCGCCGCACTGGCGAAGCTGTACGGCCGCCCCATGCATCTGAACCTGGACGTGGACCCCGAGGTCCTCGGCGGGATCTCGGTGCGGGTCGGCGACGAGGTCATCAACGGCACGGTCGCGGCCCGCCTCGAAGAGGCGGAACGGCGGCTCGCCGGCTGACGGCCGGCGACAGAACAGAGCAAGAACAGCGGCCCGGTTGGGCCGTGCAGAGACTGCAGAAGATTCCTGGGGTCGCCCCCAGACCCCCAAAGAAACTTCGGGCCCAACAAGGAGAGCAGGGAACCCAGATGGCGGAGCTCACGATCCGGCCGGAGGAGATCCGGGACGCGCTGGAGAACTTTGTCCAGTCGTACAAGCCGGACGCGGCCTCGCGCGAGGAGGTCGGTACGGTCAGCGTGGCCGGCGACGGTATCGCCAAGATCGAGGGTCTGCCCTCGGCCATGGCGAACGAGCTGCTGAAGTTCGAGGACGGCACCCTCGGTCTCGCCCTCAACCTTGAGGAGCGCGAGATCGGTTCGATCATCCTCGGCGAGTTCAGCGGTATCGAGGAGGGGCAGTCGGTCACGCGTACCGGCGAGGTCCTCTCCGTCGCGGTTGGCGAGGGCTACCTGGGTCGCGTTGTCGACCCGCTCGGCAACCCGATCGACGGCCTCGGCGAGATCGAGACCGAAGGACGCCGTGCCCTGGAGCTCCAGGCCCCCGGCGTCATGATCCGTAAGTCGGTCCACGAGCCGATGCAGACCGGCTACAAGGCTGTCGACGCCATGGTGCCGATCGGCCGCGGCCAGCGTCAGCTGATCATCGGCGACCGTCAGACCGGCAAGACCGCTCTGGCCGTCGACACGATCATCAACCAGCGCGACAACTGGCGATCGGGCGACACCAACAAGCAGGTCCGCTGCATCTACGTCGCCATCGGCCAGAAGGGCTCCACCATCGCGTCCGTGCGCGGTGCGCTGGAGGAGGCGGGCGCGCTGGAGTACACGACGATCGTCGCCGCTCCCGCGTCCGACCCGGCCGGCTTCAAGTACCTGGCGCCGTACACCGGCTCGGCCATCGGCCAGCACTGGATGTACCAGGGCAAGCATGTCCTGATCATCTTCGACGACCTCTCGAAGCAGGCCGACGCCTACCGCGCCGTGTCCCTGCTGCTGCGCCGTCCGCCGGGCCGTGAGGCCTACCCGGGCGACGTCTTCTACCTGCACTCGCGTCTGCTGGAGCGCTGCGCCAAGCTCTCCGACGATCTGGGCGCCGGTTCGATGACGGGTCTCCCGATCGTCGAGACGAAGGCCAACGACGTGTCGGCGTTCATCCCGACCAACGTCATCTCCATCACCGACGGCCAGTGCTTCCTTGAGTCCGACCTGTTCAACGCCGGCCAGCGTCCGGCTCTGAACGTCGGTATCTCGGTCTCCCGAGTCGGTGGCTCCGCCCAGCACAAGGCCATGCGGCAGGTCTCGGGCCGGCTCCGGGTGGACCTCGCCCAGTACCGCGAGCTGGAGGCGTTCGCCTCCTTCGGCTCCGACCTGGACGCGGCCTCCAAGGCCTCCCTGGAGCGCGGCAAGCGCATGGTCGAGCTGCTGAAGCAGCCGCAGTACTCGCCGTACCCGGTGGAGGAGCAGGTCGTCTCCGTCTGGGCCGGCACCACCGGCAAGATGGACGACGTCCCGGTCGCCGACATCCGCCGCTTCGAGACCGAGCTGCTGGAGTACCTGCGCCGCGAGCGCAAGGAACTGCTCACCAGCATCGCCGAGGGCGGCAAGATGTCCGACGACACGGTGCAGGCCATCGGCGACGCCATCGCGGCCTTCAAGCAGCAGTTCGAGACCTCGGACGGCAAGCTCCTGGGCGACGACACGCCGGCCGCCAACGTCTCCAAGTGACGACGGAAGGGACCTGACTCATGGGAGCCCAGCTCCGGGTCTACAAGCGTCGCATCCGATCCGTCACCGCGACCAAGAAGATCACCAAGGCGATGGAGATGATCGCCGCCTCGCGCATCGTCAAGGCGCAGCGCCAGGTGGCGGCCTCGACGCCGTACGCGACCGAGCTGACCCGCGCGGTCACCGCGGTGGCGACGGGATCGACGACCAAGCACGCGCTGACCACCGAGGTGGAGTCCCCGGTCCGCGCCGCGGTTCTGCTCATCACGAGCGACCGCGGTCTGGCCGGCGGTTACTCCTCCAACGCCATCAAGGCGGCGGACCAGCTCACCGAGCGGCTCCGTGGTGAGGGCAAGGAGGTCGACTCGTACATCGTCGGCCGCAAGGGTGTCTCCTACTACGGCTTCCGCGAGCGCAAGATCGCGGAGTCGTGGACCGGCTTCACCGACAACCCGACGTACGCGGACGCCAAGAAGGTCGCGGCGCCGCTGATCGAGGCCGTCCAGCGGGACACGGCCGAGGGCGGCGTGGACGAGCTCCACATCGTCTTCACCGAGTTCGTCTCGATGCTGACGCAGACGCCGGTCCAGAACCGGCTGCTGCCTCTCAGCCTTGAGCAGGCGGCCGAGGAGTCCGGCACGAAGGGCGAGATCCTTCCGCTGTTCGACTTCGAGCCGTCGGCGGAGGACGTCCTCGACGCCCTGCTGCCGCGGTACGTCGAGAGCCGTATCTACAACGCGCTGTTGCAGGCCGCCGCTTCCAAGCACGCTGCCACCAGGCGCGCGATGAAGTCGGCGACCGACAACGCCGGGGATCTCATCAAGAGCCTCTCCCGGCTTGCCAACGCGGCCCGCCAGGCCGAAATTACCCAGGAAATCAGCGAGATCGTCGGAGGCGCCAGCGCCCTGGCCGACGCGACCGCGGGGAGTGAAAAATAATGACGACCACTGTTGAGGCGGCCACCTCGGGAAGCACGGCCACGGGCCGTGTCGCCCGGGTCATCGGCCCGGTCGTCGACGTGGAGTTCCCCGTCGACGCGATGCCGGACATCTACAACGCGCTGCACGTCGAGGTCTCCGACCCGGCCGAGGCGGGCAAGAAGAAGACGCTGACCCTCGAAGTCGCCCAGCACCTGGGTGACGGCGTGGTCCGCGCGATCTCGATGCAGCCCACCGACGGTCTGGTCCGCCAGGCCCCGGTGACCAACACGGGCAACGGCATCACCGTGCCCGTCGGTGACGTGACCAAGGGCAAGGTCTTCAACACGCTCGGTCAGATCCTGAACGTGCCGGAGGCCGAGTCTCAGATCACCGAGCGCTGGCCGATCCACCGCAAGGCCCCGGCCTTCGACCAGCTTGAGTCCAAGACCGAGATGTTCGAGACCGGCCTGAAGGTCGTCGACCTGCTGACCCCGTACGTCAAGGGCGGCAAGATCGGTCTGTTCGGTGGTGCGGGCGTCGGCAAGACCGTCCTCATCCAGGAAATGATCATGCGTGTGGCGAATCTGCACGATGGTGTTTCCGTGTTCGCCGGTGTCGGTGAGCGCACCCGTGAGGGCAACGACCTCATCGACGAGATGACCGAGTCGGGCGTCCTGGACAAGACCGCGCTGGTCTTCGGTCAGATGGACGAGCCGCCGGGCACCCGTCTGCGGGTCGCGCTGTCGGCCCTGACCATGGCGGAGTACTTCCGCGATGTGCAGAAGCAGGACGTGCTGCTCTTCATCGACAACATCTTCCGCTTCACCCAGGCCGGTTCCGAGGTCTCCACGCTGCTCGGCCGTATGCCGTCCGCGGTGGGTTACCAGCCGACCCTGGCGGACGAGATGGGTGTGCTCCAGGAGCGCATCACCTCGACCCGTGGTCACTCGATCACCTCGATGCAGGCGATCTACGTGCCGGCCGACGACCTGACCGACCCGGCGCCGGCCACGACCTTCGCGCACCTCGACGCGACGACCGTGCTGTCGCGTCCGATCTCGGAGAAGGGCATCTACCCGGCGGTCGACCCGCTGGACTCGACGTCCCGCATCCTGGACCCGCGTTACATCTCGCAGGATCACTACGACGCGGCCAGCCGCGTCAAGGGAATCCTCCAGAAGTACAAGGACCTCCAGGACATCATCGCGATCCTCGGTATCGACGAGCTGGGCGAGGAGGACAAGCTCGTTGTCCACCGTGCCCGTCGTGTCGAGCGCTTCCTGTCGCAGAACACCCACGCCGCCAAGCAGTTCACCGGCGTGGACGGTTCGGACGTGCCGCTCGACGAGTCGATCACCGCGTTCAACGCGATCTGTGACGGGGAGTACGACCACTTCCCGGAGCAGGCGTTCTTCATGTGCGGTGGCATTGAGGACCTCAAGGCCAACGCCAAGGAGCTCGGCGTCTCCTGAACCGGTTCGGTTCATGGAGGGGGGCGGGTTCGTCCCGCCCCCCTCCGACGCTCTCATCGACACCCCATAGAATTAAGCCCAACACCCGGCTGAACGGCCGGGTGGTGACCCGAGGAGCCACCCTTGGCTGCTGAGCTGCATGTCGAGCTGGTCGCCGCGGACCGTAGTGTCTGGTCCGGCGAGGCCACCCTGGTCGTCGCGCGCACCGCGTCCGGCGACATCGGCGTCATGCCCGGTCACCAGCCGCTGCTCGGTGTGCTGGAGTCGGGCCCGGTGACCATTCGTACGAGTGACGGTGAAACGGTCGTGGCCGCTGTGCACGGCGGTTTCATCTCGTTCGCCGACAACAAGCTTTCGCTGCTGGCGGAGATCGCCGAGCTTGCGGATGAGATCGACGCCCAGCGCGCGGAGCGTGCGCTGGAACGTGCGCGGTCGGGTGACGACGCCGCCGCCGAGCGGCGCGCCGACGTCCGGATGCGTGCGGTGGCGGTGCGCTAGCGCACCACTCAAAGGTGTGACAGCTGTGTGCCCGGCTTGACGGCCGGGGCCCGGGGTTTGCCCCTCGGGAAGGACACAGCACCCTCAGCCGCGGCCCTGGCTGGACTCTCCAGACCGGGTCGCGGCTGAGGCAATGCGGGTGCGGTTCCTGTTCCGGTACTGGATGAGGCGAGGAGGTCGGTGTTGATGATCCTCGCTCTGCTCGTGTGCGGACTGGTCGTCGTACTGGTTGCGGTGGGGCTCTTCGTCTTCGGTCTGCGCCGGCGGCTGATCCAGCGCTCCGGCGGGACGTTCGACTGCAGTCTGCGCTGGAATGTGCCGGAGGAGACGGATCTCTCCGGCAAGGGCTGGGTGTACGGCGTCGCCCGCTACAACAGCGACCGGATCAACTGGTTCCGGGTCTTCTCGTACGCTCCGCGCCCGCGCCGCACTCTGGAGCGCTCCGCCATCGAGGTGCTGTCGCGCCGTGCGCCTCAGGGCGAGGAGGAACTGGCCCTGCTCTCCGACGCGGTCATCCTCGGCTGCGCGCACCGGGGCGTCCGCCTTGAGCTGGCGATGAGCGACGACGCGCTCACCGGCTTTCTCGCCTGGCTGGAGGCGGCGCCGCCAGGACAGCGTGTGAATGTGGCCTGAGACGGCGCACATGACGACCTGAGCGGTGGACATGACGACCTGAGCAGGGATGAAGGGGGCGGCGCCCGAGCGCCGCCCCCTTCACCCGTCTCTCCGGCCGGATCCGGTCCGGGCTCTCCGGCCGGTCGTTACGCGAGCCTGACGGTTACGCGAGCCCGCTGTTGATCGCGGTCACCAGTTCGCCGTTGGCGGTGTCACCGGTGAAGTCCCAGAAGAAGGCGCCTCCCAGGCCCTGCTGCTTCGCCCAGCTCATCTTGCCCGCGATGGTGGCCGGGGTGTCGTAGCTCCACCAGTTGGTGCCGCAGTGGGCGTACGCGGTGCCGCCGACCGTGCCGGTGGCCGGGCAGGTGTTCTTGAGGACCTTGTAGTCCTCGATGCCCGCCTCGTACGTGCCGGGAGCGGCGCCGGTCGCGGTGCCGCCCGGCGCGGACTGCGTCACGCCGGTCCAGCCGCGGCCGTAGAAGCCGATGCCGAGCAGCAGCTTGTTCGCCGGTACGCCCTGCGCCTTGAACTTGGCTATCGCCTCGGCGGAGTTGAAGCCCGCCTGCGGGATGCCCGGGTACGAGGTGAGCGGCGAGTGCGGGGCCGTCGGGCCCTGCGCGGCGAAGGCGCCGAAGAAGTCGTACGTCATGACGTTGAACCAGTTCATGTACTGGGCCGCGCCCGCGTAGTCGACCGCGTCGATCTTGCCGCCGGCCGAGGCGTCCGCCGTGACGGCGGCCGTGACCAGGTTGTTGGCGCCGAACTTGGCCCGCATGGCCTGCATCATGTTCTTGAACGAGGCGGCGCCGCTGGTGTCACAGGACAGACCACAGGCGTTCGGGTACTCCCAGTCCAGGTCGATGCCGTCGAAGACATCGGCCCAGCGCGGGTCCTCCACCAGGTCGTAGCAGGACTGGGCGAACGCCGTCGGGTTCTTCACGGCGTCCGGGAAGCCGCCGGACCAGGTCCAGCCGCCGAAGGACCAGAGGACCTTGATGTTCGGGTACTGGGCCTTGAGCTTGCGGAGCTGGTTGAAGTTTCCGCGCAGCGGCTGGTCCCAGGTGTCGGCGACGCCGTCGACGGCCTGGTCGGCGGTGTACGCCTTGTCGGTCGCCGCGTAGGCGTCACCCATGGCGCACTTGCCGCCGGTGACATTGCCGAACGAGTAGTTGATGTGTGTGATCTTGGCCGCGGAACCGGAGCTCACCAGGTTCTTGACGTGGTAGTTCCGGTCGTAGACGCCCCACTCGGTGAAGTAGCCGAGCTTGACCTTGCTGCTGGGGCCGGGGTCGGTGCCGCCGCCGCCCGTGGTGCGGACCGCGCGGGCGCCGCTGACCGGACCGGTCTGGTCGGCCGTGTCACGCGCCTGGACCGTGTACGAGTAGTCGGTGCCCGCGGTGAGACCGGTGTTGGTGTACGTGGTGCCGGTGACCGTGGCGATCTTCGAGCCGCCCCGCAGGACGTCGTAGTTCTTGATGCCCTTGTCGTCCGTCGCCGCGGACCAGCTCAGCTTGACCGAGGTGTTGGTGATGTCGCTCGCGGTCGGAGTGCCCGGAGCGGACGGCGGGTTGTCGCCGGGGACGCTGGGTCCGCCGTCGCACGAGGCGCCGTTGAGCTTGCAGCCGGACGGCGCTCCGCCGCCGGCACCGTTGAAGCCGAAGCTCACCGAGGCGCCCGGAGCGAGCGTCCCGTTCCACGACTTGTTCTTGGCGGTCCAGTGGTTGGCCGAGCCGGTGATGTCGGCGTCCCAGCCCGAGGTGACGGAGGTACCGGAGGGGAAGTCCCACTCCACGGTCCAGGAGCTGAGGCTGGTGGTGCCGGTGTTCTTCACCGTCCACTTGCCCTCGAAGCCCGAACCCCAGTCGGACGTCTTGGCGTAGGTGGCCGTCGCCGAGGTGGCGGCCTCGGCGGGAGAGGCCAGCCCGACCATGGCGGCCAGCGGAAGCAGCAGCGCGGTGAGGCCCGCGACGGTTCTGGATCTGAAGCGGAATCTGTGGAGTGCGGATTGCGTGTTCAAGCGTGCTCCTCAGGTGAGTACCGGACAATCCGGGGGTGGTCCGTGACTGCTCACCCTGCGACGGCTCACCGCAGTGTGTGCGGTGAGAGTAGGAAGGTCTGGACCACTCGTCAATAGGTCCAGACCAAAGGTGGCCGTCCGGATCGGACGGCCAACTCCCGCGCGGGAAAGGCGGCTTGCGCCGCGGTGGTACTCGGAGCGTGGTCTCAGCGCTCGCCGCCCGGCACCCACAGCACGTCTCCGAGCTGCTTGTTGGCGGTACGGGCCAGGATGAACAGGAGATCGGAGAGCCGGTTCAGATACGTCGCCGTCAGCGCGTTCATCACGGCGCCGTGCGTGTCGAGCGCCGCCCAGGTCGAGCGCTCGGCGCGCCGTACGACGGTGCACGCCTGGTGCAGCAGCGCCGCTCCCGGTGTGCCGCCGGGCAGGATGAAGCTGCGCAGCTTCTCCAGGCCCTCCAGAAAGCTGTCGCAGTCCGCCTCCAGCTTGTCGATGTACGTCTGCTCGACGCGCAGCGGCGGGAACTCGGGCTTCTCCACCACCGGAGTGGCGAGGTCCGCGCCCACGTCGAAGAGGTCGTTCTGGACGCGGACGAGGACCTTGACGACATCCTCGGAGAGCTGTCCCAGCGCGATGGCCGTACCGATGACGGCGTTGGCCTCATTGACGTCGGCGTACGCGGCGATCCGCAGATCGGTCTTGGCGGTCCGGCTCATGTCTCCGAGCGCGGTCGTGCCCTTGTCGCCGGTGCGGGTGTAGATGCGCGTCAGATTGACCATACGGCCAGCCTAAGGTCTGTCCGGCGAGGACCGGGCAGGGCGCCGCCGGACCGGTGTGGCCGCCCGTAAGGGCGACCCGTACCGCGTCGGCCGGACAGCGGAAACCGATGGAGCGCCCACAAGCCGACCAGGGCTCAAGTACGCGGCGGGCGGAGCCTGATGGCGCACCCGGGTGTGATGTCCGTCATGTGAGACGTGACGCGCATCTCTTCACCGCCACACGGCCGTCCGTGAACGCTAACCTCCGGCAGAGCAGGCAAATGTAAACCCGGCGTTAAGGCCGGAGAGGGATCAAGGGGTGCGTCGTGGCCAGGAAGCTCGCCGTCATCGGGGCCGGACTCATGGGATCCGGGATCGCGCAGGTCTCGGCCCAGGCGGGCTGGGACGTGGTGCTGCGTGATGTCACCGACGCGGCGCTGGCCCGGGGGATCGACGGCATCAGGGCCTCGTACGGCAGGTTTGTCGCCAAGGGCAAGCTCGAAGAGGCCGACGCGGACGCGGCGCTCGCCCGTATCACCACGACCACCGACCTCGACGCCGTGGCCGACGCGGACATCGTGGTCGAGGCCGTCTTCGAGAAGCTCGACGTGAAGCACGAGATCTTCCGGGCGCTCGACAAGCTGGTACGCGACGAGGCCGTCCTCGCCTCCAACACCTCCGCCATCCCGATCACGAAGATCGCGGCCGTGACCGAGCGGCCGGAGCGTGTCGTCGGGACGCACTTCTTCTCGCCCGTGCCGATGATGCGGCTCTGCGAGCTGGTGCGCGGCTACAAGACGAGCGACGAAACCCTCGCCGCCGCCCGTGAGTTCGCGGAGTCGGTGGGCAAGACCTGCATTGTCGTCAACCGCGATGTGGCCGGTTTTGTGACCACCCGGCTGATCTCCGCCCTCGTCGTCGAGGCCGCCAAGCTCTACGAGTCGGGCGTCGCGTCCGCCGAGGACATCGACACGGCCTGCAGGCTGGGGTTCGGACACGCCATGGGCCCGCTGGCCACCGCCGACCTGACCGGGGTCGACATCCTGCTCCACGCGACCGGCAACATCTACACCGAGTCCCAGGACGAGAAGTTCGCACCGCCGGAGCTGATGCGCCGGATGGTGGACGCGGGTGACATCGGCCGCAAGAGCGGGCAGGGCTTCTACAAGCACTGAAGCCGCCTCGGCCGTACCGGTGTCACGTCACAGGGTGATTTCGGTATCGGTTCGCTTACGGACGGCAACTTCTCCGGCTGATCGGCCGTCAGTTGTTGAAAGAACCAAGACAGAACAGACACGGAGCACGAAAGCACTCTCGGGGAGCGCATATGCACATCAGGGGCGACCACGCCGAGCTGGTCGTCGAGGGCCGCCTCGACGTCCGCAGCGCGGCGGACGCCCGTACGGTCCTGCACTCGGCCGTCGACGACGGAGTCGGCGATCTCGTGCTCGACCTGACCGATCTGGATTCCTGGGACGCCACCGGACTCGGCGTCATCATGGGAGTCCACCGGCGTGCGGGGCGGTGTGGCCGCAGACTTGTGCTCCGCGGCGTCCCGCCGCAGATGCAGCGGCTGCTGGTCGCCACCCGATTGCACCGCATTCTCGCCATCGAGGGTGGAATCGCCGCAGAGTCCCTTCCGCGGGTCTGACCCGGTCCACACCGCCCAATCCTCACAAGAGTGTGACGTCTTGGACGGGGTGGCACCCCGGCTGTTCACGGACAACGTGCGGAGGTCTAGGGTTCGGGCCGTCTGCCGATTGACGGACCCACGGAGCAGGCACCGGACCAGAAGCGACAGATGGGCGTGCGAGGCCGGGGGGCAACGGCACGCCACGATCTGGGGGACTTTCACCATGGACCCGATGAGCCGGGGACCGGAAGAGAACAGCCGCGACGACGAACGCCTCGGCGAGGAGCGTCCCGGTGGCGAACGCGCCGACGAGAGCGGCGGACCGCGACGTCCGCCGCGCGTCATGATCACACCGGCGATCACAGCCGCGCTCTCACCCGCGCCCGCACCCGCGATCACACCCGCCCTGGGACATCTCAAGGGCGCCGGTTCCACCACGCCACCGCCCGCCCGCACGGTCGAGCTGATCTCCGGTGACTTCCTGCTGACCGTCAACCCGGTCGACGGCAGCGAGATCGAGCTCTGCCCGCCGGGCCGGCGAGCCGCCGCGCCCGCCCGGCGCGACGCCCAGGAGCGCGCCGATCTCCAGCGCGCCGGCCGGCCGCCCGTACCGCCGGGACCCGCCGCGCCGCCGCTCCCGCTGCTGGAGCGTCAGGAGGAACGCGCCCGGCTGACGGAACTGCTGGGACGGGGCCGCTCCGTACGGCTCACCGGCGCCGCCGGTTCCGGACGTACCGCGCTGCTCGAAGCCGTGGCGGCGGACTGCGCGGATCTCGCACCGGACGGAGTCGTACGCCTCTCCGGTCATCACCGCACCACCACCGAGCTGCTGTACGAGCTGTACGCCGCGGTCAACAAGTCCGCGCTCCGGAGGCCCGACCGCGCCGCACTGCTCGAACTGGTCCATGACATCGGCGCGGTCGTCGTCCTGGACGATCTGGAGCTGGGCGGAGAGGCGCTCGACGAACTGCTGCGCGCGACTCCCGAATGCGCCTATCTGCTCGCCGCCGGCCCCGACACCGACCAGCCCTCGGCGGACGCGAGCCTGGAGGAGGTCGCTCTCGGCGGACTGGGCCGGAGCGCCTCACTGGAGCTGCTGGAGCGTGCCGTCGAACGGCCGCTCACCGACGAGGAGGCGAACTGGGCGGGTGACCTCTGGTTCGAGTCCGAGGGCCTGCCGCTGCGTTTCGTCCAGGCGGGAGCCCTGCTGCGGCAGCGCGACCGGCTGCGCGGCAGGGCCGAGGCGTTCGACGAGTTCGAGCCCTTCGAGCGGCCCACCGGCGAGGCGCAGTTCGGCGTGCCCGGCGTGCCCGACGGATACGACATACCTCTGCCCTCTCTCGGAGAGGGCGCGGCGCCGGCCGCTCTGCTCGCCTCGCGGCTGAGCGAAGCCGCTCGCGCCACCCTGCGGTTCGCCGTCGCGCTCGGCGGTGAAGTCCCGCACCAGGCGCATCTGCCCGCACTGGTGGGTGACACGCACGCGGACGCCGCGCTCGGCGAACTGATGAACTGCGCGCTGCTGACGCCGGTCGGTCCGCGCTACCGGCTCGCTCCCGGCGTCGCCGCGCAGCTTGAGGAGAAGGGATACGGCGACGACGCCGTGGCCCACGCGCACACCGCCGCGCAGCACTACGCCTGGTGGACCGGACATCCCTCGGTCACACCCGAGCGCGTCACCGCCGAGGCGGACGCCATCCTCGCCGCGATGGCGCCGCTGGTGCCGGGCCAGGAGTCAGGACACCCGAGCGCGGCCGTACTGCTGGCCCGCAGCGCCGCTCCGGCCTTCCTGGCGGGCCTGCACTGGGGCGCCTGGGAGCGGGCCCTGCGAGTCGGCTCCGAGGCCGCCAGGCTCGCCGGAGAGGTCGCCGAAGAGGCGTACTTCCACCATGAGTTGGGCGTGCTCGCGCTCTGCGTCGGAAATCTGGACCGGGCCCGCGCCGAGCTGGAGGCATCGATCGGCATGCGCGGGGCCGTCGCCGACAAGAGCGGCACGGTCGCCGGACGACGGGCGCTGGCCCTGGTCGCGGACCGCGAGGGAGCGCGGCCCGGCGGCCGGCCGTCCGCTGCCGAGGACACCGCCGGACGGTTCGACACGCCCGTGTCGCCCTACGGCGGCGCACCGGCGACCGTCGGCGGCAACCTGCCCGCGCTGCCCGCCCTGCCCGGCTCCGGCGACGGCACGGCGCTGGTCACCCGGCGCGACACGCCCGCGCTCGGTGCCGCGCCCCGTACCACCACCGGCGCCCAGTCCGCCGTCAAACCACCGGTACCGGCTCGCCGTACCGCGCTCGGCGGCGCCCGCCGCAACCTGGTCGCGGCCGGCGCGGGCGCGGTGCTCGCGGTCGTACTCGGCACGGTGGTGACGCTCGGCGCGACCTCGGGCAACGACAGCGCGCAGTTGGACAAGATCAGGACGGACCAGTCCGCCGACCCGGACGAGGCCGACGGCGGCGACGGCGGACTGCCGGTGGACCAGCCCGCCGACAGCTCCACCCGGCATCCCGGCGGCAGTCAGTCCGAGCAGGGCCTGCCGGGGCCGGCGGACAGCGGCACTCCCTCGGGAACGGCCTCCGCCTCCGGCAGTCCCTCCGACGACGACTCGTCTCCCGGTGACAGCTCGTCGACACCGGGCACGCCGGCCGACCCGCCGACAAAGCCGACGAAGCCGACAAAGCCGTCGACGGGTCATCCCACGCCGTCCGGCACGCCGTCCTCGACTCCTCCCGGCGAGGAGCCGCCCTCGGAGGAGCCGACCGACCCGCCGTCGGAAACCCCGCCTCCGTCGTCGCCCCAGACCTCGGCGAGCGGTCCGGCCCCGAGCCTCAGCGCGAGCGCGCCCGAGTCCACCGGCGCGACGGTCTCCACGGCGCCGACGTCGTCCGGGAGCGTGTCGGCGTAAGCGTGTCGGCGTAGAAGCGCCGGCGCGCGGTCCAGAGAGGCCCGCACACAGGAACGGGACACCGCCGTGTGGCGGTGTCCCGTCGCCGTACGCGGTCCTGACGGCGCGTCGCGGTCAGAACAGGCGGAGCTTGTCGTCCTCGATGCCGCGCAGTCCGTCGTAGTCCAGGACGACACAGCCGATACCGCGGTCCGTCGCCAGGACCCGCGCCTGCGGCTTGATCTCCTGGGCCGCGAACAGGCCCTTCACCGGCGCGAGATGGGGATCGCGGTTCAGCAGCTCCAGATAGCGCGTGAGCTGCTCCACGCCGTCGATCTCGCCGCGCCGCTTGATCTCCACGGCCACGGTCACTCCGTCGGCGTTCCGGCACAGGATGTCCACCGGGCCGATGGCCGTGGGATATTCGCGGCGGATCAGGCTGTAGCCCTCGCCGAGTGTCTCGATACGGTCCGCGAGAAGCTCCTGGAGGTGTGCTTCCACGCCGTCCTTGATGAGGCCCGGGTCGACGCCCAGCTCATGGGAGGAATCGTGGAGGACTTCCTCCATGGTGATGATCAGTTTCTCGCCCGCTTTGTTCACGACCGTCCAGACACCGGCGTCCTCGCCCGCGCCCTCCTTCAGCGTGCACGGCGGCGACATCCAGTTGAGCGGTTTGTACGCCCGGTCGTCGGCGTGGATCGACACGCTGCCGTCGGCCTTGACCAGGATGAGACGGGGAGCGGAGGGCAAATGGGCGGTGAGCCGGCCCGCGTAGTCGACGGAGCAGCGGGCGATGACGAGACGCATGGTCCGCAACGCTACTCGACGGGCACCGCCGCGCGCGATTCGCCCCGGAAGCACCCTTCGTTTCTGGCCGGTTGTGTTCCCATTCTCCTGGTGCGGTCCGGACAGCGCGCCTAACGTGGATGCAGGAGGTCGCCGGTCGTGCACGCTGCGTCGTCGGCGCCTTCTTCCCTGCCCGTAAGGCCCCGCTTCCCGGGGTCGCGAGAGGAGAACCCATGTCGCTCGACGTCTCACCGGCGCTGTTGGACCAGGCCGAGCGAGGCGAGGTCGACGAAGCGGCTTTCGTCGACTGCGTCCGGACCTCCCTGCCCTTCGCATGGGAGATGATCAGCTCTCTGGTGGCACAGCTGAAGGTGGACGGTGGACAGTTCGCCGACAACCAGACGCCTCCGCCGGACGAGCATGCACGTGGACAACTGCTGCGTGCGCTCGCGAGTGATGCCATTCGCGGCGCGCTGCAGCGGCACTTCGGAGTGCGTCTCGCCTTCCAGAACTGCCACCGCGTCGCGGTGTTTCCGCTGGACTCCTCGGTCGATGAGCGGCTCGCCCGCTTCACCTCGGTGAGGGCCCAGCTTCTCAACCAGTCTCCAGAACTGCGGGACTGCTGACGTCGCTTGCTGCCGCTCCGCACCGCGAGAGATGCCCTGGGGTGCCGGAGCGGCAGCAACCCGTATCCGTACGAGCGCTGTGTGCCCCATCGGCGGGCGCACGGCTCCTGTCCGCACGACCACGGCCGGACCGGTCAGGTCAGCAGCGGCAGGACCTCGGTCCCCAGCCGCCGTACGTTCTCCTCCGTCGTCGCCAGATCGCCGGAGCCCTCCACGAGCAGTGCGAACCGGCTGATGCCGGTACGCTCCGCGGTGGCCGCGAGCCGGTCCGCGGCCAGCCGGGGCGGTCCGACGGGATGCAGACCGCACAGCAGGTCCGTGTACTCCACCGGGTCCCGCATCGACCTGGGCCTGCCGTCGACCGTCACATGAGCGCCGAGTCCCTGCCGCAGCCAGCCGGGCATCGCCTTGGCGAGAGACTCCGTCGCCTCGTCCCGGCAGTCCGCGATCTGCGCCACTCCGGCGGACACATGCGCGGCGTCCGCGATCTCCGGAGCCGTGCGACCCACGGCGCGGGCATGGGCCTGCCAGAGGCCGACCATCTCCGCCTTCTCGTCGTCGCCGCAGTGCATCCCCAGCAGCATCGGCAGGCCGAGTTCGGCGGCGAGCTTCACACTCTTCGGCGAGGTACAGGCCACGATCACCTCAGGACCGCCGCGGTCGCCGGCCGTGTCGATGGCGTCCGCGCGTGTGTCTATCAATTCGTCCGGCCGTGGCACGACGGCGACCTCACGGAAACGGAAGCGCTCACCGGAAGCCGACACCCGGCGCTCGCGCAGCCAGCGCAGCAGCAGCTCCAGCGCCTCGGGGAAATGCCGCTCGTAGGCGCTCAGACCGGTGCCGAAGACCTCCAGATCGACCCAGGGCCCGCCCCGGCCCACGCCGAGCGAGAACCGCCCGCCGGAGAGGAGATGGAGCAGCGCGGCCTGCTCGCCCAGCGCCACCGGATGTACGTTCGGCAACACGCTGACCGCCGTACCCACCCGGATGTGGCTGGTGCGTCCGAGGAGCACTCCGGCCAGTGTCACGGCCGACGGGCACACGCCGTACGGTACGAAATGGTGCTCGGCGACCCAGACCGAGTCGAGCCCCGATTCCTCGCCGAGCTCGGCGGTGCGCACCGCCCGGTGCAGCGCCTCTCCCTGTCCCTGGCCCGGGAACTGCGCCGCCAGTACAAAAGCTCCAACACGCATCGCCTGCTGCCTCCTTGCGGCTCACGCGACTCCCCCTACTGGCAACAACGCCTGACACGTGCCAAAGGCACGGGCGGAGCGTGAAGTTCTTGCGATTGTCCGGTAAGTGCCTTCTGTGGGTCGGGCGGTCTTGTCCGGAGCGGGACAGGTACCCACAGCTACGGGCCGTAGGCTGGAGAGGAACCGTGCTGTCTGCCCCGTGAGGTGTCCTGTGTCCCCGCGCCGCAACCGCCCCCGAGGCGGCGAGAAACCGATCGAGCGTGCCGGTGACGCGGGGGATCGGTACGGCGGCTTCCAGCGGTCGGAGTCCTGGCAGGGCGAGGAGTGGTCGGTCCGCCATGTCGCCGGAGCGAGCGCCGCCGGCAAGCGCTACCGCTGCCCCGGCTGCGACCAGGAGATCCCGTCCGGTGTGGCACATGTGGTGGCGTGGCCCGAGTACGGCGGAGTGGAGGACCGGCGCCACTGGCACCAGGCGTGCTGGAACGCGAAGGACCGCCGCACCTCACGGGTGCAGCGGTCCAGGAACGCGCCGAGATACTGAGCCGTCCGGCGCCGGGCGCCGGACAGGGCCCCGCGCGCTCACACGTCGCGCTTGTCGCCTACCAGGAAGGCGCACGCCATCGTGACGGCCGTCACCGCCAGCAGAATCCACAGCGGATCCCAGCCGGACGGCCCGGAGGACGGGCCGACGGTGTTGTCGTAGAACACCGCGAGCTGGTTCGGGATCGAGTACTCGAACAGCGCGTCCCGCAGTCCGGCGAGTGAGTTCGAGAACATGAACAGCGCCAGCACCAGCGGCAGCAGCACCACACCGATCATGATCGTGATCGCGCCCGCCGAGTGCCGGACCAGCGCGCCGACCGCCAGCGCCAGCAGCCCGAGCGTCGCCACATAGAGTCCGACGCCGACGGTCGACCGGAACCAGTCCGCGAGACCGGGCGCGGACGCGTCCAGGATCGCGGTCTGCAGCGCCGCCGTGACGGTGGTGGTCACCGTCGTGATCACCAGGACCAGCAGAAAGAAGACCAGCGACTTGGCGGCCAGCACCCGGGCCCGGCTGGGGCAGGCGGTCAGGGTCGTACGCATCATGCCCGTGCCGTACTCCGAGGCGATGGTCAGCACACCCAGCGTGATCACACAGATCGAGCCGAGCAGCACGCCGAAGAAGCCGAGCGCGAGCACCGGCTCGTCACCGGCGCCGGCCTCGGAGGTGGAGACGGCCACGGCCGCGAGCAGCCCGATGCCCAGCACCAGCACGATCATGACGCCAAGGGTCCACATCGTGGACCGTACGGAACGGAGCTTGGTCCACTCGGACGCCAGCGCGTCGCCGAGATGAGCGCGGCGGACCGGGATCGGCGAGGTGTAACCACCGGCCGGGCCGCCGGCCCACGGCGCCGGCCGGTGCGGGGCCTGTGGACGCGGGGCCTGCTGCTGGTACGGGGTCGTCATCGGGCGTCCTCGTTGCTGTCGCGCTTGGTCATGTCACCGGCGGGCGCCGGTACCGGTGCGGCCGGCGGTCCGGGCGCGGCGGGCGGAGCCGGCGGCGCGGCGGCCGGTGCCGCGCTCGCGTACGGGTTCTCTCCGGGCGGCGGCGGGGCGTACCAGGCCTGCTGCGGTACCTCGGCAGCGGCGGGCGGCGGGTATCCGGCCGGCTCCGGCCCGTATCCCGGTGGCGGCTGGAAGCCGGCCAGCGCGTCGGCCGTCGAGCGGTAGTCCACGGCGCCCTGCGTCATCCGCATATACGCCTCCTCCAGCGACGCCTGGTGCGGTGAGAGCTCCCAGAGCCGTACATCCGCCTCATGCGCCAGATCGCTGATCCGCGCCAGCGGCAGACCCGTGATCCGCACGGCGCCGTCCGGTTCGGACAGCACCCGGCCACCCGCCTCGGCGAGCGCCGCCATCAGCTTCTCCCGCTGAGCCGGCTCCGTTTCCGGTGTGCGCACCCGAGCGAAGTCGGCGGAGTTGGCGGAGATGAAGTCCTTGACGCTCATGTCGGCGAGAAGCTGACCGCGTCCGATCACGATGAGATGGTCGGCGGTGAGAGCCATCTCACTCATCAGATGCGAGGAGACGAAGACCGTACGGCCCTCGCTCGCGAGCTGCTTCATCAGATTGCGGACCCAGAGGATGCCCTCCGGGTCCAGACCGTTGACCGGCTCGTCGAAGAGCAGCACCTGCGGGTCACCGAGGAGCGCCGCCGCGATACCGAGGCGCTGGCCCATACCGAGCGAGAAGCCGTTCGAGCGGCGGCGGGCGACATTCTGGAGGCCGACGACACCGAGCACCTCGTCGACCCTGGCGGCCGGGATACCGGAGAGCTGGGCCAGCGAGAGCAGATGATTGCGCGCGCTGCGTCCGCCGTGCACCGCCTTGGCGTCAAGGAGCGCGCCGACCTGGCGCGGAGCGTTCGGCAGCAGCCGGAAGGGATGGCCGCCGACCGTCACGCGGCCCGCGCTCGGCCGGTCGAGGCCGAGGATCATCCGCATCGTCGTCGACTTGCCCGAACCGTTGGGGCCCAGGAAGCCGGTGACATGTCCCGGCCGTACCTGGAAGGAAAGGTTGTCCACGGCCGTCTTGGCGCCGTAGCGCTTCGTCAGGCCGACTGCCTCGATCATTCTCCAGCCCCATCGACAGGTGAGGTCGTCGGGGCAGTGGCCGCTGCCGGCCTAAGGCCCCCGTTAGAGTTAGGAGGATATCCATGCCTTGACGGTTCCGGCCAAGCCGTTCCGGCGGAGCGTCGGCCCGGAAAGCGTCGCGCGGCGCCGGGCGGGGCCCGGCGGTGGCCGCCGGACGAGACGGTCAGGCGTCGCGTTTCTTCAGGACGGCGTAGCCACCGACCAGCGCCGCCACCACCCACAGCACCAGGATCCCCAGCCCGCCCCAGGGACCGTACGGCGCCTCGCCCGAGTCCATGGCGTTCGGGACCACCTGAAGGATCTTCGAACCGGCCTGGTCCGGGAAGTAGCGCGCGACGTCCTTGGCGACCGGGACCGCCGACAGGATCTGGGAGACCAGGAAGAAGAACGGCATCAGGATGCCGAGCGACAGCATCGAGCTGCGCAGCATCGCCGTGACACCCATCGAGAAGACGGCGATCAGCGTCATATAGAGACCGCTGCCGATCACCGCGCGCAGCACATTCGGCTCGCCGATGCTCGTGCCGTGGTCACCGAGCAGCGCCTGGCCGAGGAAGAACGCCAGAAAGCCCGTCACCACGCCGACCACCAGCGCCAGCACTCCGGCCACCAGGATCTTGCTGAACAGGAACGTGGCGCGCTGCGGTACGGCGGCCAGCGAGGTGCGGATCATGCCGGAGCTGTACTCCGAGCCGACCACCAGCACACCGAAGACCACCATCGCGAGCTGGCCGAGGATCATCCCGGAGAAACTGGTGAGCGTCGGATCGAAGGTGACCCGCTGGGCCTGTGAGAGATCGTCGAACGTGGAGTTCAGCAGCGCGGAGAGCGCCGCGCCCAGGGCCACGGTCACGACCAGTGCGCTGATCAGTGTCCAGGTGGTGGACGAGACCGTACGGATCTTGGTCCACTCCGACCGGAGGACCGCTGGTACCGATGCCATCGTGTGTCAGGCTCCCTTGCCCTGGCGGTCCTGGCCCCATCCGGGCCCGGCGGACCGTTCCTCGGCGGCGCCCGAATGCGCGTGATACTCCACCGACTCCAGCGTCATCTGCATGAACGCCTCTTCGAGCGAGGCCCGCTGGGAGCTCAGCTCGTGCAGCACGATCTGGTGGTCCGCCGCGAGCTGGCCGAGCTCCTCGGTGGACGCGCCGTCGATTTCCAGTACGCCTTCGTCCGTCTCGGTCGTGGTGAAGCCGGCCTCGTGCAGGACGTCCTTCAGCCGCTCCCGCTGCGGTGAGCGCAGTCGCGCGTAACTGCGGGAGTTCTCCCGGATGAACTCGGCCATCGACGTGTTCGCCAGGAGTTTTCCCTGGCCAATGACGATCAAGTGGTCGGCCGTGAGGGCCATTTCACTCATGAGATGACTGGAGACGAAGATCGTCCGGCCCTCTTGGGCGAGATGCTTCATCAGATTCCGGATCCAGTGAATTCCCTCCGGGTCCAGACCATTGACCGGCTCGTCGAACATCAGGATCTCTGGATCACCGAGCAGGGCCGACGCGATTCCGAGCCGCTGGCCCATACCGAGCGAGTAACCCTTCGACTTCTTGTTCGCCACCGCGGACAGTCCGACCATGTCGAGGACTTCGGAGACACGGCTCGCCGGGATGCGATTGCTCTGTGCCAGACAGAGGAGATTGTTGTACGCGCTGCGGCCGCCGTGCATGGCCTTGGCCTCCAGCAGCGCACCTATGTGCTTGAGAGGTTCCGCGAGCTGACGGTAGTGCTTGCCGTCGATCCGCACCGAACCACTGGTCGGATTGTCCAGATCGAGCATCATCCGCATGGTGGTCGACTTGCCCGCCCCGTTGGGTCCGAGAAAGCCCGTCACCACCCCAGGTCGCACCTGGAAGGAGAGCTGATCGACAGCGACCTTGCGGCCGAAGCGTTTGGTGAGACCCTCGACCTCGATCATGCCGACAACCTAGAGGCGCGCGAAGCCCCTCGCCACCGGAGTGGCGAGGGGCTTGCGCGATCGTTATATACGGGGCCGGTTCCGCCGCGTCACCTGCCCCGCGGCGGGCCGGATCCGGCGGGACCCGACCGGCTCAGCGGGACTGCTGGGCCGGCACACCGCGGGAGATCGGCTCGTCGTCGGCCGGGCTGCTCGCGGCGGCCACCGCGGCACCGGTCAGCGTGGCCAGCATCTCGCGGACGTTGGTGAGCTGAGCGTTGATCGAGTCGCGGCGGTTGGTGAGCGCCGCCAGCTCGCGCTCCGACTCGCTGCGGATCCGGTCGGCCTTGGCGTTCGCGTCGGCCACGATGTCCTCGGACTGGCGCTGGGCCGTCTCGACCGTCTGACGGGCACGGCGCTCCGCGTCCGTACGCAGCTTCTCGGCCTCAAGGCGGAGCTGCTCGGCGCGGTGCTCGATCTCCGCCAGGCGCTTCTCGGCCTTCGCCTGACGCGACGCCAGGTCACGCTCGGACTGCTCACGCCGCTTGGCGAGGTTCGTCTCGAAGTCCGCGGCGGCCTGGGCGGCCTTGGCGCGGGTCTCCTCGAAGAGCGCGTCGGCCTCCTCGCGCTTGGACTGCGCGTCCTTCTGCGCCTCCGAGCGCAGACTGGACGCGTCCCCCTTCGCCTTCTCGACGATACGGACGCCCTCGTCCTCGGCCTTGGACTTGCGCTCCGAGGCGAACGACTCGGCGTCGTTGCGCACCTGCTGGGCGGCGGACTCGGCGAGCTCGCGGTGCTGCTCGGCCGCGCGACGTGCCTCCTCGCGCAGGTCCTTCGCCTCCTCCTCGGCGAGGCGGAGGATCTTTTCGACGCGGGCGCCGAGCCCGGCGTACGACGGCTCCGCGTCGCTGACCTGGGCCTGAGCGTTCTGCGTTTCGAGGTGGAGTTCCTCGATGCGCTTTTCCAGAGAGGTGATGCGGGCCAGGGCACTGTCACGGTCGGCGACGAGTTTGGTAATGCGGTCGTCCACCTGACCGCGGTCGTAACCACGCCGCACGAGCTCGAAGCCGAATGGGGAGGAAGTGTCGCTCATGGGGTTCCTGTCGAATGAGACCGGTGAGGTGATAGGGGGAATCCTAGGGGCCTAAGCGGCGTGTCATCGAGCGGATGCCGGTTTGGTCTGAAGAATGTCCAGCCTTTTGAGTGGCTAGCTCTCCGAGGACTTGCCGCTCGAACGGGTGGTCCCCGCCGTGGCGCCGGCTTTGACGGGGCTGTCCTTCGCGGGTGCGGAGGGTGCCTCAAATGACTCCAATGCTTCGAGTACGTCCTGCACACGGGAGATCTCGGCCTGGATGTCCTCGCGTCTGCGGACCAGGACATCCAGCTCGCGCTTGCCGTCCTCGACCGTCCGCTTCGCCTCCTGGGCGGCGTCGGCGCGCAGCTTCTCGGCTTCCTTGATCAATTCGGCCTTCTTCTGCGCGGCTTCCTTGAGGAGTCCTTCGGCCTTCCGCACCGCGGCGATCCGGACCTTGCTCGCCTCCGAGCCGGCGTCGGCGACCAGCTCCTTGGCCTTCGCCTCGGCCTCCGCCCGCTGCTCGGTGGCGGCCTTCATCAGCTTGTCGACACGCTCGCCGGCGGTCTTCATCTGCTCGGACGTCTCCCGGCGGGCCCGCTCATGGAGCTGCTCGACCTCGCTCTCGGCGCGCTCGCGCAGCTCCTCGGCCCGGTCCCGGATGGCCGCCGCGTCACGGCGCGCGCCGACGAGCAGCTCGTCCGCGTCCGTACGGGCCTTCTCCACCAGCGAGTTGCCCTCGATCGTCGCGTCCGCGGTGATGCGGTCGGCCTCCGAGCGGGCCGCGCCCACCATCGTGTCGGCCTGCTTCTCGGCCTCGGTGGCGGCGCGCAGCGCCTCCTCCTGGGCCTTGTTGATGAGCTGGTCGGCCTGGCCGGCGGCGTCGGCGCGACGCTTCGCCGCGTCCTTGCGCGCCTCGTCGAGGAGCCAGTCGGTCTCGTCCTGGGCCTCGGTCCGCAGCCGCTCCGCGGCGGCCTCGGTGTCGGCCTTGAGCTGAGCCGCCTCGGTCCGCAGCCGCTCGGCGGCCTGCTGCGCGGAGCCCACCGTCTCGGCGGCCTCGGCGCGCATCCGCTCGGACTCGCTCGTGGCCTCCCCGATGAGCCGGTCGGCCTGCGCGGCGGCGTCGCCGCGGATCCGGTTGGCGTCCTCGCGGGCCTCGGCGCGCGCGCGAGCCGCGTCGTGCTCGGCCGAGGCGAGCGAGTCCGACGCCTCGGTCCTGAGCCGCTGCGCGTACTCCGCGGTGTCGGCGCGCATCCGCTCCGCCTCGGCGATGGCCTCGCCGACCGTGCGCTCGGCGAGCGCCTGGGCCGCCTCGGACTCCTCCTGGGCCCTGGCACGGGTCCGGTTGGCGTCCTCGGTGGCGCGCTCCCGCTCGGCGTACGCGTCGGCGCGGACCCGGTCCGACTCCTCCTGCGCCTCGGTCCTGGTCCGGTCGGCGGCGTGCTCGGCGGCCGACCGCAGGCCCGCGATCTCCTGCTCGGCCTGGTCCTGGAGACCGGCGACGGAGTCCCGTACCTGCTGGGCGGTCTGCTCGGCGGCGGCCACCATCTCCGTGGCACGGCGGTCGGCCTCCTCGACCAGCCGCTGCGCCTCGGCACCCGCCTCCTCGACCCGCTTGCGCGCCGAGGCGAGCAGGTCCTCGCTCTGTTCGCGGGCCCGCTCGCGCTCCTGGTCCGCCTCCGTACGCGCGCTCGCGAGGGTCTCCTCGGCCTCCCGGCGGCGCCGGCTCGCCTCCTCCCGCGCGGCGTCCAGCGCCTCCGCCGCCTCCGCGCCGACCCGTTCGGCGGCGGCCGCCGCCTCCGACCTGATCCGGTCGGCGCTCTCCTGGGCCTCGGTCTTGAGCCGCTCCGCCTCCGTGGCCGCTTCCGTACGCAGTCGTACCGCCGCGTTCTCCGCCTCGGCACGCGACTCCGACGCGTCGGCGGCGGCCTCGGTACGCAGCCGCTCGGCCTCCCGCTCGGCCTGCGCCTGGAGCGTACGGACGCGCTCGGCGGCCTCGGTACGCAGCCGCTCGGTCTCCTCGGCGGCCTCGCGCCGGATCCGCTCGCTCTCGGAGCGTGCGTCGGTGAGCGCCTCCTCGGCGGAGGCGAGCCGCTGCTCGGCCTCCGTGTGCAGCCGGGTCAGCTCGCCGGCGGCCTCGGACTTGCGGGACTCGACACCGCGCTCGGTCTCCTCGCGCAGCCCGGCCGCGGCCTGCTCGGCGGCCGTCCTGGTCGCCTCGGCCTGCTCCTCGCCCTCGGCCCGGAGCCGCTCGGCCTCGGCGCGGGCGCGCTCCAGCGTCTCCTCGGCCTGCCGGCGCAAGGTCGTGGCGCGTTCTATGGCCTCGGTGCGGACCCGCTCGCTCTCGGCGGTCGCGCCGGAGCGCAGCTCGTCCGCGTCGGCCTTGGCCTTCGTCAGCAGTTCCTCGGCGGTCCTGGCCGCCTCCTCGATCTGCTGGACGGCCTCGCGCCTGGCCTCACCGCGGATCCGCTCGCCCTCGGCGACCGCGTCGGCCCGGAGCTGCTCGGCCTCGCCGCGCAGCCTGCGCGCCTCCTCCTGGAGCTCGACCGTCTTGGCGCGGTATTCCTTGGTGTCGTCCTTGGCCGCGCCCTTGAGCTGGTCGGCCTGCTCGGCCGCCTCGCCGCGCAGCCGGTCCGCCTCGGCCTCGGCCTCGTGCCGGATCCGCTCGGCTTCCTCACCGGCGGACCTGGTGGTGGCCTTGGCGTCGTCGGACGCCTTGGTCAGCACCTCCTCGGCCGTCCTGGCCGCCTTGGCGAGCTGGGCCGCGGCGTCCTCGGCGGCGGCGGCGCGGGCCTTCTCCGCGGCCTCCGCGACCAGCTTCTCGGCCTCTCCGCGGGCGTCGATGAGCGCCTGCTCGGCCTCGGCCTTGGTGGCCTCGGCCTCCTTCGTCGCCTCGCCCACCAGCCGGGCGATCTCCGACTTGGCCGTACGGGTGCGCTGCTCGTTCTGCGACTCGGCGCCGGCCAGCCGCTTGACCGCGGCCTCCTTGGCCTCCGTGACGACCTTCTCGGCCTCGGCGCGGGCCGCGCGCAGCCGCTCCTCCGCCTCCTGCATCCGCTGCTCGGCGGCGCGGCTCAGCTCGGCGGCCTGCTGGCGCGCCTGGTCGGCCTCGGCGGTCGTGGACATCCGGAGCTGCTCGGCGTGACCGGCGGCCTCCCGCGCCTGCGCGGAGGCGGCGTTGAGCATCCGCTCGGCGTCCCTGCGGGCCCGCAGCAGAAGCGCTTCCGCCTCGGCACGGGCCGCCTCGGCCTCCGAGCCCAGCCGGCGGCGGGCCTCCTCGGTGACCCGGGCCGCCTCCGCGCGGGCGGCGGCGAGCGACTGCTCGGCCTCGGCGCGGGACTCGTCGAGCAGTCTGCGGGCCTGGGACTCGGTACGGGCGCGGAGCTGCTCCGCCCAGGCGACGTTCTCGTTGACATGCGATTCGACGGTCTGGCGGCGCTCCGCCAGCTCCTGGTCGAGCCGCTGCCGGCGCTGGACGGCCTCGGTGTGCAGTTCGGCCTGGAGCCTGGCCTGGTGCTCGGCGTGCTCCTGGAGGATGCGCTGGGTCTGCGCGCGGGCCTCACGCAGCTCGCGTTCGGCGTCCGAGCGCATCTGCTCGGCCTGCATCTGGGCGTTACGGAGGTGCTGTTCGGCCTGGTAGCCGAGATCGGCGTTGTCATACGAGGGACGGGTGGCCAGGCTACGGCGTGCCTCGTGGAGCTTGGCGCGCAATACCTCGACCTGGTAACCGAGGTCCTCGGCGTGCTGGACGGCCTTCTCTCGCGCGGTCTTCAGCCGGTCCATCTCGGCTTCGAACCGCGAGAGGTGGTCGTCGTCAGCTCGGTGGCTCTCCTGGCGTTCGTAGCCCCGCACTGCGCGGTCCCATCCGTCCCCTGGTCGCAACTGCCCGATCGAGCACCGTTCGCGGCGAACGGCCCCCCGGGGAATGGTGTCAGATCAACTGCGGGCACACGGCCCCGACCCGGCCCCGGCCCGGAGCGGTCCACTGTACCGGGCCGGGAATCCTTAAGGTCAGTGCTCCCGGGCGGAGGTGACCAGTTCTGTGAGTACGCCGTGGCAGTCCTTGGGATGGAGGAACGTGATGCGGGAGCCCATGGAACCGGTGCGCGGCTCGTCGTACAGCACACGTACGCCCTTGTCACGGACCGCCTGGGCGTCTCCGTCCACGTCCGCCGTCCCGAACGCGATGTGGTGCACGCCCTCGCCGTTCTTGGCGAGCCACTTCCCAACGGCGGAATCCTCCCTGATCGGTTCGAGGAGCTGGAGATACGAAGCTCCGCCGTCGGACGTCTCGTTGATCTTGAGCATGGCTTCGCGTACGCCCTGCTCCTCGTTGACCTCGGTGTGGAATACCTCGAAACCGTAGGTGGCCCGGTAGAACTCGACAGTCGCGTCGAGGTCGAAGCAGGCGATCCCGATGTGGTCGATTCGCGTCAGCATGGATCCAGTGCAGCGGTACGCCGGTGATTACGCAACGTGCGCGCGATCACACGCGCCGCCCGGTGACCGGGAGCCGTACCGCTCAGTACATTTGAAGTGAACCCTCGTTCACTTCTCAGCCGCACGCAAAGGGGATCGCGTCTCATGTCGGATACGAACACCACCACTTCCGTGATCGTCGCGGGCGCCCGTACCCCGATGGGGCGGCTTCTCGGCTCGCTGAAGTCCTTCTCCGGCGCCGAGCTGGGCGGCTTCGCCATCAAGGCGGCGCTGGACCGGGCCGGTATCAGCGGTGACCAGGTGCAGTACGTGATCATGGGCCAGGTGCTGCAGGCCGGGACGGGACAGATCCCGGCACGCCAGGCCGCGGTCAAGGGCGGCATTCCGATGAATGTCCCGGCGCTGACCGTCAACAAGGTCTGTCTCTCCGGGCTCGACGCCATCGCGCTGGCCGACCAGCTCATCCGGGCCGGCGAGTTCGACGTGGTGGTCGCGGGCGGCCAGGAGTCCATGACCAACGCTCCGCATCTGCTTCCCAAGTCCCGCGAGGGCTACAAGTACGGCGCGGTCGAGATGCTCGACGCGATGGCGCACGACGGCCTGACCGACTCCTTCGAGAACATCGCCATGGGCGCCTCGACGGAGAAGCACAACACCCGGTTGCGCATCGCCCGGCCCGAGCAGGACGAGTTCGGCGCGCTCTCGCACCAGCGGGCCGCCGCCGCGCAGAAGAACGGCGTCTTCGAGGCCGAGATCGTCCCGGTGGAGATCCCGCAGCGCAAGGGCGATCCGCTGCTCTTCTCGCAGGACGAGGGCATCCGCGCCGAGACCACGGCGGAGTCCCTGGGCCGGCTGCGGCCCGCGTTCGCCAAGGACGGCACCATCACGGCCGGCACCTCCTCACAGATCTCCGACGGTGCGGCGGCGGTCGTGGTGATGAGCAAGGCCAAGGCGCTGGAGCTGGGTCTCGACTGGATCGCGGAGATCGGCGCGCACGGCAATGTGGCGGGCCCGGACAACTCCCTCCAGTCCCAGCCGTCCAACGCGATCCAGCACGCGCTGAAGAAGGAGGGCCTCGGGGTCGGAGACCTCGATCTCATCGAGATCAACGAGGCCTTCGCCGCGGTCGCGGTGCAGTCGATGAAGGATCTCGGCGTCTCTCCGGAGAAGGTCAATGTGAACGGCGGCGCCATCGCGCTCGGCCATCCGATCGGGATGTCCGGCGCGCGCCTCGTGCTCCATCTCGCGCTGGAGCTGAAGCGGCGCGGCGGCGGGATCGGCGCGGCGGCGCTGTGCGGCGGCGGCGGCCAGGGCGACGCGCTGATCGTGCGCGTGGCCGGCTGACCGTCGTACGTTTCCGAGGAACGGAGCCGCAGATGCAGGACGTCCCCGAGCTGGTGGCTCAGGCACGGGAGGGCCGGCCGCGGGCCGTGGCCCGGCTGATCTCGCTGGTCGAGGGGGCGTCGCCGCAGCTCCGTGAGGTGATGGCGGCGCTGGCACCGCTCGCGGGCAACGCCTACGTCGTCGGTCTCACCGGCCCGCCCGGTGTCGGCAAGTCGACCTCGACCTCCGCGCTGGTCTCCGCCTACCGGCGGGCGGGCAAGCGGGTCGCGGTGCTGGCCGTCGATCCCTCGTCTCCTTTCTCGGGAGGAGCGCTGCTCGGCGACCGCGTCCGGATGTCCGAGCACGCCTCGGACCCCGGCGTCTATATCCGCTCGATGGCGACCCGCGGCCATCTCGGCGGACTGGCCTGGGCGGCGCCGCAGGCGATCCGGGTGCTGGACGCGGCGGGCTGCGACGTGATCGTGGTGGAGACCGTCGGAGTCGGCCAGTCGGAGGTCGAGATCGCCTCGCAGGCCGACACCTCGGTGGTACTGCTGGCGCCGGGCATGGGCGACGGGATCCAGGCGGCGAAGGCCGGGATCCTGGAGATCGGTGACATCTACGTGGTCAACAAGGCGGACCGGGACGGCGCCGACGCGACGGCCCGCGAGCTGAACCATATGCTCGGCCTCGGCGAGAGCCGGGGCCCCGGCGACTGGCGGCCGCCGATCGTCAAGACCGTCGCCGCGCGCGGCGAGGGCATCGACGAGGTCGTGGAAGCGCTGGAGAAGCACCGGGCCTGGATGGAGGAGCACGATGTCCTGGCGCGGCGCCGGGCCGGGCGCGCGGCCCGCGAGGTGGAGACCATCGCGGTCACCGCGCTCCGCGAGCGCATCGGCGATCTGCACGGCGACCGCCGGCTGGACGCGCTGGCCGAGCGGATCGTGGCGGGCGAACTCGATCCGTACACGGCGGCGGACGAACTGGTCGCGGGGATCACGGGCCGGGACTGAAGCCGCTCGACGGCCGGTGGCCAGGGTCCGACGCGGACCGCCCGGCCGTGTGCGGCCGGGCGGTGTACGGGCTCGCTCGCGCCGGTCAGCCGTCCCGGCCGTCGTCGCCGCGGCCGGACCGGTCGTCGCGGTCGTCCCGGTCGTCCCGGTCGTCTTCGTGACGGCGGTCGTCGGCGCGTACGGCGCCGGTGACGGCGTCCACCTTCAGCTCGTGCCGGCGGTTGTCCGTGCCGAGGATCTCGACCTCCCAGCGGGCGCTCCGGCGCGGTCCGTCGTCGTCGAGCTCGACGGAGACCACGGAGCCGGGACGCTTCGTGAGCGCCGCCGCGGCGGCCTCGCTCGCGGTGAGGTCCCTGCCTCCGGCGCCGGTCCGTTCCCGCGAGCCGTCCGTCCCTTCCCGTGAGCCGTCCGGCCCGGAGCCGTCCGTCGCGTCCCGCGAGGCCGTCGGCGCCGTCACGGGCCCGGAGGACGCCGTGCTCGCCGTACCGCTCCGGTCGTCGTCGCCCATGGCGACCGCCGTATAGGTGCCGCCGCCGATCAGTGCCGCCGCCGTGATGGCCGCGATGACGAGATTGCGCTTCATGAGAGGTCCTCCCCAGTCGGTCGTCCGCGAACGACTTCAATGTGGCCCAGGGAAGCTGAAGGCAGCCTGAAGCCACCTGAAGAGATCTTCAGGTTCCCTTTGGGAGGGTGGGGCCATGCGCCTGTTGATCGTGGAGGACGAGAGGCGGCTCGCCGTCTCGCTGGCCAAGGGACTGACGGCCGAGGGCTTCGCCGTGGATGTCGTCCACGACGGCCGTGAAGGGCTCCACCGGGCCGGCGAGGGCGTCTACGACCTGGTCGTGCTCGACATCATGCTGCCCGGTCTGAACGGCTACCGGGTCTGTGCCGCGCTGCGCGCGGCCGGCAACGACGTGCCGATCCTGATGCTCACCGCCAAGGACGGCGAGTACGACGAGGCCGAGGGACTGGACACCGGCGCCGACGACTATCTGACCAAGCCGTTCTCGTACGTCGTGCTGGTCGCCCGGGTCAAGGCGCTGCTGCGCCGCCGCGGCTCGGCGGGTGCCTCGCCGGTCCTGTGCGTCGGCGCTCTCACCATCGACACGGCCGCCCGCCGCGTCTTCCGGGACGAGACCGAAGTGGCGCTCACCGTCAAGGAGTTCGCCGTGCTGGAGCAACTGGCGACCCGCGCGGGCGAGGTGGTCGGAAAGCCCGAGATCCTGGAACACGTCTGGGACTTCGCCTATGACGGCGACCCGAACATCATCGAGGTCTACATCAGCGCTCTGCGGCGCAAGATGGGCGCCGCCTGTATCCAGACGGTGCGCGGCGCCGGCTACCGGCTGGTCGCGGCATGAGACGCCGTTTCGCGTCCGTACGGGCCAAGGCGTCGCTCGGCGCGACGGCCGTGGTGGCGGTGGCGCTGCTCGCCGCCGGTGTCTCGGTCCTCCTCTCGCTGCGTTCGAACCTCACCGACCGCGCCGACCGGGAGGCGGATTCCGCGGCGCGCGAGGTCGCCCTGGACATCGCCTCCCGGGTCCCGGGGCGGACGGACTACGCCGGTCTGGCGCTGCCGGACGAGGAGGACCATCCGGTGCGGGTGGTCGACGAGAACGGCCGGCTGCTCGCGGCCGGCAAGGACCTGGAGCGGATCAGCGGCGCCGGACTGCCCGCCGTGACATCCGTGCCCAGTCCCACCGCCGGGGAGAGCACGGAGCCCGGCGGCGCGAGCGGTGGCGACGACGGCGACGACAGCGGCCATGGCCGTGGCCGGAGCGGTGATGACGACGATCCCACCGTCGGCGAGATCGGCCGCACCTCGTACGGTTCTGGAAGCGCGACGGTGGACGGTACGACGGACGACTACCGGTTCGCCACGGTCGAGGTGACCGACGGCACGGGCGCGACGGTCCTCGTCCACGCGGGCGCGTCGCTGGCCGCCCGGCAGAGCGCGGTCGGCACGGCCGCCGTGGCGATGCTGGTGGGCCTGCCGGTCCTGCTGCTGGTCGTCGGTGGAGTCACCTGGCTGGTGACCCGGCGGGCGCTCAGGCCGGTGGAGGGCATCCGGCGCGAGATGGCGGCCATCACCCGCTCCGAGGATCTCTCCCGACGGGTGCCCGAGCCCGGCACGCACGACGAGGTCGCGCGGCTGGCCCGGACGACCAACGAGACGCTCACCGCGCTGGAGGCCGCCGTCGAACGGCAGCGCCGCTTTGTCGCGGACGCCTCGCACGAACTGCGCAGCCCGATCGCCTCGCTGCGTACGCAGCTCGAAGTCGGCGACGCGCACCCGGAGTTGCTGGATGTGCCGGGCGCGGTCGCGGACACCGTACGGCTTCAGCGACTCGCCGCCGATCTGCTGCTGCTGGCCCGGCTGGACGCGGGAGAGGCACCGGGCCAGGCGCGGTTCGATCTGGCCGCGCTGGTCCGCGCGGAGGTCTCGCAGCGGACCACGGACCGGATCCCGGTCTCGCTCGATCTGGCGGCCGGGCTCGAAGTGACGGGATCACGCGGCCAGTTGGCCCGGGTGCTGGGCAATCTGCTGGACAACGCGCAGCGCCACGCGAAGGCGTCGGTCAGCGCGTCCGTGCGCCGGGAGGGCGGCCGGGCGGTGCTCGCGGTCGGCGACGACGGCTCCGGAGTGCCGGAGGCGGAGCGTGAGCGGGTCTTCGAGCGGTTCGTACGGCTCGACGAGGCCCGCGGCCGCGACGACGGCGGCGCCGGACTGGGGCTGGCCATCGCCCGCGATGTGGCCCGGCGCCATGGTGGGACGCTCACGGGCGGCCGGTCGCCGGCCGGCGGCGCTCTCTTCGAACTGCGCCTGCCGGTGGTCGAACCGCGCCTGCCGGCGGCGAACGCCGACGCCCGCTGAACACGGCGAACGGCGGCCGGGACCCGGCGCGGTCCCGTCGACCGCGCCCGTCCCGTCCTCGCCCGGCGGAGCGGCGCTCAGATCTTGCCGCGCTGCCCGCGCAGATGCTCCGCCACCGGCGTCAGCGACTGACTCAGGTCCGCGAGCGCCTCCGGCGAGAGCAGATCGATGAAGTGTCTGCGTACGGACGCGACATGCAGCGGCGCGGCCTTCTGCATGGTCTCCATGCCGTGATCGGTGAGGACCGCGAAGAGTCCGCGCCGGTCCGACTCGCAGTGCTCCCTGCGGACCAGGCCCGCGGCTTCCATCCGGGTGATCTGGTGGGAGAGCCGGCTCTTCGACTGGAGCGTCGCGCCCGCGAGGTCACTCATCCGCATGCGCCGCTCCGCCGACTCCGAGAGATTCACCAGGATCTCGTAGTCGTTTATGGTCAGGCCGAACGGCTGCAGGTCTTTTTCAAGCTGGTTTGTCAACAGGCTCTTGACATCCACATAGGTGCGCCACGCGCACTGCTCCGCATCGCTCAGCCAGCGGGTGGCTGTCTCGGTCTCCATAGAGGGATTCTACCTAAGAAGTTGAATTTTGGACGAAGTCTCCGGTTGTGACGCCGGGCACCACGCCGGCCGCCCGCGCCGGGCACCCGTTCGACGGAAGAGCGCAGGCGTTCGACGTCACCGTGTGCAGACTATCGCTCACAATCCGAATCGACGCTGGAGGTCTCCGAGCTGACCGGGAAGCCTCGGCGCGGCACCCTGCTGACCGCCGTGACCGCCGCCGGGCACGCCGCCGCCGGGCACGCCGCCGCCGGGCACGCCGTCCTGCCGAGGCGCCGCGCCGGTCGCCTGCTCCGGCATCAGCGTCTCCGTCGACTGGAGCAGCACCGTGCCGGCGCCGACGAACTCGAACTGGTGTTCCTCGCCGGAGGTTCCGCCGATCCCGGTCAGCGCCCGCAGGCCGCCCATCACTCCGGTCATATATCCGTGGTCGTAGTGGTGGCAGGGTGAGGGACAGTCCGCCCAGCCCACCAGCGCCTGCGGATCCACCCGGATCGGCGGCTCCATGAAGACCACGGGCCCGTTCGACGCCGCGACGAACTTGCCCGTACCGATCAGCGTCAGAAAGCCCGGCACGATCGACTGCTTCAGCGCGAGGCTCGGCTGGTACGCCAGCAGATTCCCGGAGCGGATCGTCAGATTCCCTTCCTCCAGGTCGAACGAGTTGACGTCGAAGGCCCGGTCGGCCAGCAGCATCTTGCCGCTGCCCTCGGCCACCACCCAGTCACCGGCGTGCAGCGGTGAGTGGAAGCTGGTGCGCAACAGCCGGTCGAAGCGGCCGAGGCCCACGCCGTTGAAGTCGATCCGCCCGTAGTAGGCGATCATCTTGCCCTTCTGCAGCAGCCACTGGCTGCCCTTGAGCTCCACACAGAAGGTGTACGGATTGACGTTGTCGTCGCTCGGCAGCGTCATCGGGTCGAACACCACGGGCGCGCTCACAGCTTCTCCTCCGACGCCTGGACGTACACCGCACCACTGCCGCTGAGCTCAAGCTGGAACGCCTCGCCCGAGCCGCGGCCCACCATGTCGCGCCAGCCGAGCGCGGTGGAGAGCTTGTTCCGTACGTCGCCGTGGTGCGCGACATACGCCTGCGGGTCCACATGGACGGACCGGCCCGGCGTGATGGGGATCTCGATCACACCGCCGTGCGCCATCACCGCGACCGCGCCATGGCCCCTGAGGGTCGTGGTGAACAGGCCCTGGCCCGTCACCTGGCCGCGCACCATGCCCATGACCCCGCCCTGCGAGCCCATGAACATCGTGCCCTGCTCCAGGGTCCCGTCGAAGGCGAGCAGCCGGTCGGCCTCGACATACAGCGTGTCACCGGCGAGGCCGATGACCTGGATGTGATGGCCGCCGTGGCCGAACAGCACCGTGCCGCTGCCCTCGACCGTCATCAGCGGAGTCGCCTCGTTGGCGACGCGCCGGCCGATCATCGACATCAGGCCGCCCTGTCCGCCCTGTGTGTTCGGCGTGAAGCTGACCTCGCCGCGGTACGCGAGCATCGCGCCGCGCTGGCTGTACATCTTCTGGCCGGGAAGCACCGTCGCCTCGACCATCTTCGAGTTGATCTCGCGGAACGGCATCAGACGTCACCGCCGACGGTGTTGCGCTCGCTCGGCTGTACGTACACGAGTCCGTCGCCCTCGAAGCGGATCTGGAAGGCCTCGCCGGAGCCCTCGCCGATCAGCGTCCGGAAGTTCACTCCGGACTGGAAATGCTGCTGGAGACCGCCCTGGTGCGCGATGTAGGCGCCGGGGTCGACCGACAGCGGGTACTGCGGGGTCACGCGCAGGATCACCGCCGGACCGTCCGACATGATCGCGGCCTGGCCGGTGCCCTCGACGGTGGTCGTGAACAGGCCGTTGCCCGTCGCGCCGCCGCGCAGCCCGGTGAAGGACGTGCCGGTTCTGAGTCCCGCGTCGGCGCAGAGCAGATTGCTCGCCTCGACGAAGAGCTTGTCGCCGTGCAGCGAGACAAGGTTGATCTCGCTCGCCCGGTCGGCGAAATAGCAGGTGCCCCGGCCTGTCACCTCCATCACGGTCATCTGTTCGCCGGTGAGCCGGCGGGTCACCATTCCGCGCAGGCCCTCACCGCCGCCGGACATCTTCTTGAAGGCCATCTGGCCGTCGTATGCGACCATCGAGCCGTTCTTCGCTTTGACGGCATCACCGGTCATATCGACGGCGAGCACCTTGCTGCCTTGGAGTCGGAACTGAGCCACGGATCGAAGGTAACCGGCGGCGGCATGCGCGAACAGAGGCATCCGTCCAGGATCGTCCCTGACCCGACCCTGATAACGGTCGGGCAAAGCCGGGCTGCCACAATGAACCGACGCTTGTGCACGCGTTCACAAGATCGCGTCACCAGATGCCGCGTCCGCGAGTCCGCACGCGCGGGATCCGCGTTCGCACGATCACCTCGCCCCCGATGACGAAAGTGCCTGCCTCGTGGACATCAAGACCGCCTCCTCCCTCCACCGCCTCCGTCTGGTCTCCGCGCCGGAGGCCGTGTCCTTCCTGCTGTTGCTGGTCTGCTCGGTACTCAAGCGCACGACGGAGTTCAACGCGGTTCCGGTCATGGGCGCGGTCCACGGCCTGCTCTTCGTCCTGTATGTGATCTTCTGGCTGGACGCCTGGAACCGCACCAAGTGGTCCTTCGGCACGGCCGCCCTCTACTTCGTCCTCTCCGTCCTGCCGACCGGCGGTTTCTTCGCCGAGCGCAAGCTCAAGCGGGCCGCCGAGGCCGAGGTCATCGCCTCCCGCGCCCGCCGCGAGGGTACGGTGAACGCATGATCGTCGCTTTTTCCGTGAGCCCGCTGGGTGTGGGCGAGGACGTCGGTGAGTATGTCGCCGACGCCGTACGCGTCGTCCGCGAGTCCGGGCTGCCGAACCGTACCGACGCCATGTTCACCTCGATCGAAGGTGAGTGGGACGAGGTGATGGACGTGGTCAAGCGGGCCGTCGCCGCGGTCGAGGCCCGCGCGCCGCGGGTCTCGCTCGTCCTCAAGGCCGATATCCGGCCCGGTGTCACGGACGGTCTCACCTCCAAGGTCGAGACGGTGGAGCGTCACCTCTCCGGCTGAACGCCCCGGTACCGCCGGCCGGGCGCGTCCGCCGCGCGCGACCGGCCGAGTACGCGCCTCAACTCCCGGGCCCGGCAGCGGTGTCGGGCCCGAGCCGGGCCCTCGGCCGGGTGTCCGCGCCGCTCCGTCCGCGGCCGCCGGCGCTACTCCAACGGCCTACACGAGGGCCCGCGACGGCAAAACCGCTCGCACGGACGCATCCAGTCGACATGCAGGTGAATCTCCCTTTCTGTGGTGATATCGACCTCGCTAGTGAGCTGGAGGCATCGTGCGGCCGGAAGGGTACGACTACGACACGTACAGCTGTCTGGCCGGTCCGCTCACACAGCCGGACCGCGCCACCACTCCCTATCAGGTGCAGTACCGGAGTCTGCTCTCGCGGGAGCCGCACCGAATACGGGCGGTACTGCTGATGACCCTGGCCCCGGTGCTCTCCGGTGGCCTGCTGGTCTATCTCGTCTGGCCCACTCACCGCACCGAACGGGAGGGCGCCGACCGCTGGCTGGTGGTCTTCGACCAGGTGATGCTCGCGTCGATCGGGCTCATCGCCTTCTTCATGCTGGTCAACGTGGCCTCGGTGGCCCACGCCACGCTGGTCGCCAGAGACCCGGTACCCGTGCCCGCCGAGCTCGGCACCCGGGTCGCGTTCCTCACCACCTATGTGCCGGGCAAGGAGCCTCTCGCCATGGCGCGGGCCACGCTCGAAGGCGCCGTACGGCTGCGCCACCACGGCCCGTTCGACGTCTGGCTGCTCGACGAGGGCGACGACGCCGAGGCCAGAGCCCTCTGCGCGGAGCTGGGCGTCCGCCACTTCACCCGCCACGGCGTACCGGAGTGGAACCGGGACAAGGGCGTGCACAAGGCGCGGACGAAGCACGGCAACTACAACGCCTGGCTCGCCATGCACGGCGCCGACTACGACTTCTTCGCCTCCGTCGACACCGACCATGTGCCGCTGCCGAACTACCTCGAACGGATGCTGGGCTACTTCCGCGACCCGGACATCGCCTTCGTCGTGGGCCCGCAGGTGTACGGCAACTACACCTCTCCGGTCACCAAGGCCGCCGAGTCCCAGCAGTTCCTGTTCCACGCGCTGATCCAGCGGGCCGGGAACCGCTACCACGCTCCGATGTTCGTCGGCACGAACAACGCCGTCCGGATCAGCGCGCTGCTGCAGATCGGCGGTCTGTACGACTCGATCACCGAGGACATGGCCACCGGATTCGAGCTGCACCGCAGAAGGAACCCGGACACCGGCCGGTACTGGCGCTCCGTCTACACACCGGACGTCCTGGCTGTCGGCGAAGGACCCGCGTCCTGGACGGACTTCTTCACCCAGCAGCTCCGCTGGTCCCGAGGGACGTACGAGACGCTGTTCAAGCAGTACTGGAAGGCGCCCTTCCGGGTGCCGCCGGGCCGGCTGCTCAGCTACACGCTGATGCTCGTCTACTACCCGATGACCGCGGTCAACTGGTTTCTCGGGATCCTGAGCTGCGCCCTCTTCCTCTGGCTGGGCGCCTCCGGCACACAGGTCTCGTCCTCGGTCCTGCTGATGCTCTACAGCGACGCCGCCGCTCTCCAGATCGGCCTCTACCTCTGGAACCGCCGGCACAACGTCTCGCCGCACGAGCCCGAGGGCTCGGGCGGCCTGGCCGGGATGGCGATGTCCGCGCTCTGCGCGCCCGTCTATCTGAAGTCGCTGGGATCGGCGGTGCTGCGCACCCATGGCCGCTTCGTGGTCACTCCGAAGGGCCGGGAGGCCAGCCCCGACCGGCTGATGACCTTCCGCCTCCATCTCTACTGGGCCGCGGTGCTCATCAGCTCCCTCGTCGCGTCCTCGTACCTCGGCCACACGCACGCCGCGATGCGCACCTGGGCCGTGCTGGCACTGGCCATCGCGCTCTCTCCGGTCGCCGTCTGGAGCTGGACCACGCTGCGGGAGCGAGGCGAGGCGAGGGCCGTCACCGTCGCCGCCGAGACAGGAGAGGAGCCGGAGCCCGCGTTCGCCACGACGACAGGAGGGAACTGAGCCATGTCCCACCCGTACACGCCGTCGAAGAAGTTCAAGAAGACGCTGCTGGGAGGCGGAGCGCTGGTGGTGCTCGCGGCTCTCAACGCCCCGGCGGCGTTCTCCTTCGCGGAGGAGACGTACCACGCGTACAAGATCGCGCAGCCCGGCTACAAACGGCAGTACGGCTCCTGGGAGCTGCTCGACGTCCCGAGTCAGTACCGTACGAACGCGATCCACGCGGCGCTGCTGCACACCGGCAAGGTGCTGATCATCGCCGGCTCCGGCAACAACCAGAAGAAGTTCGACGAGGGATCGTTCGACACGATCCTCTGGAATCCGGCGGACAACACCTTCAAGAAGATCCCCACTCCGGAGGACTTCTTCTGCTCGGGCCACGCTCAACTGCCGGACGGCCGGCTGCTGGTGGCCGGTGGCACGGCGCGGTACGAGGTGCTCGACGGCGAGGTCAGACGGGCGGCCGGCCGGATGCGGGTCAAGAACGAGAATCCGGACCGCGGCTACACGTTCAAGAAGGGCACGCGCTTCCGCTCTCCGTCGGGCATGGAGTACGTCAGCAAGTTCGACGTCACCGTGCCCAAGGCGCGGCGGCAGGTGAAGGTCGGATACGGCGAGGGCGGCCGGGTGCTGCCCTGGAAGACCAGGATGACCGCCGGTGAGGCGCGGGTGTTCGTCGAGGCCGCCAAAGAGGGACCCGGGTCGCTGACGACCCAGGCCGCGCAGTACGAGATCGTCGGCCTGCGGGGCCGGGAGGCGGACAACGTCTACGGCATCGCGCAGAAGATCACCACCGAGAAGCAGGACTTCCAGGGCATCAAGTCGGCGTACGAGTTCGACCCGAGGGCCGAGAAGTACATCCCGGTCGATCCGATGAAGGAGGCCCGCTGGTATCCGACGCTGGTGACGCTGGACGACGGCAAGGTGCTCGCGGTCTCCGGGCTGGACGACATCGGCGCCGTACTCACCGGGGACAACGAGCTGTACGACCCGAGGACCAAGAAGTGGTCCAAAGGGCCCACCCGCTACTTCCCGACGTATCCCGCGCTCTTCCTGACCAAGGGCGGGACGCTCTTCTACTCCGGCTCCAACGCGGGCTACGGGCCCGCGCTGAAGGGCCGGCAGCCGGGGCTGTGGGATCCGCGGACGAACACCTTCACCAAGGTCGGCGGGCTCACCGACGCCGACCAGACCGAGACCTCGGCCTCCTTGATGCTGCCGCCCGCGCAGGACCAGCGGGTGATGCTCCTCGGCGGCGGCGGGGTCGGTGAGTCGTCCAAAGCCACCGCGCGTACGGCGATCGTCGACCTCAAGGAGGACAGCCCGGCCTTCCGTGAGGGACCGCGGCTGCCGCAGGGCACGCGCTATCTGAGCAGTGTGCTGCTGCCGGACGACACCGTCTTCACCAGCGGCGGTTCCTCGGACTACCGGGGCCGCGGCGCCAGCGACATCCTGAAGGCGCAGTTCTACGACCCGCGGAGCAACAGCTTCCGGCCCGCCGCCGATCCGACCGTGGGACGCGACTACCACTCCGAGGCGCTGCTGCTGCCGGACGGCCGGGTGGTCACCTTCGGTTCCGACCCGCTCTTCGGCGACGCCGACAACACCAAGCTGGGGACGTTCGAGCAGCGCGTGGAGATCTACACGCCGCCGTATCTCCAGGGCTCGGGAACCGGCACGGTGGACCGGCCGGTGCTGGGATCGGGGCCCGGCGAGATCGTCCGGGGCGGCCGGGCGACCTTCAGGACGGCGGATCCCGGCCGGATCGTGAAGGCGCGGCTGATGCGGCCGAGCGCCGTCACACACACCACCGATGTCGAGCAGCGCTCGATCGAACTCTCGCTGAGCAGCGACCGGGACTCGGTGACGATGGAGGTCCCGGCGGACCGGGCCCTGGTGCCCGCGGGCTGGTACATGCTGTTCGTCACCGACGCGCGCGGTGTGCCGTCCGTGGCGAAGTGGCTGCTGGTGAAGTAGCGCGCGGACAGCGCGGATCACTGGTGCCGTGGGCGCCGGTGGCCTCAGAGCTTCGTTCTGCGGGCGAGCCCGAGAGCGTAGTCGGGCCACCAGGTGCCCGCCGCCGGGCCGCCGCGGCAGGGACCGTCCGATTCGCCGGGCCGCTTGATCCACAGATAGGCGTCGAGAAGCTCGTTGCCGGTGTTGGTGGTCGGCGGTGTGCCCAGTGCCCGGCCCGGCGGGTTGCACCAGGGCTGATTGCGGTCCTTCGGCAGCGGGCCCGCGCCGTTTCTGCTGGTGTCGACGGTGAAGTGGGCGCCGTCCAGCATTCCGGAGAGCCGCGTCCCGAACGCCTTGACCGTCTCGTTCGTCTGGAAGTTGGACACATTGAGCGAGAAGCCGTCGGCCGTTTTGACGCCGGCCCGCCGCAGCGGCTCGGTGAGCCTGGCCGGGTTGGAGATCCACTCCGGATTGCCGGCGTCCAGATAGACCCTGGTGTGCGGCAGCCGCTTCAGCCGGACGATCGCCTGGGAGAGCAGCTCGTACCGCTCGGCGTGGTGCTGCGCGGGCGTGCAGCCGTCCACGAGGTGCGGGACGGCGTCCGGCTCCAGGATGACGATGGCCCGCGCGTCTCCGATGGCGTCGGCGAAGGAGCCGAGCCAGTCGCGGTAGGACTGGGCGTCGCGGGCGCCGCCCGCCGAGTACAGCCCGCAGTCGCGGTGCGGGATGTTGTACGCGACGAGGACCACCGTGCGCTTGCCGGGCGCCGCGTGCCGCACGGCTCTTCTGATCTCCGGTACGGGATCTTCGTCGGCCGGCCAGTGCGCCACGGCGCGTTCGGAGATCCGCCTGAGCGCCTTCGCGTCGGCCGCGCGTCCCTGCTTCTCCCACAGCTTGACCTGCCGGGCCGCGTCGCTCTCCGGGTCGATCCAGAAGGGCGACGCGGCGCCGCTGTCGGCCGCGTCCGCCGGGGGACTGGCCTGACCGGCCGTGCTCCGGCCGGTCTGCCGCGCGGAGGCGCAGCCGAGTGCGGTGAGCGCGAGAACGGCCGCGACGGTGGCGGCGGCGACGGTGCGCGTCAGCCGGTACGCACCGAGCGCGCGCGACGTACGGAACGGGCGGTGCGGTCTGCGGCCGGACATCCCGCCCCCTCGGACGACTGCTGGTGAATCGATGGATTGGGCATATCGTTACATAACGGAAAGACGGCCATGAGGTACGACACCGGGCGGGCGGTCCCGGCGGCTTCCGTCCTCGCCTGCCGGACCGAAAGGCGAGACGGAGCTGACCGTCATATGACCAGTGGGTAAGGTCGATGCCGTGCCGAAGCCGCTCAGCCTTCCCTTCGATCCCATCGCACGCGCAGACGAACTCTGGCAGCAGCGCTGGGGTCCGGTGCCCTCGATGGGCGCGATCACCTCGATCATGCGCGCGCACCAGATCCTGCTCGCCGAGGTCGACGCGGCGGTCAAACCGTACGGGCTGACCTTCGCCCGGTACGAGGCGCTGGTGCTGCTCACCTTCTCCAAGGCGGGCGAGCTGCCGATGTCCAAGATCGGCGAGCGGCTGATGGTCCACCCGACGTCCGTCACCAACACTGTCGACCGGCTGGCGAAGTCGGGGCTGGTCGACAAGCGTCCCAATCCCAACGACGGCCGCGGCACGCTCGCCTCCATCACGGAGAAGGGCCGCAAGGTGGTGGACGCCGCCACCCGCGATCTGATGGACATGGACTTCGGTCTCGGGGCGTACGACGCGGAGGAGTGCGCGGAGATCTTCGCGATACTGCGCCCGCTGCGGGTCGCGGCCCGGGACTTCGAGGAGTGAGCGGGCGGCCCCCGCGGAGATCGCCCGGAACGTGCCGGTTACGCTCGACGGCATGAAGAAGAGCGTGCTGACCCGATACCGGGTGATGGCATACGTCACCGCCGTCATGCTGCTGCTGCTGTGCACCTGCATGGTGTTCAAGTACGGCTTCGACAAGGGCGAGGGCCTCACGCTCGTGGTCTCGCAGATCCACGGCGTGCTCTACATCATCTATCTGATCTTCGCCTTCGACCTCGGCTCGAAGGCCCGCTGGCCGTTCGGCAAGCTGGTCTGGGTGCTGCTGTCCGGCACCATCCCGACCGCCGCCTTCTTCGTGGAGCGCAAGGTCGTCCGCGAGGTCGAGCCGCTGATCGCCGACCCGGCGCCGGCCGCCGTCAAGGTCTGATCCCACCGCTCCGGCCCCGTCCCGGTCCGTATCGAGGCCGTCCGCACGAGACGCGGGCGGCTCATCGGTCGACATTTACTTGGACGTCCTAGTAAATTCGAGGTATGGACGGTGTAGGCAGGGACGGTATGGACTCGGACGCCATCGAAGAGGGCCGCCTGCGCTGGCAGGCCCGGTTCGACAAGGCACGCAAGCGCGACGCGGACTTCACGACGCTCTCCGGTGACCCGGTGGAGCCCGTCTACGGGCCCAGGCCCGGCGACACCTATGAGGGCTTCGAGCGGATCGGCTGGCCCGGCGAGTATCCCTTCACCCGAGGACTCCATCCGACCGGCTACCGCGGCCGGACCTGGACCATCCGGCAGTTCGCCGGCTTCGGCAACGCCCAGCAGACCAATGAGCGCTACAAGATGATCCTGGCGGCGGGCGGCGGCGGGCTCTCCGTGGCGTTCGACATGCCCACGCTCATGGGCCGCGACTCCGACGACCCGCGCTCGCTCGGCGAGGTCGGACACTGCGGCGTCGCCATCGACTCGGCCGCCGACATGGAGATCCTCTTCGGTGACATCCCGCTCGGCGATGTCACCACCTCGATGACGATCAGCGGCCCGGCGGTCCCGGTCTTCTGCATGTACCTCGTCGCGGCGGAGCGGCAGGGCGTCGATCCGGCCGTCCTCAACGGCACGCTCCAGACCGACATCTTCAAGGAGTACATCGCGCAGAAGGAGTGGCTCTTCCAGCCGGAGCCGCATCTGCGTCTGATCGGCGATCTGATGGAGCACTGCGCGCGCTCCATCCCGGCGTACAAGCCTCTCTCCGTCTCCGGCTACCACATCCGCGAAGCGGGCGCGACGGCCGCGCAGGAGCTGGCCTACACCCTCGCGGACGGCTTCGGCTATGTGGAGCTGGGCCTCAGCAGGGGCCTGGACGTGGACACCTTCGCGCCCGGTCTTTCCTTCTTCTTCGACGCGCACCTCGACTTCTTCGAGGAGATCGCGAAGTTCCGCGCGGCCCGGCGGATCTGGGCGCGCTGGATGAAGGAGGTGTACGGCGCGCGCACCGACAAGGCGCAGTGGCTGCGCTTCCACACCCAGACGGCCGGAGTCTCGCTGACCGCGCAGCAGCCGTACAACAATGTCGTACGGACCGCCGTGGAGGCTCTCTCGGCCGTCCTCGGCGGCACGAACTCGCTGCACACCAACGCGCTCGACGAGACGCTCGCGCTGCCGAGCGAGCAGGCCGCCGAGATCGCGCTGCGCACGCAGCAGGTGCTGATGGAGGAGACCGGCGTCGCCAATGTGGCCGACCCGCTCGGCGGCTCCTGGTACGTCGAGCAGCTCACGGACCGGATCGAGGCCGAGGCCGAGAAGATCTTCGACCAGATCAAGGAACGGGGCCTGCGGGCCCATCCGGACGGACGGCATCCGATCGGGCCGGTCACCTCGGGCATTCTGCGCGGCATCGAGGACGGCTGGTTCACCGGCGAGATCGCCGAGTCCGCCTTCCAGTATCAGCGCTCGCTGGAGAAGGGCGACAAGCGGGTCGTCGGCGTCAACGTCCACCACGGCTCGGTCACCGGCGACCTGGAGATCCTGCGCGTCAGCCACGAGGTCGAGCGCGACCAGGTCCAGGTCCTCGGCGACCGCAGGGCCGCGCGCGACGACGCGCGGGTGCGTACGGCTCTGGAGGCCATGCTGGCCGCCGCCCGCGACGGCTCCAACATGATCGCTCCGATGCTGGAGGCGGTCCGGGCGGAGGCGACGCTCGGCGAGATCTGCGGCGTCCTGCGGGACGAGTGGGGCACGTACACGGAGCCGCCCGGATTTTAAGGGCTGTCCCGACAGGGCCCGGGGTCGCGGAAGGCGCGGTGGAAAATCGGTGGCCAGAGGTGTGACGGTCCGGTAGGAAGGCTGCCATGACTGCCGCCTCCGCGCCTCCGCCCGCCACTCAGAGTCCTGTCGACCGGCGGACCTTTGTCCGCGCCACACTCGATCTGGGTGATGTGCTGCTGCGGCCGTGGGGTCCCTGGGGCGCCGAGCGGGAGGAGGTGCTGGACGGCCTGGTCTCCGCCGCGGCGGATCCGCTGATAGCCCTCTGGAACCCTCTCGCGACCGCCGACCGCGCCGCCGCCACGGCCTGGCTGGACGCCCGCGACCAGGGCTGGGAGCGCGGTGTCGGTGCCGCCTTCGCCGTGCTCGCCGCCGACGGCGCGCTGCTGGGCAGTGTCAGTGTGCGCTGGGTCGACCGCGCGGACGGGCTGGCGATGACCGGCTACTGGACCCTGCCGGAGGCGCGCGGCCGGCGGGTGGCGACCAGAGCGACCGCGGCGGCGACCGCCTGGGCCTTCGCGACGGCCGGCGCCCGCCGGATCGAGATCGCTCACGCGGTCGGCAACGAGCCGTCCTGCCGACTGGCTCTGCGCTGCGGTTACCCGGCGGAAGGCACGCTGCGCGACTCGCACCTCTTCGGTGACGGCGCCTACCACGACGAGCATCTGCACGCCCGCCTGGCCGCCGACCCGGAACCGGCCGGTCTCGCCGTGGAGGCGACCGCGTACACCGCGGTGACCAGCGGCTGACCGCCGCGCGCCGAGGGCACCTGTACCGCCGCCGGGCGTCCGGCGGCGGCTCCGGCAGACGCGTGCTGGCTCATACCTCTGAGTGAGAGCTAAAATGCTTGTATGTCCACGGAGGAGTTCCATGACTCGCTCGCCGGAGTGCTGGCCGGTGTCCAGCGGACGATCCGGCGGCGGCTGCGCGACGGTCTGACCACACCGCCGCTGCGTGGCGCACAGGTCGAACTCCTGAGACTGGTCACGGCCCGTCCCGGCATACGGGTCTCGGCGGCGGCCAAGGAGCTGTATCTCGCGGGCAATTCGGTCTCCACGCTGGTCAACCAGCTCAGCCGGGCCGGTTATCTGCGCCGCGAGACCGATCCGGACGACCGCCGCTCCGCGCTGCTGCTGCCGACTCCGGCGGCCGAGTCCCGGCTGCGCGCCTGGGAGACACGCCGCAGCGCGCTCATGCGTGAGCAGGTGGAACGTCTGACGGACGAGGAACGGGCGGCCCTCGCCGCGGCGCTCCCGGCGCTGCGCAGGCTCGCCCAGAACCTGCACCAGGAAGTGGAGGGCATATGAGCGAGGATGTGCCAACAGGACCCGAGCGCCCCGACGCGCCGGACGCCGTCACCTGCAGCGGCCTGAACTATCGGTTCGGCGAGACGAAGGCCGTCAACGACCTCGACCTCTCGGTGGGCGCGGGCGAGGTCTTCGGCCTTCTCGGCCCGAACGGCGCCGGCAAGACCACCGCGATCCGCTGTATCACCACGCTGCTGCCCGTCCCGGCGGGCATGGTGCGGGTGTTCGGCCACGACGCCGCGAAGGAGAAGATGGCGGTGCGCCGCCTGCTCGGTTACGTACCGCAGCAGCTCTCCGCCGATTCCGCGCTGACCGGCCGGGAGAATGTGACGCTGTTCGCGCGTGTCTTCGACGTCTCCCGCCGCGAGCGCGCCGAGCGCGTCGCGCAGGCGCTGGAGGCGGTCGATCTGACCGGCGCGGCCGACCGGATGGCCAAGACCTACTCCGGCGGCATGATCCGCCGCCTCGAACTCGCGCAGGCGCTGGTCAGCGCGCCCAGGCTGCTGATGCTGGACGAGCCGACCATCGGCCTCGACCCGATCGCGCGCACCAGCGTCTGGGAGCACATCAACGCCGTACGGAACGCCACGGGCATGACCGTCCTGGTCACCACGCACTACATGGACGAGGCCGACCAGTACTGCGACCGCGTCGCGCTGATGCACCACGGACAGATCCGCGCGCTCGGCACGCCGGAGGAGCTGAGGGCCGATCTGCGGGAGCGCCGCCGGGCCTCGGGAGCCAAGGATGCCGCGCCGACGCTGGAGGACGTCTTCCGCGATGTGGCCGGCAGCGGCCTCGACGAGGAAGGAGGCGACTTCCGTGATGTCCGAAGCACCCGCCGCACGGCGTCCCGCGTCGGCTGAGGCCCTGGATCCCGGCCGGCTGGATCTGCTTCTCGTAGCGCCGCGCGCGCGTACGGGCTGGCGCGTCCTGCCCGCCAGGGTCATCGCGATGTGTGTGGTCGAGCTCCAGAAGCTGCGCCACGACCGGACCGAGCTGTACACCCGGGCGATCCAGCCGGCCCTGTGGCTGCTGATCTTCGGTGAGACATTCACCCGGATCAAGGCCATCCCGACCGGCGGCATCCCGTACATCGACTATCTCGCGCCCGGCATCATCGCCCAGTCCGCGATGTTCATCGCGATCTTCTACGGGATCATGATCATCTGGGAGCGGGACGCGGGCATCCTCACCAAACTGCTGGTGACGCCGACTCCGAGAGCGGCGCTGATCAGCGGCAAGGCGTTCGCCTCCGGCGTCAAGGCGCTGATCCAGGCGGTGGTGGTGATCGTCATCGCCGCGGCCCTCGGCGTGGGACTGACCTGGAATCCGCTGAAACTGCTGGGAGTCGCCGTCGCGGTGGTCCTCGGCTCCGCCTTCTTCTCCTGTCTGTCCATGACGATCGCGGGCATCGTGCTGACGCGCGACCGGCTGATGGGCATCGGCCAGGCCATCACCATGCCGCTCTTCTTCGCCTCCAACGCCCTCTATCCGGTGGCGATCATGCCGGGATGGCTCCAGGTGGTGAGCAAGATCAACCCGCTGAGCTATCAGGTCGACGCCCTGCGCGGGCTGTTGCTCGGGACGTCCTCGCACCTTCTGCTCGATTACGGCGTGCTGCTCGCGGCCGCGGCGGCCGGTATCGCGGCGGCCTCGTCGCTGCTGGGACGCCTGGCGAGATGAGCCGGTCCGGCCGCCGGTCCGCGAGTCCGCCGGTCCGCCGGTCCGTCAGAGAGGCGGCGCGGCGACCGGCGGCGGCGTCGACGCGGCGGTGGCCAGGCCGCCGAGCAGCAGCGCGGTGAAGCCGCGCGCCCACTGCCGGTCCACCGGTTCGGCGCTGACCAGCGAGCGGTGTACCACCGCGCCGGCGATCACATCGAAGATCAGATCCGCGCTGCGCGCCGCGGTCGTCTCGTCCGGCTCGCGCGGGAGTTCACCACGGAGCTGGGCACGTTCCCGTCCGAGCAGCACCAGCCGCTTCTGGCGGTGCACGATCGAGTCGCGGATCCGCCGCCGCAGCGCCTCGTCCCGGGTCGACTCCGCGACCACCGCCATCAGCGCGGTCTTGGTCTCCGGCAGCTCCAGCAGCGCTCCGAACTGGAGCACCACTCCTTCGACATCGGTGGCCAGGCTGCCGCTGTCGGGGAGTTCGAGCTCGTCGAAGAGGACCGCCACCGCGTCGACCACCAGCTCGCTCTTGCCGGCCCAGCGCCGGTAGAGAGTGGTCTTGGCGACGCCCGCGCGGGTCGCCACATAGCCCATCGTCAGCCTGGACCAGCCCAGTTCCACCAGCGCGGCCCGGGTCGCCTCCAGGATCGCGGAGTCGGCCGCGGCGCTGCGCGGACGGCCCGTACGGCTCGCGTCGGACCCGCGTGCGTCGGACATCCCCGCGTCGGACATAGGGCCTCCGTCGGGGCGGGTGCGGCTACACATGAACGCGACCATACCGGCCAGTAGGCGATCCGCTGTGATCCAGTTCACCGGGAGAATCTCGCGCGCGTACCGGAAGGTGAAGTTACGCTACGACCCGTAGCGAAAGCCGTGACCGGCTCACAGCGACGACCACTGACGTCCGGGTGGGGACCCGGCGTCGACCTCGGGACCGCGTCTGTCCGTACACCTCGCACACCGGCGGGGACGGCCGGACAGACCGCTTTCCTTACGGCGCGGGCGCATCGCTTTCCTGAAGTGTGCGCCGAAGGGGGAGGATGTACTCATGCAGCCTAGGAACATGTCCATGAGCGGCGTCGTCGACCTCGCCGCGGTGAAGGCGGCCGGTGAGGCCAAGGCCAAGGCCGAGCAGGCCCGCGCGGAGGCGGCCCGTCACGGTGGCACCGGTGCCGTACCTCCCTCCAGCCTGGTGATCGATGTCGACGAAGCCGGCTTCGAGCGCGATGTCCTCCAGCGGTCCACCGAGGTCCCGGTCGTCATCGACTTCTGGGCCGAGTGGTGCGAGCCGTGCAAGCAGCTCAGTCCGGTACTGGAGCGGCTGGCGCGGGAGTACAACGGCCGGTTCGTCCTCGCCAAGATCGATGTCGACGCCAACCAGATGCTGATGCAGCAGTTCGGGATCCAGGGCATTCCCGCGGTCTTCGCGGTGGTGGCCGGCCAGGCGCTGCCGCTCTTCCAGGGCGCGGCCCCGGAGACCCAGATCCGCCAGACCCTCGACCAGTTGATCCAGGTGGGTGAGGAGCGCTTCGGGCTCACCGGCATCGCCGTCGACGCCGGCGCGGAGGCGGACACGGACGAGGAGCGGGAAGCCGTCGTCCCCGAAGGACCGTACGACGCCCTGCTGGAAGCGGCCGTACAGGCCCTGGACGCCAATGACTTCGCGGGTGCCTCGCGGGCGTACCGGAACGTGCTCGCGGACGACCCCGGCAACACCGAGGCCAAGCTGGGTCTCGCGCAGGCCGAACTGCTCGCGCGAGTACAGGGCATGGACCAGCAGCAGGTGCGCAAGGACGCGGCGGAGAAGCCGGAGGACGTCCAGGCGCAGATCGCCGCGGCGGACCTCGATCTGGTCGGCGGACATGTGGAGGACGCCTTCGGCCGGCTGGTGGAGGCCGTGCGCCGTACGTTCGGCGAGGACCGCGACGCGGCGCGGCTGCGGCTGCTGGAGCTGTTCGAGGTCATCGGCGGCGACGACCCGAGAGTGACGGCGGCGCGGTCGGCCCTGGCGCGCGTTCTCTTCTGATCCGCCGGCGCGCCGGGCATGCCGGGCACGCGGCGACCGCGGGCGTGTCGTGCGTGCCCGGCGCGCCGAGGGCTTGGTGGCGCGCCGCGAATTTGGCGGCAGAGTGACAACAGCGGCCACACTTTGCCAAAACTTGGCAAACGCGGCTGCTGTTACTCGCAGTAAATCAACCCTGCCGATCTGTCCCTCTATGGCGGGCAACCGCCGTTAATGTCGCGCGAGTTGACGGCACCCTGTGTGGCCGCCCGGTACCGGCGCGTCGACGGCTGGTTATCGGGCCGTTACTAGCCAGTAACGAACCCCCTTGTGTCATGGGCGTGAATGCACCACGATCGTCGACGCTCGGTCCAATACCGCACCAGCACGGCAGCCGGTCGCGCCGTCGGTCCTGGGTCCCCACCGAGCGGACCGGCGGCAGCGCCGCCGGCCCGGACAGGGGGGTTCCTGCCTACGGGCAGGGCCTGTCCAGAGGTTGCGCGAAGGCGTGGCCAGTGGTTGTCGCTCGGGGGTGATCGCCGGTGGTTCCGGGCGCGCCTCGCGCCTCCGGAACAGGCGCTCTCCTTCCCGAGGACGTAGCACTTCTCCCATCCCAGGACGGGCTCCGGCCCGGTCCGGAGATGTACGTCCGAGAAGGAGGAAATTCATGGAGTCCCAAGTCCGTGGCGGAACCAGATGGAAGCGGTTCGCTGTCGTCATGGTGCCCAGCGTGGCCGCGACGGCAGCGATAGGTGTCGCCCTCGCACAGGGGGCGCTGGCCGCGTCGTTCAGCGTGTCGGGCCAGAGCTTCAAGGTGAGGGCCGACAAGCTGGTCGGTCACGATTTCGTGCAGTACGGCGGAGTCGCCAAGGGCACCGACCTGGAGGGCAAGGAGGCCATCCACCCGGTGGCCGTCTCCGGCTTCAAGCGGGCCGAGATCACGAACATGTGCCAGTCCGTGGTCACTCCGCTGCCGCTGCTCAACACGAGCGTGACGCTGGTCCTGAGGGCCGGCGACAAGGGCACCGATATCACGGCGGAGAACCTCTACCTCGATGTCGAGTCGCTGGACGCCGACGCTGTGTTCAAGAACATCGACATCGGTGTCGCGGCCGGCCAGAACAAGTCCCCGGGCATCCAGAAGGGGACGGAGGCAAACCCGTACGGCTTCGCCCAGCAGGCCGAGAAGGCCACGCTGACCGATGTGAAGCAGACGGCCTGGGCAACCACCGCGGGCACCTTCAGGCTTCCTGACCTGAACCTGAGGCTCAACGTCGGTGATCCCAAGAAGTACGAGTGCTACTAGGGTCTTTCGTCTGGATCGGCCCGGCGAGATCCGGACGAGAGGCCCTGTGCACGACCCTCGGGCGGGCCGGACGTGTTCGTAGGACTGTCCGGCCCGCTCGGCCCCCTGTTCTCTTTTCGCGACACCGCTTTCCAGGGAGCTGTTTTCCATGAGCGCCGAGTCCACAGGTTCCCGCGGATTCACCTACTGGCGGCTTCGGTTCCGTGCCTGGCGAGGCGCCCGGCCGTTCTGGGCGGGCCTGTTCACTCTTTTCGGCGGGCTGCCGATCGCCTACTTCCCTTACGCGCAGCTCCACCTCGGCAATCTCACACTGGCCATGTCCACCACGGCCGGCGCGGGTTCGCTGATCATCGGCGTACTGCTGGTGACACTCGGGCTGACGATGTGGTTCCACAGCATTGTCCGGGTCTTCGCCGGTGTCGCGGCCATTCTGCTGGCGCTGGTCTCGATCCCGGTCTCCAATATCGGCGGCTTTCTCGTGGGCTTCCTGTTCGCTCTGCTCGGTGGCGCGCTCTCCATCTCGTGGGCACCGGGCAGGCCCGTCGAACCGGCCGCCGAGCACGACACCCCCCACCAGGCACCGGAGCCCAGCGGCGACGGTGACTCCTTCTTCCCCGCACCGCGCGACGGGGAGGACCCGAACGTGACGGATATGACTGCCCACGCCAACGGCGGGAGGAACAGTGCGGGGTGACGAAGCGCAGCGGATCGCGGCCGGACGCGAAGATTCCCGGGTGAGAAGAGGGCCGCGCCACGCGGCTCCGAGGAAGTCGCTCCTGACCAAGCTGCAGATACCCGCCGGCAAGGCGATGGCTCTGGCCGCGATGCCGACGGCGGTCTTCGTGGGCATGGGGCTCACTCCCCGGCTCGCGCTGGCCGACGACAGCAGGGACATCCCGTACGCGCCGGGCCCGTGCGTGACCCGCTCGGACGATCCGGACGCGTCCGCGTCGCCGTCCGCGTCGGAGTCACCGAAGCCCGGCGAGTCGCCGTCGGCGACACCGGCGCCGTCCGCGAGCGGTACGGCCGGACCGGGCGGGGACGGTACGGGGCCACGGCCGCCGGGCAGTTCGGCCCCGGAGCCGCCCGGGTCCACGCCGCCGGACGCGCCCGCCGATCCCGGGCCGACGCCGACGAAGACCAGGAATCCGCTGGACCCGCTGGGGCTGGGAGACGCGCTCGGGGATCTGCTCGGCCTTCCCGGTGAGAAGCCGGCGAACGCTCCGGCGTCCGGCGCTCCCGCCGCCGGGAAGCCGGGCGAGAAGCCGGCCGGGAAACCGGCGGCCGGGCAGGAGCCGGACCGTCCGGTGGGCGACGCGGTGGACGGGGCCGTCGACGGGGCGGCGGACGCGACCAAGGACGCCATCAAGGACGCGGCGGAGAAGGCCGGCGCCACCGTCGAGGAACTGGACGAGGACGCCAAGGGGCTCGACGCCCGCGAGGACGAAGACCTGCCGGCAGGCGCGGACGGCAAGGAACCCTTCCCGTGCCCGACCGCCGATCCCGACGCTCTCGCCGCGGCCGAACTGGAGCCGTCCATACCGCTGTTGCCGGACGACCCGTGGACGCTGCGGAGTTCGGTGCTGACGCTGAACGGTCTCGACTACCACGGCATCGTCGAGGTGAAGACCGGCAGCGGCAAGATCAAGAAGGCGCTGAAGTTCACGGCCGCCACACTGGACATCAAGGACCTGCACCAGACCGTCGTCTATCCGGCGGGCAGGACGGCCCATGTGAAGGCGCGCGCGGGCTCCACCTCCACCATCCGCGGTGGCGAAGTGACGATGTACACCGAGGAGTTGAAGGGCAATCTCTTCGGCCTGATCCCGATCACGTTCAGTCCGGAGACGCCGCCGCCGGTGAACGTCCCATTCGCCTTCTTCACCGATGTCCAGGTCACTCAGGCGGGCCAGTTCGGCGGCACTCTCACCGTCCCCGGCCTGCAGAACTACCTCACGGACTGAACAGACTCCCGGGAGCCGCGGGAAAACTGTGGCCCGCACCGGCGCGTTCGGCGCGTTCGGCGCGGGCCACAGCCTTGTGCCGGGCCCGGCCGCCGTACGCGCCTGGGACGTGTCTGACAGATAGCGCCGTCCGCCCGGAGGGCGGGGCCCGCGACGTCTGGTGCGTGCGGTCCCAAGGCGGAGGATCATCCGTGTACTGGACGTACTCGGATGACTCCGACAACGCGGTGAGCGTGCGTGCCAGGCGTCGCAGGCCAGGCGGGATGTGTCAGACAGGGCCTAGGACACGGTCCGGACGCCGTCCCGGTCGATGGCGCGGGCGCGGGCCACGAGCGGCCGGGAGGCCACGGTGACGGCGACGGAGACGGCGGCGACGGCGGTCATCGCGGTGCCGGGCGCGAGGTGCTGGGCGAGGCCGCCGGCGATCGCGGCGCCGATGCCCTGCCATGTCATCCGTCCGGCGGACTCGACGCCCTGGACCTGGCCGCGTACCGGATCGGGGGTCAGTTCGAGAAGCCGCTCCTGGAGCGGCAGGGTGGCGGCGAATCCGGCACTGGCGGCGAACACCGCGAACGCCGCGACCAGGACCGGCGGATGGACGGCGAACAGCAGATACGGCGCGGCGAGCAGCAGCCGCAGAGCGAACGCGCAGCGGCGCCGCCGGTCCGCGCTGAGCAGCCGGCCGACGGTCAGGTCCCCGAGGAGCATGCCCGCCGATCCGGCGGCCAGGAAGACGCCGGCGTGGTCCGGGTCGTAGGAGATGAACAGCGCCTCGCAGCCGACGACCAGACCGTTGGGCACCCACAGGTTCAGCAGCAGCGCCCGCTGGCCCGCGTGCGAGAAGAGCGCGGCGTTCGTCTTCCAGGTCTGACGCAGTCCGGGACGGCGGGTGAGACGGATCGAGTGGTCCCGGACGGTGCCCGCCAGCACGGCCAGCCCGAGTCCGGTCAGGACCGCGGCGACGACGAAGACCTCTGCCGGGCTCAGATACCGCAGCAGCACGGCGCCGATCGCGTAGCCGAGGATCGCCGTGCCACCGGAGGTGATGTTCATCAGGGAACGCGCCGGCGCGTAGGCGGAGTCCGGTACGACCTCGACGAGCAGTCCCATCCGCGTGCCGGTCGCCAGCGACTGGAAGAACCCCAGTACCAGGAGCAGGACGAACCGGGCCGCCAGCGGAAGTCCCGGGATCGCCTGCGCGGCGACTCCGGCCAGCGAGACGCACTGGAGCGCGACGACGGTCCGGCGCGGCCGCCGTCCGTCCGCGACCGACATCAGCGTCAGGGCACCGAGCACGGCGGCGAAGGTGGCGCCGTACATGCTCACGGCCGTCAGGAACGGAGAGCGGGTCTGGTGGTTGACCAGCGTGCCGAGTGCGAAGCCCGACAAGGTGGTGGCGGCGGCCGTCAAGGTGAAGCTGACGTACAGGCCGGTGAACTCGCTGACGCGGAGCAGATCGCGATAGGTGGTGGTGGCGGGCCCGGTGGGCGCGGGAGTGTCGGAAGGCATGAAAAAAGCCTCCGGACGCTCCCGCTGGGAGCCGCCGAAGGCCAACGCGCTCAATTTTAGCAGCGGGCCCGGAAGACCACCGGACCGCGTCGCCGGACGCCCCCGTACGCCACTGGGCCGCGTCCCGTCCGGGACGCGGCCCACCGTCGTACGGGCATACGCGTCAGTCGTGTTCGCCGCCCAGGTGGTGCACCCGGACCATGTTCGTCGTGCCGGAGACGCCGGGAGGAGAGCCCGCCGTGATGACCATGACGTCGCCCTCGCTGTAGCGCTGGAGCTTCAGCACCTCGGCGTCGACGATGTCGACCATCGCGTCCGTGTTGTCCACGTGCGGAGCCACGAAGGACTCGACGCCCCAGCTCAGAGCGAGCTGGTTGCGGACCGACTCGTCCGTGGTGAAGGCCAGGATCGGCTGGACCGCGCGGTAGCGGGAGAGACGGCGGGCCGTGTCACCGGACTTGGTGAAGGCGACCAGCGCCTTGCCGTCCAGGAAGTCCGCGATCTCGCAGGCCGCGCGGGCCACCGAACCGCCCTGGGTGCGCGGCTTCTTGCCCGGGACCAGCGGCTGGAGGCCCTTGGCCAGCAGCTCCTCCTCGGCGGCGACCACGATCTTCGACATCGTCTTGACCGTCTCGATCGGGTACGCGCCGACCGAGGACTCGGCGGAGAGCATGACCGCGTCCGCGCCGTCCAGGATCGCGTTCGCGACGTCGGACGCCTCGGCGCGGGTGGGACGGGAGTTGGTGATCATCGACTCCATCATCTGGGTCGCCACGATCACCGGCTTGGCGTTGCGGCGGCACAGCTCGATCAGCCGCTTCTGCACCATCGGGACCTTTTCGAGCGGATACTCGACGGCCAGGTCACCACGGGCGACCATGACACTGTCGAAGGCCGCGACGACCGCCTCCATGTTGGCGACCGCCTGCGGCTTCTCCACCTTGGCGATGACGGGGACGCGGCGGCCCTCCTCGTCCATGATCTTGTGTACGTCGAGCACGTCGTGCGCGTCCCTGACGAACGAGAGCGCGACCATGTCGCAGCCCATCCGCAGGCCGAAGCGCAGATCCTCGATGTCCTTCTCCGACAGGGCCGGGACATTCACCGCCGTGCCGGGCAGGTTGATGCCCTTGTGGTCGGAGATCACACCGCCCTCGATGACGATGGACTTGACCCGGGGCCCGTCGACCTCGACCACACGCAGCTCGACGTTGCCGTCGTTGATCAGGATCTGGTCGCCCTTGGAGACATCGCCGGGCAGGCCCTTGTACGTGGTGCCGCAGATGGACTTGTCACCGGCGACGTCCTCGGTGGTGATGGTGAACTCGTCACCGCGCACCAGCTCGACCGGGCCCTCGGCGAAGGTCTCCAGGCGGATCTTGGGACCCTGGAGGTCGACGAGGACGCCGACCGCGCGGCCGGTGTCGCTCGCCGCCGCGCGGACGCGGTGATACCGCTCCTCGTGCTCCGGGTGGCTCCCGTGGCTCATGTTCAGACGGGCCACATTCATACCGGCCTCGATGAGCGACTTGAGCTGCTCGTAGGAGTCGACGGCGGGGCCCAGTGTGCAGACGATTTTGGAACGGCGCATGAGGCGGATCCTATCGGTTTGTTTCGACGCGGAATATTCCGACTGGTGGAAAGTACAAATGGGCGGGCACGCGCTCAGGCGTCGACCGTGCGAGCTCCACCGACCAGTGCGAAGGTCTGCTGCGCGATTTCCAGCTCCTCGTCGGTCGGGACCACGGCCACCACGACCCGGGCATCGTCCGGCGAGATGATCCGCGCCTCGCCGGAACGTACGGTATTGCGCGCGGCGTCCACCGCCAGGCCCAGCGGCTCCAGACCTGCGACAGCGGCTTCCCGCACCTCGGCCGCGTTCTCGCCGACGCCCGCCGTGAAGACCACCGCGTCCACCCGGCCGAGGACCGCGCTGTAGGCGCCGATGTACTTCTTCAACCGGTGGATGTAGATGTCGAAGGCGAGCCGCGCCCGCTCGTCGCCCGCGTCGATCCGGCGGCGGATCTCACGCATGTCGTTGTCCCCGCAGAGGCCGACGAGACCGCTTTTCTTGTTGAGAAGTTCATCGATCTCGTCCACGGACATTCCGGCGACCCGCTTCAGATGGAAGGTCACGGCCGGATCGATGTCTCCGGAACGCGTACCCATCACCAGCCCCTCCAACGGGGTCAGTCCCATCGATGTGTCCACACACCGGCCACCGGCGACGGCCGACGCCGAGGCGCCGTTGCCGAGATGCAGGACGATGACATTCACCTCGGCCGGATCCCGGCCCAGCAGCTCGGCGGCCCTGCGCGAGACATACGCGTGCGAGGTGCCGTGAAAGCCGTAGCGGCGGATGCGATGGGCGTCCGCCGTCTCCACGTCGATGGCGTAGCGGTACGCGTACTCCGGCATCGTCGTATGGAAGGCGGTGTCGAAGACGGCGACCTGCGGCAGGTCCGGGCGCAGTTCACGCGCGGTACGGATCCCGGCGATGTTCGCCGGCATGTGCAGCGGTCCGAGCGGACGCAGCCGCTCCAGGGTCGCCATGACCTCATCGGTCACCACGGTGGGATCGGTCAGCTCTATGCCGCCGTGCAGCACCCGGTGGCCGACCGCCAGCAGCTCCGGTGAGTCCAGCCCGAGCCCGTCGCGGCTCAGCTCCTCCGAGACCACCTTGAGAGCCTCCGTGTGGTCGGCGACCGGACCCTTGCGCTCACGCTTCTCGGAGCCCTCCGGCGTCAGCGTGGTGTGCGTCACCCGGGAGTCCTGCTCACCGATGCGCTCGACCAGGCCGAGCGCGAGCCGGGAGCTGTCCCGCATGTCCAGTAGCTGGTATTTCACCGACGAGGAACCGGAGTTGAGGACAAGGACACGGGTGGCGTGCGCGGTCACGGATCGAGTGCCTTCTGTTGTGGTGGTCGTCGTGGTGGTGAAAACGGTGGTGGAGGCGGTGGTGGAGGCGGCGGTGGAGGCGGCGGTCACTCGGTCTCGTCCTGCGCCTGGATCGCCGTGATCGCGACGGTGTTGACGATGTCCTGGACGAGCGCTCCGCGCGAGAGGTCGTTGACCGGCTTGCGCAGGCCCTGGAGCACCGGACCCACGGCCACGGCTCCGGCCGAGCGCTGCACGGCCTTGTAGGTGTTGTTGCCGGTGTTCAGGTCCGGGAAGATCAGCACCGTCGCGCGGCCCGCCACCTCGGAGCCGGGCAGCTTGGTCGCGGCGACGGACGGCTCCACCGCCGCGTCGTACTGGATCGGTCCCTCGATCCGCAGATCGGGCCGGGCGCCGCGCACCAGCTTGGTGGCCTCGCGCACCTTGTCGACATCCGCTCCCGAGCCGGAGGTGCCGGTCGAGTACGAGAGCATCGCGATGCGCGGATCCACTCCGAACCGGGCGGCGGTGGCGGCGGACTGGACGGCGATGTCCGCGAGCTGCTCCGCGTCCGGATCCGGGTTCACCGCGCAGTCGCCGTACACCAGGACCTCGTCGGCGAGACACATGAAGAAGACCGAGGAGACGATCGAGGCGGATCCCTTCGTCTTGATGATCTCGAAGGCCGGCCGGATGGTCGCCGCCGTCGAGTGCACCGCGCCCGACACCATGCCGTCGGCCAGGCCCTCCTGGACCATCAGCGTGCCGAAGTAGTTCGCGTCCGCCACCACGTCGTACGCCAGCTCCACCGTGACGCCCTTGTGGGCGCGCAGCTCCGCGTACCGCTCCGCGAAGCCGCGGCGCAGCTCCGAGACGGCCGGGTCGATCAGCCGCGCCGTGCTCAGATCGATACCGAGGTCGGCTGCCTTCTTGCGGATGGTCTCGGTGTCACCGAGCAGGGTCAGATCGCACACGTCACGGCGCAGGAGTACGTCGGCGGCGCGCAGCACGCGTTCCTCCGAGCCTTCCGGCAGGACGACCCGGCGGCGGTGCGCGCGGGCCTGCTCCAGCAGCGCGTGCTCGAACATCATCGGAGTCACCCGGCCGCTGCGGGCCACCGACATCCGGGCCAGCAGATCGGCGGTGTCCACATGACGCTCGAACAAGCCGAGCGCGGTCTCCGCCTTGCGCGGTGTGGACGCGTTCAACTTCCCTTCCAGACCGAAGAGTTCGGTCGCGGTGGGAAAGGAGCGGCCCGGCACCGAGACGACGGGCGTGCCGGGCGCGAGCCGGGCGGCGAGCGTCAGGATGGACTCGCCGGGCCGCTCGTCGAGCGTGAGCAGCACGCCCGCGATGGGCGGAGTGCCCGCCGAGTGGGCGGCGAGCGCGCCGACCACCAGATCGGCCCGGTCGCCGGGCGTGACGACCATGCAGCCGGGCGTCAGCGCGCCCAGGAAGTTCGGCAGCATCGCGCCGCCGAAGACAAAGTCCAGCGCGTCCCTGGCCAGGCCCGAATCGTCGCCGAGCAGCACCGTGCCGCCGAGGGCCTGGGTGATCTGGGCGACGGTCGGCGCGGCGAGCGCCGGCTCGTCCGGCAGTACGTAGCAGGGCACCGGCAGCCCGGCCGTCAGCCGCTCGGCGATGGCCGCGCGGTCCTCGGCGGCGACCCGGTTGACGACCATGGCCAGCACATCGCATCCCAGGACCTCATAGGCCCGGTGGGCGTTGCGCGCCTCGGCCCGCACCGACTCGGCCGACTGTCCCTTGCCGCCCACCACGGCTATCACGGAGGCGCCGAACTCGTTGGCGAGCCTGGCGTTCAGGGACAGCTCGTCGGGAAGCTGAGTGGCGGCGAAGTCGGTGCCGAGGACAAGGACGACCTCGTACTCGCGCGCCACTTGGTGAAACCGGTCCACCAGCCGGGACACCAGCTCGTCGGTGCCCTGTTCGGCCTGGAGCGCGGACGCCTCGTGGTAGTCGAGGCCATAGACCGTGGCCGGGTCCTGGGACAGCCGGTAGCGGGTCCGCAGCAGCTCGAAGAGGCGGTCCGGTCCGTCGTGCACCAGCGGCCGGAAGACTCCCACCCGGTCCACCTGGCGGGTCAGAAGCTCCATCACTCCCAGCTCGACGACCTGCCGCCCGTCACCGCGGTCGATCCCGGTCACGTACACGCTGCGCGTCACGCGTGCTCTCCCGTCCATGCTCGTGTGGGACTCCCGCGCCGACGGTGTGTCCGCGCGCCCGTGGGATGTCCCGGCTCGTGTGAACACATTCCCGTTAGGGTGGCAATGCCCTCTTGACAATACCTCCGTGGGTGGCTAGGCCCTGTCCGGCCGACCGTCGCGGGCCGACCGCACAGGAACGGGGCCTCCCGCGGTGAAAAACGTGAGGAACCACCAGCCCGGACGATCCGGATCGTCCGTGGGAGGATCGGACTGGCTCATGCTTCGGGGCCGAGGCCCGGCCCCCAGAAAAGCACAGCACTAGCGAGCAGGAGACACAGCACGATGCGTATCGGAGTTCTCACCGCAGGCGGCGACTGTCCCGGCCTGAACGCAGTGATCCGTTCGGTCGTGCACCGCGCCATGACCGGCTACGGAGACGAAGTCATCGGCTTCGAGGACGGGTTCAAGGGACTGCTCGACGGCCACTTCCGTCCTCTCGACCTCAATGCCGTCAGCGGCATCCTGGCTCGCGGCGGCACCATCCTCGGCTCGGCCCGGCTGGAGCGCGGCCGGCTGCGCGAAGCCGCCGAGAACTGCGCCGAGTTGGCCCGCCGGTACGGCATCGACGCGCTCATCCCGATCGGCGGCGAAGGCACGCTCACCGCGGCCCGGCTGCTCTCCGACGCGGGAATGCCGGTCGTCGGCGTACCGAAGACCATCGACAACGACATCTACTCGACCGACCGCACCTTCGGCTTCGACACCGCCGTCATGGTCGCCACCGAGGCCATCGACCGGCTCAAGACCACCGCCGAATCGCACCAGCGCGTGATGGTCGTCGAGGTCATGGGACGGCACGCGGGCTGGATCGCGCTGGAGTCCGGCATGGCCGGCGGTGCGCACGGCATCTGCCTGCCGGAGCGGCCGTTCGAGGTCGACAGCCTGGTGAAAATGGTCGAGGCGCGCTTCTCGCGCGGCAAGAAGTTCGCGGTGATCTGCGTGGCCGAAGGCGCGCATCCGGCACAGGGCACGATGGAGTACGGCAAAGGCGAGATCGACCAGTTCGGCCACGAACGCTTCCAGGGCATCGGCAACCGTCTCGCGGCGGAGCTGGAGCGGCGCCTCGGCAAGGAGGCCAGGCCGGTCATCCTCGGTCATGTGCAGCGCGGTGGCACACCGACGGCGTACGACAGGGTGCTCGCGACCCGCTTCGGCTGGCACGCGGTGGAGGCGGCGCACCGCGGCGAGTTCGGCCGGATGACGGCGCTGCGCGGCACGGCGGTCGAGATGGTCCCGCTCGCGGAGGCCGTCACACAGCTCAAGCGGGTGCCGGAGGACAGGATGTTCGAAGCGGAATCCGTCTTCTAACGGGTCGCCTCCGGCGGGGGTTGCGGGTTGCGGTCCGGTTTGGGCGGGGCCCGGTGGTGTGGTGCGGGTTGTCGCCGGCGGGGGTGGCG
>NZ_JARBAE010000044.1:0-60350 GCF_033795305.1 Streptomyces sp. AK02-01A
TGCCACCAACTGTTGATCGGCGCACCGTCACCGATACACGCGAACCAGCCCTGATAACCCACGGTGATTTTACCGACCACATCACCCGGAGGAGACGCGAAGGGGCCTGGATTCACGCGGCGTCTCGGTCCGGACGCGGCTGTGGCCTGCTGGGCAGCGCTGACGCCACCGATCGCGGCCGATGCGGCCAGCGCGGAAGCGATGACCGACCGTCGTGACACACTCATGGAGGATTTCCTCCCACTAGATATCTGCCAGAAATGCGCAATTCCCCGGGAGTGGGGGGATTTACAGGCGGCGGCAGCCCGCCCGGCTCCCAAGGGCACGCCTGTGCAAAGTAGTCGGACCCGGCAGACCGACACAAGGCCGCGGACATCAGGAATTCAGCCAAGAATTACCTGGACTGTCAGCCGATTTTCTTTACACTTTCCTTTTCCAGCGAATATGAATTAGTGCGGGGCGCCCGCGGACCCGGCGTTTTCACCCCGGTGCGCTCCCCTTGTGTCCCTCTGCGCTCGTATGCGCCTGGGCCATGGCGGGCATCACCTCCCTGACACCGTTGAGCGGGGGAGGTGCGCGGTGCACGGACCGGCGACGGCCGGCTGGCTGCTTGTCGCGCTCTGCGCGGCGGCCGGAGGTTATTGTCTGCTCCGGTTGCGCAGCAGCGTCGACGAACAGCGCAGTTCGGCCGGGGGCGAAGCCCTGATGGCCTTCGGGATGGCGGTCATGGCCGTGCCCACCGCCGTGGTGACACCACCGCGGTGGGTCTGGCCGGTGTATGTGGTGGTGTTCGGCGGTGCGGCGCTGTACGCGATGGCGTCGGCCCGTGGCGCGCCGCACCATCTGCACCATCTCCTGGGGACGCTCGCCATGGTCTACATGGCCTGGGCCATGGCCCAGGCTCCTGCCGGCGCGCACGGAGCGCATCTGGCGGGCGGCACTCCGCTGATCACCGGGCTGCTGCTGATCTACTACGCGGGATATGTGCTGTGGACGGGAGGACGCCTGCTGCCTCTGCCCTCGGCGGCGGAGGGCGGCGTCTCGGCCGGGGCTGGTATCGGCTTCCCGGCCGGGTCCGGAGCCGGTGTGGGCGTCGCGGCCGGGGCCGGCTGGGGCGACCGTCCGGAGCTGGCGCTGGTCTGCCGGCTCTCGATGGGGCTCGCCATGCTGGCGATGCTGCTCACGCTCTGACGTCTCACGCTTCACGCTCTGACATCGCACGCTCCGAGAGCGCGCAGAGCGCGGCCGTATCGGACCGCACCGTCCGAAACGTGTCGTGGGTCACTTGCCCGGCAAGCCCATACCCCTGGTGACCCAGCCCTCATAGTCTGGTAGCCATGATGGTCTCCTTGGCGCTGCTGCTGCTCGGCGCACTGGCCGCCGTCGTCGCGCCCCGGCTCCTGTCGCGCGCCGACTGGCCGGAGCGCGAGCCCGTAGTGGCGCTGTGGGTGTGGCAGTGCGTCGTGGCGGCCGTCCTGCTGAGTTTCGCGCTCTCCATGACCTTCAGCGCGGCCGCCGCCTGGCAGGCCGTACGCGGACATGTCTTCGCCTCCGCGCCGCACGGTGTGATGGAGGCGTACTCTCTCGGCTCGAACCGGCCGTGGTCGGCGGTGCTCGCGGTGGTTCTGGCGAGCGGTGGACTGTGGACGGCGGCGATGCTCACCCGGGAGATCCACCGGGCGCGGCGCCGGAGCCGCACGCGCCGCGCGGAACTGCTCGTACGCTCCCCCGCGCTGCCCGGCGAGGCACCGGGCTGCGATCCGCTCGTCGTCCTGGAGAGCGAGCGCTCCGACGCCTGGTGGCTGTCGGGCGCCACGCCACAACTGGTCGTCACCACCGCCGCGCTGCGCCGGCTGAAAGGCCGTCAGCTCGATGCCGTCCTCGCCCATGAGCAGGGTCACGCGCGCGCCAGGCACGACTGGCTGCTGCACTGCTCCGGAGCACTCGCGAACGGCTTCCCGCAGGTGCCGGTGTTCGCGGCGTTCCGTGACGAGATGCACCGGCTGGTCGAACTGGCCGCGGACGACGCCGCCTCACGGCGCTTCGGCCGGCGGACGATCGCGCTGGCCCTGGTCGAACTGAACGAGGACCGTGGGGTGTTCGGTCCGGGCACCGCACCGGACGCACAGCTCCCGCAGCGGGTGAGCCGGCTGCTGTCGCCGGTGGAGCGGCTGACGGCGGGACGCCGGCTGCGGCTGACCGCCGCCGCCGCGCTGGTGCCGGTGGTACCGCTGCTGATCGCCTTCGTGCCGGGACTCCGCGCGCTGGGATAGCTTGACGGGCGTCTCTTCGGCAAGGATCACCTCATGCGTCCGCCGTCGATTCCCTCACCCGCGCCCACTCCCCCGCCACGTCCCGCGCTTGTCACACCCGCCCGTACGGCCGCCCTGCTGGCCTCTGTCTCGGTCGTCCTGGTGACACTCGTCGTGGCGGGATGGGATCCGTTGTTCCTCTTCGACCGTACGCTCGCCGAGAGACTGCACGACCGGGCCGTGGCGGAGCCGGGGACGACCTGGGCGAACCGGGTGCTGACCGACTGGGTCTGGGACCCGTGGACGATGCGTCTGCTGACGGCGGCCGCCGTGATCGCCGTGTGGCTGCGCGGGAACCGGCTGCTCGCGCTGTGGGTCGCGGCGACGAGCGCGGTCGGCGCGGCCGTCTCCATGGCGCTGAAGTCCACGGTCGGCCGGGAGCGTCCGCGCTGGCCCGACCCGGTCGACTCCGCCGACTTCGGGGCCTTCCCGTCCGGGCACGCGATGACGGCCACGGTCACCTGCGGGCTGCTGCTGTGGCTGCTGCGCGGCCATGGGACGGGCCCTCGGGTGTGGCGTACGGCGCTGGCTCTCGCGGCCGTCTCGGTGGCCGGGGCCGGCCTGACCCGGCTGTGGCTGGGAGTGCACTGGGGCTCGGACGTGCTGGCCGGCTGGCTGCTCGGCGGCTGCGTCGTCGCACTCTCGCTGGCCGCGTACGGCCGCTTGGCCCTGTCCGGAGCGCGATGACGCCGAAGGATTGGACGCCTTCTTCCAGTACGCCGCCGAGCCGGTCGGGACGGCAGTCGTATACGAGCTTTCTCCGGACGGTGGGCCGCAACCGTGCAAGCGGTTCGAACGGACTGACACACGAAAAAGCCCCGGCCATCTCGCCACCCTGTGGGGATGATGACCAGGGCTTCGGCGAGCGCTCCGAAATCGGTATGCCAGTCCGACCAGGACCGCTCCGCCTCCGCGCACCTGCTGTGACGTCCAGTGCGCGGAGGTCCAGCACCCCGCCCGGCTGCCACGCTGTCCGGGAGAACAGTCAGGTGGAGCGCTCTGCGGAGATCATTCCCAGGCGTAATTGCCAACCCCTGGAATCGGACCTATATGGGGCAGAGGATGTTCCGGATCCTGGATCAGACAGGGGACGATCAGTCGGCTGACGTCGATGACCAGAATCTCCGCCAAGCTGTCCGCGACTCCGCTGTACACCGTGGCGACCGCACCGCAGCACTTTGCCGGTTGATGGTCACTTCGCCGCACTGTCGGACCCCGCCGCCGGCACGTCCGCGACGCCAGACCCTTCTGCGGGGCGGACGCACCAGAAAGTGGTTTCCACCGCACGGTACGAGCGGTGAGAAGGGTTCTGGCCGGTGTGGAGCAGCGCCCACACCTCTGGCCCGACGCGGGATCCTTCTTCGGCCTCCGACTGCTCGTCACATGTCGTGCACCGCGCCTCAAAGACGGGGGCCTGCGGGGCGCCCTTCTCCGTGTCCGGCCGCACGGTCCACACAACGGAGCGCATGATGGTACGAGGGCTCACCGAAGCCGCCGCCCTGTGTGAGGATGCCGACTGATCTCAACACCGATGTCCACGGCCTGAGACGGGTTGTAGGCAGGACTCTGATGATTCATCGCCTGTCGCCATTGCCCAGCTAACGCCGCGCAGACGTCGCATCCCGGACGAGGCTTCGGCTCGCTGGGTGCGGGGTTCTCCGTGAGGACCACTGGACCTCTGATGGTTCGCTCATACGCCATATTCATGCACCTCTGACGTCGACAGTGCAGCAAGCATGACGGGGCGTCATATCCTTGTGCGGCGGCTGTCAAGGCGTCATTCCGGGGTCATTTGAGGCGCCAATTTGGTGTCGTAAGCCCGTGCTGGGCCCTATCTTGGAACCATGAGCGCACCGAACGCGAAACTGCGAGCTGTACGCATGGGACTCCTCATGTCGCAGGACGACATGGCCCGCGCCCTCCGCAGTGCGGGTGACCGCGCAGGGGAGCCCAACGACGCCTCCAAACGGCTCGTACAGCGTTGGGAATCCGGAACTATCGTCAACCCCAGGCCGGTCTACGCGCGGGCGCTGGAGTCCGTGACCGGACTCCCAATCGAGAGTCTGGGATCGACGGCGTTGCCATGACAGGACGTGTGTCCGATGACGGCGCGGGAGGGCACGACATGACGCCCTCGTCCGAAGGAGTCGGCCCCGCCGCAACTCCGCGTGTGGAGCCCCGTGCGCCCCGCGGCACCTACTCCGGCGTGTGGCTGAGCAGATACGAGTACTTCTCCAGTAGTCGGGGAGACACCTACACCGGGCTCCACCATGTCGTAGTGCTACAGCACGCCAACCGCCTTACTGTGCGCAGCCTGCCCAACTCTTCCGACTCCCCACTGACCATGGACCTGGAGTTGGACGGAGCAGTCATTACAGGCACATGGACCGAACAAACGGCGCTGAAAGGCTACTACTCCGGCGCGAGGTACCACGGCGCGATTCAGATGCTCGTGGATCCCACGGGTCGGCGCATTGCCGGGAAGTGGGTCGGCTTCGGCAAGGAGTTCGACATCAACACAGGCCCGTGGGAGCTGGTCTTCAAGGATGCGTCCACCGCGAAGGCGACCTTGGACAAGTACAACCGTCGGCCGGAGTGACGTCACAACCACACGCAAGCGGCCACTCGCCGGCGCCACTGCTCTGCATGTCCGGGACCACAAAATCGGCGTACCCGACCCGGCCCCGGGGTCTGCGCGATGTCGGCACCAAGAGCCGCCTGCCTCGTGCTTGAGACAGGGGGCTCGTCGTGCGGTCAGACGAGGCCAAGCTCCTTCGTCTTGCACCACTCACAGCCTTCTCGCACCACTCGCGACGTCGTTTCCGGCCGTCCACGCCGCTCCGGAGATCACACTCTCCTCCACGTCCCGAGGCAGGTCCGTCCTGTGGACCTGGATGCTCACGCCGCCGCCTCCGCGTCCGGCCACCAACGGCGCTTCACGGCCGGCCGCTCGGCGAGCGCGTGGCCGCAACTCCCGCTCCGCGTACGGGCGCATGCCTTGTTTGGGAAGCGCTGCCACCGGAAGGATCGAGCACATGACCTACAAGGGTGTGCTCTTCGATTTCTCCGGAACCCTTTTCCGTATCGAGTCGGCCGGCTCCTGGCTGCGGGCGGTGCTCGACGAGGCCGGTCTGGCCATGCCGCCCCACGAGCTGCGGCGGTACGCGATGCGACTGGCCGTCGCCGGTGCGCTGCCCGGCGGTTCTTCCCCGCAGAAGATGCCGCCGGAGTTGGCGCGGCTGTGGGCGACTCGCGACGAGAGCGCCGAGCGGCACCGGGCCGTGTACACCGGACTCGCCCGGCAGGTGCCGCTGCCCGATCCGGCCCTGTACGACGCGCTCTACGACCGCCATATGACGCCCGAGGCCTGGCGTCCATACGCCGACGCGGCCGATGTGCTCGGCGCGCTGCGGCGCGGAGGCGTCGGCATCGCGGTGGTGAGCAATATCGGCTGGGATCTGCGGCCGGTTTTCCGCGCACACGGGCTGGACGCGTTCATCGACGCCTATGTGCTCTCGTACGAGCACGGCGTCCAGAAGCCGGACATACGGCTCTTCCGAGCGGCCTGCGAGGCGCTGGGACAGGATCCCCACGATGTGCTGATGGTCGGCGACAACCGGGAAGCGGACGGCGGCGCGGCCGACTTGGGCTGCTCGGTGCATTTCGTCGATCATCTGCCGGTGGAGGAGCGGCCGGCGGGACTGCGGCCCGTCGTCACCCTCGCGGGCCAGGGGCCGCTGCCCGAGCCCCGGACAAAACCACTGCCGTAACGCCGGAAACGGGCGCTCGGGGCCGCCGGAACGGGCGGCCCGGAGCGTCCGGGCATGCCGAAGCCGCCTGACTTGGACGATCCCCCGCGTCGCCCAAGGCAGGCGGCAGCCCCGCTGACCAGGCCCGGAGGGGTCTGCGGCGGGACGCACTGAGTATATTGGCTGAACGCCAGTCAACGCAGGAGTCAAGCATGTCCCCGCGGAGCGCATCGGTCAATGAAGAGCTCCGTCGGCGTTCCCGCGAGCGGCTGCTGCAGGCGACGGTGGAGCTGGTGGCCGAGCGTGGTTACGAGGCCACGACACTCGCGGACATCGCCGACCGGGCCGGTTCGGCACGCGGTCTCGTGTCGTACTACTTCCCGGGAAAACGCCAACTGCTGCAGTCCGCCGTGCACCGTCTGATGCACCGCACACTGGAGGCGGGCCTGCGGCGTGAGCCGTCGACGGATGACGGCCGGGAGCTGATGGCGCGTGCGATCGACGCCATTCTCGGGCTCGCCGCCGACAGTCCCGTACTGATGCGGACACATATGGCCGGCATCCTGGGGGCCGAGGGTTTCGTGCAGTGCCCCGAACAGCAGCGGCTCGCACGGCTGTTGCACGAGACGATGGCGGCTTACGGATCATCGGATCCGGACAGCGACTATCCGATGCTGCGCGCGCTGTTGATGGGCGCGGTCTTCGCGATGCTGATGCCGGGTGCGCCGATGCCGCCGGAGCGGCTGCGTGCCGAGCTGTTCAAACGGTACGGGCTGGACTGGGAGTTGGGTGTTCCGCCGGACGGCGAGCCGTCCGGCGGAACAGATCAGCGCATCGTCCCTCAGTGACCGAGGCCGCGGAAGTAGTCCGGCTGCGTCTGCACGTTGAGCTCGTCCAGCCGTACCCGCTTCGCGGCGTCCGTCCTGCGGTCGTCGAGCTTCAGCACGTCGAAGCCCTTGGCGATGTCGTTCGAGTAGATGTAACCGTTGTAGTAGTACGCCGACCAGGAACCACCGGTCGTCATGGTCGTGGTCGAGATCGGACCGCGCTCGAAGTAGGCGATCTCCTTCGGCTTCGAGGAGTTCGTGAAGTCCCACACCGAGACGCCACCCTGGTACCAGGCCTGGACCATGATGTCGTGGCCCTTGACCGGGATCAGCGAGCCGTTGTGGGCGACGCAGTTCTCGGTGTCCGCCTGGTGACGGGGGATCTTGTAGTAGCTGCGGAAGACCAGCTTGCGGTGGTCGCCCCGGCCGACGATGTCGTAGATGCCGTCGGCGCCGCGGTTCGGGCCGATCTCGGCGTTGCAGGTGGCGGCGCCGCCGCCGCCCAGCTCGTCGGTGAAGACGACCTTGTCGGCGTCCTGGTTGAAGGTGGCCGAGTGCCAGAACGCGAAGTTGGTGTTGTCCTGGACCCGGTCGATGACCTTGGGCCGTGCCGGGTTCTTGATGTCGAAGAGGATGCCGTCACCCATGCAGGCACCGGCCGCCAGGTCCTTGGAGGGCAGCACGGTGATGTCATGGCAACCGGTGGTCGCGGAGACACCCGGGTTGGTCGGCGCGCCCGGGTTTCCACCGTCCGGGAAGAGCACCGGGAAGTCCACGACGGCGGCCCGCTGCGGGGCCTTGCGCGGCACCTTGATGATGGAGATGCCGTCGTGCGGCGGCTGGCAGTCCGGGAAGGACGTGCTGGGCGAGTACGAGGAGACGTAGACGTAGACGTCCTTGCGCTCCGGTACCACTGTGTGCGTGTGCGAGCCGCACGCGGTCTCGACAGCGGCGACGTACTTCGGGTTCCGCTTGTCGCGGATGTCGAAGATCTTTATGCCCTCCCACGAGGACTTCTCCGACGCGGGCTGCGTGGCGCTGGTGCAGGAGTTGTCGCTGCGCGAGGAGTCGGTGGAGAGGAAGAGCAGATCGCCGGAGACGGAGATGTCGTTCTGCGATCCGGGACAGAGGACCTGGGCGACCGTCTTCGGGGACTTCGGGTTGCTGAGGTCGAAGATCCGGAAACCGTCGTAATTACCGGCGAAAGCGTACTTGCCCTGGAAGGTCAGGTCCGAGTTCAGTCCGGCCAGCGCGTCCTTCGGAGTGTTGCTCAGGTGCGTGATGTTACGGCTGTGGACGACTTCGTCCACGCCGGGTATCTCGCCCTCCTGGACGGCGGCCTTCACCTCGGCGGCCTGGCCGGAGGAGATCCTTCCCTTGGCCGGGCCGGTGCCGGGGTCGGGTGTGGCAGCCGCGGGTCCGGCTGTCAGCAGAGTGGCGAAGAGCCCGGCCGCGGCTGCCGCCACGCCCAGACGTCTGCGCCGCACGCGGGTGGTGTGCAACGAGATCACTACGTCCTCCCTAGTAACCGTTCAGAGTTGAACGAGTCTCGGACCTCGGCAGTATCGTCCTTCTCATGTACATCTCAACAGACGGCAACACAGACGTAATGAAAGTTTTTGATCAACCACATGCGTAAGCGTGTTAGGACGGTGTTCCACCACACCATGTGCCGCTGGAGGTCGCTGTGTTGATCCACCGCAGAAGCCCGCGTGTCCGCCGGTCCGCCGTCGCGGCAGCGGTCGCTGTCGCCCTACTCGCCCTGGGAGCCTGTGAGTCGGGAGGCGACGGTAAGGCGAAGGCCGAGGGCGGCAAGGGTCCCGGCGTGGTGGCTCCCGGTAAGCCTGGCCAGCCCGCGCGGACCCTCTCACCCGAAGAGGCGGCCAAGGAGGCGCCGGACGACAGTCCCAACTCCGCTGATTTCACCTATGCGCAGATGATGATCGTGCATCACGGCCAGGCGCTGGACATGGCCGGACTCGCCGGCGAACGGGCCGAATCGGACTCCGTGAAGCGGCTCGCCGAGCGGATCGTCGCCGCGCAGAAGCCCGAGATCGGCGCGATGAACGGCTGGCTGGAAACCAATGGCGGAGCGAAGCGGCAGCAGGGACATGACCACGGCACGATGCCGGGAATGGCCACCGAGGCCCAACTGACGCAGTTGCGCGCGGCCCGGGGCGCGGCCTTCGACGAACTCTTCCTCAAGTTGATGATCACTCACCACCAGGGAGCGATCACCATGGCCACCGATGCGCTCTCACAGGGCAACAACGTCCTGATCGAGGAGATGGCGTCCGATGTCATCGCCCAGCAGACCTCCGAGATGAACCGTATGCGCTCCATGTAAGGACAACGCCGTGCGGTCGGAGCATGTATGACGTGGTGTCAGCGCCGGTGGTGACGTGGCGTCAGGTGTCCCGCGTCGCGGGCCCCGGCGATCAGCCTGAGCGACTTACGGCGGCTGAATCCGGTCGCGGACATCACCGCGAGCACCGGGTCCCGGCCCTCCCGCTGGGCCGCGCGGTAGATCTCGGCGACGCTCCGCCGAGCGGCGCTGCCGCGCGGCGCGGCCGGCCGGGCCCGATGCCTGCCGGACGGCTCCTGGTCCTCGCCGCAGCCGGCGGACGAGTCGGCCGGATCGCAGCCGGCCGGCTCGCCCGCGGCCGGTTCCACGGCGGGTGTGACGGCTCCCTGCTCGATGCCGGGCTCGGCGCCGGGCTCGGCGCCGGCTGATTCAGCGGCCGCCGGCTCCTGGGCGGTGGACTCGTGGACCGTCGGCTCATCGACGGTCGGCGCGCTTTCCGCGACGCCGCCGGCCGCCTCGCCACCAGGGACTCCGGCCGCGGACTGCTCGATGTCCGCGGACCCGGTGCCGACAGGCTCGATCGCGCGCCCGGCCGGCTCACCAGCGGCGGGCTCGCCGAGGAGGGCCTCCGGCGCGGGCGGGCGGAGCTGGCCGATGACCATCCGGCAGGCGTTCTGCAGAGGTGTCTCGATCGCCTCGGCGAGGGCGGCGAAGCCGTCCAGGGCCAGCGGAGGATCGGCCTGCGCGCCCTCGATGGCGATACGGCCGTCACGTACCACCGCGAGCACATCGAGCCGGGCGCCGTCCGCGAAGGTCAGCCGGACATCGACCCAGGGCGGGAGGATCTCGCGCCGCGCGGCGCCGTCGCGAGGATCGCCGGCACCGGTCACGGTGCCGTGCCCCTGCACCTCCCACATGGGCCACTCGTACCCGTCACTCTCATCGGGTTCCTGGGCGGAAATCAATTCGTGTTCCGACACATTCACAACTTAATAAGGCAATCCGCCCTTATAGCCATGGCGCGCACGCGCCCGGCCCGTACGGCACCCTGTCGGCTCATCGCACCGGATCCGCGCGCCGGTGCGATGCTGGAGTCCCGGCGGGAAGGAGTGCGCAATGCTGCGCGTCGCCGTTGTCGGATCGGGTCCCAGTGGCGTCTACACCGCTCAGGCCCTGGTCGAGCAGACCCGTGTGCCGGATGTCCAGGTGCAGATCCTGGACCGGCTCCCGTGCCCGTACGGGCTGGTGCGCTACGGTGTCGCACCCGACCACGAGAAGATCAAATCCCTCCAGGGCAGTCTCCGTACGGTGCTGGAGCACGAGCGGGTCGGCTTTCTCGGCAATGTGGAGGTGGGCGCGCGCGGCCTTACGCCCGAGCGTCTGCGGGAGCTGTACCACGCGGTCGTCTACTGCGTCGGAGCGGCCAGGGACCGATCACTCGATGTGCCCGGCGAGGCACTGCCCGGCAGCTTCTCGGCCACCGACTTCGTCTCCTGGTACAGCGCCCATCCCGACGCCGCGAGCCGGGACTTCGCGCTGCACGGACGCTCGGCCGTGGTGATCGGCGCGGGCAATGTCGCCGTCGACGTGGCCCGCGTTCTGGCGCGTGGCGCAGATGAGCTCAGGGCCACCGATGTGCCCGATGCCGCACTGGGCGCGCTGGCCGCCAGCGGTGTACGCGACACGCACATGGTGGGCAGGCGCGGTCCCTCGCAGGCGAAGTTCACCACCAAGGAGCTGCGGGAGCTGGGTTCACTTCCGGCGGCGGAGATCAGGGTGGACCAGGCGGACCTGGCACTCGACCCCGCGTACACGGCGGACATCACTCTGCCGGCCGTGAACCGGCGCAATCTGGAGGTCGTGCGCGGCTGGGCCGCGCTGCCTCCCGGGAACAAGCCACGCCGTATCCACCTGCGGTTCTTCCTGCGCCCGGTGGAGATTCTCGAAGCGCGCGGCCGGGCCGCCGGAGTGCGGTTCGAACGTACGGCGCCGGACGGGGCCGGAGGTGTACGGGGCACCGGCACATACGAGGAGATCGAGGCACAGCTTGTGCTGAGAGCCGTCGGCTACCGAGGCGTACCGCTGGCGGGACTGCCGTTCGACGAGAGCACGGGGACGGTGCCGCACGCGGCGGGGCGCGTACGGAGGGACGGCGCGCCCTCTCTCGGCGAGTATGTCGCGGGCTGGATCAAGCGCGGTCCGACCGGAGTGATCGGTACCAACCGGTCCGATGCCAAGGAGACGGTCGCTTCGCTGCTCACCGACGCGCCCGCGCTGGCCGCTCGCCGGGTGGCGGCGGATCCGGTCGCCGCGCTGCGCGCGTGGGACCAGACGCCGGTGGAGTGGCCGGGCTGGCTGGCGATCGAGGAGGCCGAAGCGGCGCTCGGGCAGTCACTGGGACGGCGGTCGGTGAAGATCGCCGACTGGCAGGGCCTGCTGGAGGCCGCGCTGCGAGCCCAGCGGGTCGGGCGCTGAAGCCAGGACCCCGGGAGGCGTGTCAGCCCAGCCCACCGGTCAGGCGTCGCCGAGGCGCTCCGTCTGGATCCTGGCCGCCGCCAGGACGCTGTCGAGCAGTCCCGGGAAGAGAGCGTCCAGATCCTCACCGCGCAGCCCGTTCAGCTTTGTCGTGCCCCGGTAGGTCTGCCGGATCAGGCCGTTCTCGCGCAGCACCCTGAAGTGGTGCGTGGTGGTGGACTTGGTGACCGGCAGATCGAAGTGCGAACAGGACAGCTCCCGGCCCTCCGCGGCGAGTTCGCGGACAAGGCGCAGGCGCAGCGGGTCGGAGAGGGCGTGGAGCACTCCCTCCAGGCGGATCTCCTCGCGTGGTGGATGAGCGAGTTCGCGGGTACTGGTCGCGGTGGTCACAGCGGCTCCACTTCCTTGGCCGGAAGCCTCATCGTACGAGATCCATCGTAGTTTGCCTTTTGTCTTTACTACGATGGACGTCGTACGAGGCGCCGGAGCATGCCGTGATGTGCGACTCCCGCGTACGGGACGACCGCCGGTGGCGAGAAGCGGCGCGGCGTCACGCCTTCGGGTCAGTCGGTCACCGGGATACGTCCGGGTTCCTGCTTGCCTCGCGTCGGCAGGTGCCGGCCGATCAGCAGTCGGTAGAGGGCCGCGCCGAGCGGACCGCCCACGAGCGGGCCGACGATCGGCACCCAGAAGTAGATGCCGCCGTACTGGTCCCGCCACGCGCCTCCGTAGCCCGTGATGAAGCTGGCCAGCCGTGGGCCGAAGTCGCGTGCCGGGTTGATGGCGTAGCCGGCGTCCGCGCCCCAGGCCATCCCGATCGCCACGACGACCAGACCGACGATCAGCGCGCCGAGGTTGGCCCCCGGCGGCGTGTTGAGCAGGTCGGTGACGGCGAAGATGACCAGCACCAGGATGGCGGTCCCGATGATCTGGTCGCGCAGAGCTCCCCACTCGCTCACCGGCAGCGTGCCGTTGCCGGGAAGGGTGGAGAAGACGATCTGTGTCTTGTCGGTGTGTCCGGGGTCGGCCTTGGCCAGGACTTCTGTGTAGTTCCAGCGCACAAGGAGCGCGGCGACGAACGCACCGGCGGTCTGCGCGACCACATAAGGAGCGACCTTGTGCCACGAGAAGTCCTTGAAGATCGCCAGGGACAGGGTGACGGCCGGATTGATGTGGGCGCCGCTGATCCGGGCGGCGACATAGATACCGAAGGTGACGCCCAGCCCCCAGGCCCACGCGATGCTGTCATGGTCGCCGACACCAGCGGCCACCACCTGCGCCACCACACCGCACCCGAAGAGAATGAGGATCATGGTGCCCGCGAATTCCGCGGACAGCTCGCCGAGAAGACCTCGCTTTTCCGCGCTTGCCGTCATGGGATCCCGCCTTCTGCCGATCCGCGGACCGATTGTGCTGCGTCTCATCGGCATTCTGTGCCGGGCACAGGAGTTCCGCGACGCGCGACCGCGCGGGAAGGCTTTCGGCGGAGAGCGGCGCGAAAGGCGCCGCCCCAGGTCAATCGTCGGCCGTCCGTCCGTTCTCGGCTCTGTTCACTCGGCCGGACGGCCACGCGGACATGCGGCCATTGGGGTGTCCCGGCCCATGCGGGTCGTCGGGCCGGCGAACGGCCCGCCTCGTCACAGCCCCGGGCCGCCGTGGAGCATGTACCGGTCGAGCAGGTGCGCGCGGGCCACCTCAAGCCGTCCCGCGAGAATCGCGGCGATGGAGCGGGTCAGGATGAAGCCCAGAGCCGGATCGTCCTCACACAGGGTCCGCACCGCGATTCCGTCGAATTCATGGGCCCGGACCGGACTGAACGCCTCGGCCCCGAAATGCCACTCGTGCGGCGGAAAGAGCCAGGACCAGCCGAGCAGCTCTCCCATGCCGAGCGTATCGACCATCACGCGCCGCCGGTCGGGAACGTACAGATCGAGTGCGACCGTCCCTGTGTGGATGATCCAGAACCTGTCCGCCGGGCTTCCCTCCTCGAAGATCCGGGTGTCCTGCGGGAAGAAGACGTCGCGGGCCATTCCCATCAGGAGTTCGCGATGACCGACGGGCAGCACCGTCATCAGACGCGTTGGGGAAGCCATGGTCGCGAACCTCCTCGCCAAGTGGCCCGCAGCACGCCACGGCCGGATCCACCGGTCGCGCCGACGACATCTGCGGCTGTTCACCCGCGGCGCCCGGGCCGGCCGTGGCCGTCGCACCGCGAGAGGCGGAGAGCCGTTTCGAACGGACCCGTTGTGAACGGCATCGTGACCCGCGCACTCGCCAGGTCTTCGTCCCAGCCAGGCATTGGGCGAGACGGCTCTCTCTACGAGCGTATCCCCGCCGCGCGATCCTCTTCGAGTGCGAGGAGCGGACCGGTAAAGATTCTTTACGGCCGGCGGCGGTGCGCGGATCACCGAGGACGGTCAGCACAACATCACTCGCGTCCCACACCGCGCCGCGGATCCCGTACGCGCTCCCGCGCGGCCTCCGCCGTTGTTCCGGAAGGAGCCGGACGGCCGCGCAGGTCAGAGCGCCCGGTGGTACTGGTCCGGACCCGGGATCGCGACGCCCAGCTCCCGCGCGGCGCGCCTGGCGAAGTTGGGATCACGCAGCAGCTCCCGGGCGAGGAGCACGGCATCCGCCTGCCCATGGGCGACGATCTCTTCCGCCTGCTGGGCCTCGGTGATCAGGCCGACCGCGCCGACGGCCAGGCCGGTCTCCTTCTTGACGCGTTCCGCGAACGGCACCTGGTAGCCGGGGACCGCGACGATCTTGGCGTTCGGGGCATTGCCGCCCGTGGAGGTGTCCAGCAGATCCACGCCGTGTGCGGACAGGTCACCGGCGAACCGGATGGTGTCCTCGGCGGTCCAGCCCTCGCGCTCGTCGTCCGGGTTCTCGGTGAGCCAGTCGGTGGCCGAGATACGGAAGAAGACCGGCAGCTCCCGCGGCCACACGGCGCGTACGGCGTCGACGACCTCCAGGGCGAACCGGATGCGGTTCTCGTAGGAGCCGCCGTACTCGTCCGTCCGGTGATTGGTGTACGGCGAGAGGAACTGGTTGATCAGGTAGCCGTGGGCGCCATGGATCTCGGCCACCTCGAAGCCCGCCGCGAGGGCCCGGCGGGCGGTCGCGGCGAACTGCTCCACGATCTCCTCGATCCGCTCGGTGGACAGCTCTTCCGGGACGGTGGAGGTCGTGCCGAACGCGAGCGGACTCGGGCCCACCGGGGTCCATCCGTGGCCGTCTCCGGGCGCGATCGGCGCGCCGCGGTCCACCCAGGTCCGCTCGGTGGACGCCTTTCGCCCGGCATGCGCGATCTGGATTCCCGGAACGGTTCCCTGGCTCTTGAGGAAGGAGGTGATCCGGCGGAACGAGTCGGTCTGCGCGCTGTTCCACAGCCCCAGGTCATACGGGCTGATACGTCCCTCGGGGCTCACGGCGGTGGCTTCGGTGAGGATCAGGCCCGTACCGCCGACGGCACGCGCGGCCAGGTGCTGGAAGTGCCAGTCGGTGGGCACGCCCTGCTCGGGGCCGTCCGGCGCGGCGGTGTACTGGCACATGGGCGCCATCCACACCCGGTTGGGGATCGTCAGGGACCGCAGCGTGTACGGCTCAAAAAGGGCAGCGCTCATTCCGGGCTCCGTTTTCGGCTCTCGCGACTGAATCTCTTAGTACGGTACACGTCGTACTACGACGTTCGCCAAATTACGAGAAGCCTCGCGCGGGACGAATCATTCCGGCCCGGCCGTCCGGATCCAGGATCGCCACCCGACCGCCGCCGACCGTCGCCGGAGTGCCGACATACCGTCCGGCCTGCACGGACGACCACGGCGAGGGCCACTGTCAGTGGCCGGGTACAGACTGGCCTCCGTCCGAGACAACGTCGTCCTGGAGGTGTCGGTCATGACCGACGTACTGCTCACCGTAGGCACCCGTAAAGGGCTCTTCATCGGCCGCGGACACGGCGGCCGATGGCGGTTCGACGGACCGCACTTCAACGCGCAGGCGGTCTATTCGATCGCGATCGACACGCGCCGGTCCGTGCCGCGGCTGCTGGTCGGCGGGGACAGCGCGCACTGGGGTCCGTCCGTGTTCCACTCCGACGACCTCGGGATGAGCTGGACGGAGCCGACCGAACCGGCGGTCAGGTTTCCCCAGGACACGGGCGCGTCGCTGGAGCGGGTGTGGCAGCTCCATCCGGCCGGTCCGTCCGCGCCGGACGTGGTGTACGCGGGCACCGAGCCCGCCGCGCTGTTCCGTTCCGAGGACGGAGGCGAGACCTTCGAGCTGGTCCGGCCGCTCTGGGAGCATCCGACGCGTGCGCGCTGGGTACCGGGCGGCGGCGGCGAAGCGGTGCACACCGTGGTGACCGACCGCCGCGATCCGGACGCGCTGACCGTCGCGGTGTCCACGGCCGGGGTCTTCCGCTCCGGCGACGGCGGCCGGAGCTGGGCCCCGTCCAACAAGGGCGTGTCGGCGGTCTTCCTGCCCGATCCGCATCCGGAGTTCGGCCAGTGCGTCCACAAGATCGCGCAGGACGCCGGCGATCTGGACCGGCTGTATCTGCAGAACCACTGGGGCGTGTTCCGCAGCGACGACGCGGGAGCGCGGTGGAGCGACATCGGCGCCGGCCTGCCGTCCGACTTCGGCTTCACGGTCGCGGCACATCCGCACCGCGCCGATGTGGCCTATGTCTTCCCGATCAACGCCGACGCCGACCGGGTCCCGGCCGGGCGGCGCTGCCGGGTCTACCGCACGCAGGACGCGGGCGGAAGCTGGGAGCCGCTGTCGGCGGGACTGCCCGAAGGAGACCACTTCGGCACGGTGCTGCGGGACGCGATGTGCACGGACGACGCCGATCCCGCGGGCGTGTATTTCGGCAATCGCAACGGCGAGGTCTACGCGAGCGCGGACGACGGAGACCACTGGCAGCGGCTCGCCTCGCATCTGCCGGACGTCCTGTGCGTCAGGGCGGCGGCCATCGGCGACTAGGTGTTCTGTCCACGGAGGGAGCCGATGCTGGATTTCAGCGAAGGCTGGGATGGAGCTGAGGCGGTCCGCCCAGCGTGTAGCGCAGGGACCGAGGCGCGCTGCCGTCGATGTCGGTGATGCCGAAGTAGGCACCCAGCTCGGCTCCGATCAGGGCCCTGCCCGAGAAGTTCATCAACTCCTCCGAGGCGTAGAGGGCGGCGATCACGCGGCCTGTGAACTGCGGCGATTCTCTTCTGGCGGTGGGCCTGGCCTCGGCCGGCAGGGAGGCGATATAGGCGCGGGCGCGCTCGGTGTCGAGTCCGCCCATCCAGATCGACGCGGCGGCGACGTTGTACGGCCGCAGTTCCTTGGCCATGTCGGCGGCCATCTTGTCCGCGCCCGCCTTCTGGGCTCCGTACGCGGCGCCGTGGTAGTAGGACACCGCGCCGTAATGACCGGTATTGACGATCAGTCCGCGACCGTTGCCGATCAGCAGCGGCGCCGCGTGGAAACTCGCGACGTAGTGCGAGCGCAGTCCGACAGTCAACAGGTCGGCCGTCTCCAGCGGCTTCTCCCAGAAGCCGCCGGGCGACGTGGTGGCGACCAGCTTGGCGGCGTTGTTCACCAGGAGGTCCAGGCGTCCATAGTCCCGTCGGACGGTGGCGAACAGGTCCCGCACGGCCTCGTCGTCGGCATGGTCGACGATCACCGGGATGCCCTTGCCGCCGGCCTGGTCCACCAGTGCGGCCGTCTCCGCGACGGTTCCGCCGTAGGGAGAGTCGGACGAAGACCGGCTGCGGCCGGTCACATAGACGATCACGCCCTGGCTGCCCAGCGCCTGGGCTATGCCTCTGCCCGCTCCTCTGCTCGCTCCGGTGACCACGGCCACGACGGGCTTGCCGCTCGCTGACTTCACTGCGCACCTCCATCCGGACAGAGTGTCCGGTTAACTCGTCCGACGATATGGACACTGTGTCCGCTTGTCAAATAGAGTGGTCGCATGAGCGTTCCGAGCCCCACGACAAAGCCGTTGCGCGCGGACGCGCGACGCAACTACGAGGCGCTGCTCGCCGCGGGAAAGAGGGTCTTCACGCACGCCGGAGCGGAAGCGCCGATGGAGGATGTCGCCAAAGAGGCGGGCGTGGGCCAGGGCACGCTCTACCGGCACTTCCCAAGCCGCGAGCATCTCTTCGTGGCCATCATGAAGGAGCGCGTCGACCTGCTCGATGAGCAGGCACGCGAGCTCCTCGGCGCACCGGACGCCTGGCAGGCCCTCGCGCACTGGCTGCGCCTGTACGACCGCAGCGCGACGGAGTACCGCGGCCTGAGCGCCCGCGTCGGGGACGGCCTCGCCGACGACGCGTCACCGGTGGCCGCCGCCTGCGCCCCGATGAAGGCGAGCTTCGCTCAGCTCCTCGACCGCGCCCGCGAGAAAGGAGCGGTGCGCGCCGACATCACGGCGGTGCACATCCTGACCATGGTCGCCGGCCTGCCCAAGCACGCGGAACACGGCGCGACCGCCGACACCTATCTCGACATCGTGCTCCGCGGCCTGCGGCCGTAGGCGCGGAGGAGCCACACCGGACCGGCGGCCGTCGGCCCGGTGTGGCTCCGCGCTCCGGCTCACGCGCATCGGACTGATCGGATCTCCATAACGGATGTATCCGCGCGGCCCGGAGCGAGGCCCGGCACAATGCCTCTCGTGCTACATGTCCGAGTGATCAGTCCCGCCGCCCGTACCGACGAGGTACTGCGGATCACCGACGACCATCCCGCGATCGTCAACGTGATCAAGATCGTCGGTGCCGCTTACGCGCCCGCCGGTGACTTCGTGGAGTTCGACGTGGCGAGAGAGGCCGCGAACGGCGTACTTGAGCAGTTGAGCGCTCTCGGCCTCAAGGACACCGGTGCCATCACGGTCGAACAACTGGCGCTGTCCATCTCCACGGCATCCGAAGTGGCCGAGAAAGTAGCTCCCGGAGACCCGGACGACGCCGTCGTGTGGCATGAACTGGCCGCCAGGACAGCGACCGATACGCGCATCACCTGGGGATTCCTGGCGTTCCTCGCGCTCGCGACGCAGCTCGCCGCGATCGGCACGTTGCTGGACCAGCCGATCCTCATCGTCGGCGCGATGGTGCTCGGACCGGAGTTCGGTCCGGTGGCAGCCATCTGTTTCGGACTCCTGCGACGGGACTGGCTCCTGATCGGCGCGGCCGTGCGAGCACTGGTGGTCGGCTTCACCGTGGCGATCGCGATCACGCTGGCATGCGCGGCCGTCAGCCGCCTGCTGGGCTGGATCACGCCGGACATGCTCGACAACAGACCACTGAGCGACTTCATCATCCACCCGGACAAGTGGTCCTTCATCGTGGCGGTCCTCGCGGGTGTGGCAGGGATCCTGTCCCTGACAGCCGGGAAATCGTCCGCGCTGATCGGCGTCTTCATCTCCGTGACCACGGTCCCGGCCGCGGGAAACATCGCCGTGGCGGTCGCGCTCGCGCGCTGGCACGAGGTGTACGCCTCACTCGTACAGCTCGGCGTCAACCTCGCCGGAATGTTCATCGCCGGCACTCTTACGCTGCTGCTGCAGCGCACCTTGTGGGCCCGGTACGGCATGCGCGTGGCCCCTACGCCTCCCGACAGCCCGCTGGAAGCCGGCCCGGCCAAACCATGAACGCGCCGTGGCCGCGTCCCGGTAGCGGGAGAAGCCGCTCGGACAGTTCGGACAGTACGGCCCGTGCTGGAGGGAATCAGCGGACGACGACGACCTTGCCGGTGGAGCGACCGGCCTCGACCAGGCGATGGGCCTCACGCAGGCCGGCGGCGGAGAAGTCGTCGATGGACGTGTTCAGGGTCGTACGGATCCGCTTGTCGTCGACCAGCGCGGCCACCGCCTCCAGCAGCTTCTTCTGCTCGATCATGTCCTCGGTCTGGTAGATGGACCGGGTGAACATCAGCTCCCAGTGCCAGGCGATGCTCTTGGACTTCAACGGCAGCAGGTCCAGGCCCTCCGGCTCGTCGATGGCGGTGATGTGCCCGAACGGCCGGACGATCTCGGCGAACGCCGCGATGTTGCCGCGCGAGTGCGGACTGAACAGATAGTCCACGCCATCGGGAGCCACCGCACTCGTGGACGCGACGAGTTGATGATGGTTGACGACATCGTCGGCGCCGAACTGTTTCACCCACTCCCGGGACTCGGGCCGGCTGGCCGAAGCCAGTACTCGCAGGCCGGTGAGCTCCTTGGCGAGCTGGATCATGATCGATCCGACACCGCCGGCCGCTCCCAGCGCCAGCAGTGTGCCGGTGGAGTCCGCGGTCAGCCCGAAGCGCTCGAAGAGCGTCTCCCACGCCGTGATCGTCGTGAGCGGCATCGCGGCAGCTTCCGCGAAGCCGAGGGAGGCGGGCTTGTGAGCGACGATCCGCTCGTCCACCGCGTGCAGGTCGCAGTTGGCCCCGGGACGGGTGATGTCACCCGCGTACCAGACTTCGTCTCCGACCGAGAGCGTGGTCACCTCCGGCCCGGCGGCCTCCACCACTCCCGCGGCGTCGAACCCAAGAATCCGCGGTTCCTCGGCCTCCACAAGTCCGGCCCGCGTTTTCACGTCCGCCGGGTTCACCGACACAGCCTGGACCCGCACCAGGACATCGCGCGGCCTCAGTTCCGGGACGGGCACTTCGACGTTCCGCAGGCTCTCCGGGTCATCGATCGGCAATCCCTTGTAGCTGGCGATCGCGTGCATCATCTGCCTGGCCATGATGGGCTCCTTCGGATGGTTCGGTCGGAATGATCGTCTGCCCGCCTCGCACTTCCAGAGTCCGCCTCGGCAACCGTAAGCGCACAACGAAAGGAAAGCAGCTTTACCGGCCGCGAGGAGGCCGGACCGTACGGTGCCGGCCGAGTGCGGTGCTGGTCCGGGACCGGGCGGGCGAGCGGACCCCGCGATGGCCGGCTGGGAAAGCATCGTCCGCGCACGGGTAAAGTGGCGCGTCGTGGCGGGACTACCTTTGAGTGAAGTTGTTGAGCCCGGATGGGCAGAGGCGCTGGCCCCCGTGGCCGGACGCGTTGCGGCGATGGGGGACTTTCTGCGGGCCGAGGTCGCGGCCGGCCGCACCTACCTTCCCGCTGGAGCGAACGTACTGCGTGCTTTCCAGCAACCCTTCGACGAGGTACGTGTCCTGATCATGGGTCAGGACCCCTACCCCACTCCGGGAATGGCTGTTGGACACAGTTTCTCGGTCGCGCCCGAGGTGCGGAATCTGCCCGGCAGCCTGGAGAACATCTTCCGGGAACTGCACACGGACCTGGGCCTGCCCCGTCCCGCCAACGGCGATCTGACTCCCTGGACACGGCAGGGAGTTCTGCTGCTCAACAGGGCGCTCACCACGGCGCCCCGCAAGCCGGCCGCGCACCGCGGCAAGGGCTGGGAAGAGGTGACCGAGCAGGCCATCCGCGCCCTGGTCGCACGCGGCAAGCCGCTGGTGTCCGTGCTGTGGGGGCGTGACGCGCGCAATCTGCGGCCACTTCTCGGAGACCTTCCGGCGGTCGAGTCGGCCCATCCCTCTCCCATGTCGGCGGACCGCGGTTTCTTCGGCTCGCGTCCGTTCAGCCGCGCCAACGACCTCCTGATCCGCCAGGGAGCACAGCCGGTGGACTGGCAACTGCCGTGAGCTGGGTGCTCGGTGTGGACTCCGGCGGTTCCGGCGTGCGGATCGCGCTCGGCTCCACGGCTCCCACCGGGACGGCCGATTCCACGGCGGTCGCCGTCACCACGGCCGGAACCATCGTCTCCACCGAGCCGGTGCGCACCGGTCCCACCGGCATCGACGCCGGTCACCTGCTCGGTCAGCTACTGCCCGCGGCGCAGGCGCTGCTGGCGCGGTCCGGTGCGGACGCCCTGTCCGCGGTCGCGATCGGCGCTGCCGGAATGGCGACGCTCGGCGACGGACTCCGCGCCGAACTGCCGATGGCACTGGAGCGCGCCCTGGGCGTACGCCGGCTGGCACTCGCCGCGGACGCGGTCACGGCATACGCCGGGGCGCTCGGGCAGCGTCCCGGTGCGGTGGTCGCCGCCGGTACCGGCATGATCGCGCTGGGCACGGATCTGAGGCGCTGGCGCCGCGCGGACGGCTGGGGTCATCTGCTCGGCGACTGCGGCAGCGGTGCCTGGATCGGCCGGGCCGGACTGGAGGCGGCCATGCGCGCCTACGACGGCCGTCGCGGCGGATCGACCGCGCTGCTTTCCAGAATGGAGCTGGCGTTCGGACCCGCCATGGAATTGCCGGGACTGCTCTATCCACGCACCGACCGGCCCGCCGTGCTCGCCTCGTTCGCACCGGAGGTGGCCCGGTGCGCGGCCGACGACCCGGTCGCGGAAGGCATCCTCGCGACAGCGGCTCGGCATATCGCGGAGGCCGCGGCAGCCGTCTGCCCGCCGTCCGTCGAGTGCGAAGTCGCCCTCACGGGCGGGCTGTTCGAGCTGGGCGACCCGCTGCTCGTACCGCTGCGGGCGGAGCTGACCGATCAGCTCCGGCACGCCACGACGGTCTCCGCGGCTCATGATCCGCTCGCCGGAGCGCTGCTCATCGCGGCGGCGCTCGCCACGGACTCGCTGCGGCTGCCGCAGGATCCGCGCATGCTGAACGTCCCGACACAACACGATAGATGAGCAGAAAAATACCTAACGGATAAATGAGGACAGAAGGCTCGCGACCGCCCCCTCCCCGAACAGTCGCTCCCACAAAACCAGTAACATTCGGCGCCATGAGCACCCCCACTGGGCCCGCATCCGGCCTGCCCGTACGAATGCCGCGACCCCGCCAGTCGGGGCGCCACCGCCGTCCCGAACCCGTGGCGGCGCCCGAAGGTGCGCCCGCGCTGATCCTCGCCGTTCCCGGCACCCCCTCGCCCGCCGTCCGCGGCCTGGCCGAGGAGGTCGTCAGCATCGCCCGCTCGGAGCTGCCCGGCCTGGACGCCGCCATCGGTTTCCTGGACGGCGACGACGCCGAGTACCCCACGCTGGGAAGCGTCCTGACCCGGACCGCGACGCAGCGTGCGGAACGCTATGAGCTGGCGAAGGCCGCGGGCCGTGAGGTCGCCGAGCCCGAGGGCCCCGCGGCCGTCGTCGTACCGCTGCTCGCCGGCCCCGACAGCGGGCTGGCCGGGCGGATACATCAGGCAGTCGCGGACAGTTCCGCCGCCGCGGAGCTGACCGATGTCCTCGGCCCGCACCCGCTGCTCGCGGAGGGTCTGCATGTGCGCCTCTCGGAAGCCGGTCTGGCCCGTGCCGACCGCGCGCGGCTGTTCACGGTCGCCACGGCCGCCGACGGAATCATCCTGGTCACGGTGGGTGGCGAGGAGGCGGTCAAGACCGCCGGGATCACCGGGATGCTGCTGGCCGCGCGCCTCGCCGTGCCGGTGATGGCCGCCGCGCTCGATGTCGAGGGCTCGGTCACCGCGGTCGCCGAGCAGCTTCGCGACGCCGGTGCGACCCAGCTCGCGCTCGCTCCGTATCTGGTCGGTCCCGAGCTGCCGGAGGGCCTGCTCGACGCGGCTCTCAAGGAGGCCGACTGCGCCGCGGCCGAGCCGCTCGGCGCCTATCCCGCGATCGGCAAACTCGTGCTGTCGAAGTACACGACCGCGCTGGGCATCGCGCCGCAGCCGCAGGGCACGTCGGCGAACTGACATGTCCCCGCACGGGGACCCGGGGACATGCCCCTGCCTACGGAGAGGCGACTCACCCGTACGCATGGAAAGGGCCCGCACCGGATCGCTCCGGCGCGGGCCCTTCCGCGACCTGGCCGCGGCGCGCGCTCCATCGGGCGTGTACGGCTCTCTGCGCCCGCGCCGTACGGAGCGGGGCACCGCGCGGCCTCCCGGTCAGCCGAAGATCACACAGGAGGCCGCAGGGGCCTCGATGGAGCCCGCGCGGACCGGGACGCCGGTGCGCTGGTCGATGTCGAACCAGGTCACGTCGCCGGAGTGCTCATTCGCCGCGTAGAGACGGCGTCCTGCCGGGTCCAGTGCCAGATCGCGCGGCCAGCGGCCGCCGCACGGCACGGTGGTGACCAGTTCCGCCTTCTCGTACGTCTCGTCGAGCGCCAGGACGGCGATGCTGTCGTGTCCACGGTTGGCCACCCAGACGAACCTGCCGTCCCGCGCCACGACCACCTCGGAGGCGAAGCTCTCGACGGCCACGCTGTCGGGCAGGACGGACGTCTCACCCACCGGTTCGAGCACCCCCCTCCCGGCGTCCCAGCGGCAGACGGTGAGCGTCGGTTCCAGCTCGCACAGCACATAGGCGTGGCCGCCGGCCGGGTGGAAGGCGAGATGGCGCGGACCGGTACCGGGGCGCAGCGCCGTCTCGCCGTGCGTGGTCAGTTCTCCCGAGACGGCGTCAAGAGAGCAGATCCGGACCGAGTCGGTGCCGAGGTCCGTGCTCAGCATCCAGCGTCCGCTCGGATCGGCGGTCACCTGATGCGCGTGCGGGCCGCGCTGCCGGTCCGGATCCGGTCCGCCGCCCTCGTGCTGGAGCACACCGCTCACGGCGCGGAGACCGCCGTCGTCGCCGACGGGAAGCACCGAGACACTGCCCGAACCGTAGTTGGCGGTCAGCAGATGGCCGGCCGCGAGCGCGAGATGTGTGGGGCCCGCGCCGCACACCGGTACGGGCTCTCCGATCAGCCGGGGCGCCGCGTCCACGGCGGCGATGGCCGGTGCCAGAAAGGCCGCCGCCGCGCCCTCCTCCTGCTCGGAGACCGCGTAGAGCACGGAGCCGTCGGCTGCGAGCGCGAGGAAGGACGGGTCCGCGACGGCGTCGGTCGCTGCCCGCTCGGTCAGGGCCCCGGTCTCCGCGTCCACGGCCGCGGCGATGATCCCGCGTCCGCCCGCCGAGGTGAACGATCCGATGAAGGCCCGCCCGTCGTTCCTGCCGCTCACAGTGTGTGTCCCCTCTTCGGCTGATCGTCAACGGTCCGCGCCGCTGTCCGGCCGACGGTAGCAGGCGGTCTGGACCAATTCGCCGCACCGGAGACGGCTTTCGTCCGGGCGCCGCAGCGGTCGGCAGCCGGCAGCCGGCTCACGGTGTTCGCGTCGTTCACGGCCGTTCATGGCGCCTGCCGGCGCCGTCCTGCCGACGACGGCTTGACATGCTGAGACGTATGAGCAATGCGCGGAGCCAAGCGGTCATCTTCGATCTCGATGGAACACTCGTCGACAGCGAGCCAAACTATTACGAAGCCGGTCGTCAGCTCCTCGCCCAGTACGGCGTGCTCGACTTCGACTGGGAGCAGCACAGCCGTTTCATCGGCATCAGCACCCGGGAGACGCTGGAGACACTGCGCGCGGAGTACGGGATCACCGCGCCCGTCGATGAGTTGCTCCCTCGGCAGGACCGTCTCTATCTGGAGCGGGTACGCGCGTCGACGGAGGTGTTCCCGGAGATGCGGAAGCTTGTGGAGCGGCTGCACGCCGGGGGCGTGCCCATGGCCGTGGCGTCCGGTTCGTCCCGCGCCGCCATCGACGCCGCACTGTCCGTCACCGGCCTCGACGCGTACATGGCCACAACCGTCTCGGCCGACGAGGTCCCTCACGGCAAGCCGGAGCCCGATGTCTTCCTGGCCGCCGCGCGCCGGCTGGGAACGCGGCCGGCGGACTGTGTGGTGGTGGAGGACGCCGTGCCCGGAGTGCTGGCGGCGCACGCCGCCGGGATGCGCTGCGTCGCGATCCCCTATCTGCCGGACACGGCCTCCGACCCGGCGTACGGCACGGCCGGGCTGCTCTTCCCGGGCGGCCGGCGCGACTTCACGGCCCAGGCCGCGTACGCGTGGATCTTCGGAGCGGACGGCGGACGGCCCGGCGCCGTGTAACGGCCCCGGCGGACGGCGCGGTGCGTTCCGCGCAGCGCGTTCCGCTCAGTGCGTTCCGCCGGGCCTGAGTCCGCCGGGAGCTTTTCGCCTCCGGAGAGCCGCACCGTGCCAGAATGCTCGCCATGTCCGACGACGTTCGGTCAGGTCCTGATCCACAAGACGATGCCCTGAGGCTCAGACGACGCTCCCTGATCGTGCGCGACTGCCTGCTCGTCGCCCTGCTCGGTCTGCCGACACTGGTGTGGTACGGCCTCTGGCGTTTCGCCGGTACCTCGCTCGTCACCGCGGCGGCAGCGGCACTGCTCACCGGAATGCTCGCCGTCCTGGCCGCCGTGCCGATCAAGCGGGTGCGCGCGCAGCTTCTCGGGCTCGCGCTGCTGGCGGTGTCGGTGTCCGCCGCGGCCCTCACCGGAGAGGCCCGCGACTATTTCGTCCCCGGGATCCTGGTGGACTCGGCTTACGCGGCTGTCCTGTTCGGCAGCGCGCTGGTGCGGCGGCCGCTGATCGGTGTGGTCCTGAAAGCGGTCGCCGGCCGCTGGCTCTTCCGGCCACCCGGATCGGCCAGGGCCCACATGCTGCTCACACTGCTCTGGGCGACCAGGTTTCTGGTGGAGGCCGCGGTCATGACGGTGCTGTACGTCCACGGGGATGTGGATCTGCTGCTCGCGGTCAGGTTGGCCATGCGAGCGCCGCTGCAGATCGTGTGCGCCGCGATCACCGTCGCGGTGCTGACACGTGACGCCCTGCGCACCGGCCGGACGGCGCGGGAGAGTCGCTGACACACCGGCGGTGGCGCCCGCCGTAACCGGAGCCGGTCCGTACGGCGTATCGCCTCCCGACTGAATGCTCCCAGCGCGCTCAAGGTCATGTCCGCCGTTCTTTACGCGAAAAAGGTTGACGCCCGCGCCTGCCTCTTCTTTTATGCGCTCGGCGCGATCAAGGAAATCCCGGCGACACCTTACGGAAGTGACCAGAATCGCTCAATATCGGCCACCGCCAAGGTACTTCACGCCGATCCCTGGACACGTCACGAGGAGCGACACACAATGCTTGAACGATTTACCATCAATATGGGGGCCGATCTTGCGTCAGGACACTCTCTCCTCGGAGGACCGCGAATTATTCGATGACGTGGTGGGCTCGGTCGGTACGGGCTGGCACCGCGCGGACGAGAGCGCCGAGGAGGTACGAGAGCGCCGGCGTCCGCTCGAACCCCGCGCCGACCAAGGCGTCACTTGGTAACTGACTGGGGCGTGCGGCGATACAGCCGGCTGACGCGCGTGCACGCGGCGAGCGCCGCGGCCTTCGTCTATCCCCTCGGCCCATTGGTGGCGCGGGGCGGCGATGTTCCTGCCGTTTCGCTCGCTCTCGTGTCCCTGATCGGAATTCTCAGTCACACCTATGGCTGCACGGCGAACGATCTGGCGGACATCGAGAGCGACAGGCTCAACGCGTCACGAAAGGCAAGTGTTCTCGTGACGGGAGCGATCAGTCCGAGGTCCGCACGGACCGCACTCGTCGTGCAACTGGCCGCGGCCCAGGGGCTCGCGGTATTCGCGGTGGTAATTCTGGAGGCACGCTGGTATTTCGTCGCCGGAACCGCCGCTCTCTTCATCTCCGTGACCGTCTCCAACGTATTCCAAAAACGCCGGATCGCCCATCCTCTCGCCATGGACACACTGTTCGGACTCAACATGGGAGTACCGGCGCTTCTGTGCTGCGCCCTGCTGCCGACGGTGGATCTCACTCCGGCTCTGCTCGTCGGCGCCGCCTTCGCGATCCATATGGTGCTGCTCAATGTCGTGGCCGGAAATCTCAAGGACCTTGAGCACGACCGAGCCGTCGGAGACGACACCACGGCTCTGCGGTTGCGCGTCCGGCTGACGGACGACCGGCTCGTCCTCTCCACACCCGTCCACCGGCGGCTCGTGGCGCTGCTCGTCGCGGGCTCACTCGGTTCTCTCCTGGCCCTGACCCTGCTCGCGCCGGTGCCACTGCCTCAACGAGTGGCTCTGTCGGCCGCCGTCTGTCTGCTGCATCTCCTGACCGCCCGTTCGGTCCGGACGCTCCTGACCGGGCACCGGCCCGTCTCGCCCAACGGCCGTGAAGCCTCTCTCGGACTGAACTTTCTGTCCCTGATGCTCGCCTCCTCGCCATGGGCACCCGTACCCGTACTGGTGGTCGCGGTTGTCACCGCCGCCTGGCTGCCTCTGACGCGTCCGCTGGTGACGACCCCGAGCCACCTGATCAGGAGCGAGCGTCCATGACCGCAGTCGGCACAGCACGCGCGACCGTGCCCTGGCAGCAAGTCGTCGACCAGGTGCGCGACAACATCACCCGGATGGAACCGGCCTTGGAGAGCGTGGTCGCCCAACTCCCCAGAGCGGCCTTCGGTGTCGAGTCCGGCTTCTTCTACATGCCCATCGCACAGGCCCTGGAGTGGGGCGAGCGCGACCGGGAGTGGCTCGACCGGGTGGCTACCGTCTTCGGCCTGGGCCACCTGTACTACGTGCTGCACGACCGGCTGGTCGACGTCGGCGCCCTCAGCCCGCGCTCGGCGGTGCTGATGGACACCGCGCTGGCGTGTTACCTCCGGACCGGTTCGGAACTGGGCACCGGCGCCGACGCCTTCGTCCGCGCGCACCAGGCGGAGGCGTCGGTCTACGCCGGTGCGCTGCTGCGGGACATCGTCCACAACGAGCGTCCCGAACTCCCCTATGCCGCCGAGGAGGTGTTCCGGCTGGGAGAGAAGGCCGCGCCCGGAAACCTCGCTCTGCTGGTGGTCGCCACGCGATGCCGCCGCGCCGACCAGGTGCCCGGTCTGTCGTCCGCCGTCACCGTCATGTGTTCCGCGCTCCAGCTCCTCGACGACCTGCAGGATCTGCGGGACGACTGGGCCGAGCACAATGTGACCTTCCCTGTGTCACTGGGACTCGCCGCACTGCCCCGTCCGGACCGGGACCTCGCGCCGTTCGACGAGTTCACCGCGGAGGATGTGCTCAACGCGCTCTATCTCAGCGGCGGAGCCGCCGGCACACTCCGAATCGCGCTCCGCTGCCTGGCACGCGCCGGAGAGGCGCTGGCGCGGACCGACGCCACCGTGCTCCAGGAGATCGCGCGCGAGTGGACGGCGACGGCGCGGGCGCAGCTCACAAGAGCGGAAGCCAGGGACTCGGACCATGCTCATCTGGGGTGACCGGATCAAGCCGTCGCTCCGGATCCGGCTGCTCGGTTACGGCTACGGCGTCTACTACGCCGGTTGCGTCGGGCTCTTCAGGCCGTCCGTCCGAGCGCCGCGGGACATTCTTCCGGCCGACCGCCGGCTGTACTACTCACCGCACTCGGATCTGATTCCCGGAGTCTTCGCCGCCGGCAGTTTCCGGCACTGCGCCTGGATCAACGACAACACTCTCGGCGGTTACGCCGGCGCGCTGCCCGCGCTGGCATCCGGTATCGATGTCTTCCGGATCGGCCGCGGCGGCCCGCGAAGCCCCTACGAACAGGTACGGGACTTCCTGGTCCAGCACCCGGGGCCGGTGGGAATCTTCACGGACGGCGGACGCCGCGACGGAAGAGTGCGCCGCTCACTCGTCGGACTCGCACGGGAATCGAAGCGCGACGCCGTGCCACTGCGTATTCGGGCCGATCGCGCCTTGGAGTTCCAGGGACAGCTCGTACCACGTCCGTTCAGCGCGGTGCGGCTCCGGGCCGGCTCTCCCGTCACCTACGAGGCCCTCGCCGCGCCGGGGCTCTCGGTGGACCGGGCCCGTCAGCGCCTGCAGGACGCACTGGACGCGTTGTGACCACACACGCGGCGCCGGTGCGCGGTGCGTTGTCACGTACGGCACAGAGGCTTCTGGACTATTCCGCGCTGATTCGTCTGGAGTATCTGCCCCTGATGTCCACGCCGTTCCTGCTGGGACCGGTCATCGCGGCACAGAGGGTCTCGGGAACGGCACTCGCCTGGTTCGGCGTCGGCTGCGCTCTCCACGCGCTGAGCTGTTCGAGCAACGACATCGCCGACCGTCATCTGGACGCACAGGACCCGAGGCGCGCCAACCGGCCGCTCACCTCAGGACGGCTGCCCGTCCGTCACGCCGTCGCCCTCACGGTCCTGCTGGGCGCTCTCTTCGTCGTCGGGAGCGTTTTCCTTCCCTCGGAGCATCCCGGTTATCTGTATGTGTCACTCGCCATCACGCTCTGGGGCAATGTGCGCCAGAAGCGTTCGCGCGTCCCGGCACCGGTCTCCGATCTTCTGTGGGGCCTCAGTGTGTCCATGCCGCTGCTCGCTTTCATCGCCGTTCCCGGTATCGCCGAGGTGACGGCCGTCATGGCGTTCGCCCTGCTCCTCGCCACATTCGACGCGTCCGGCGCCGACCTCAAGGATCTGGAGACCGATCTGAGACTGGGTATCAGAACAACCGGCGTCCTGCTGGGGCTGACGGCGGCCGAGAACGGCGCGGCCACCACGCGGCGATTCCGGCTGGCGGTGCTGATCTCCCATGCGCTGATGTCGGCGCTCTGCGTGCTGGCCCTGGTGACGGCCGGCACCGGAACGGCCCTGCGCTCGGCCGGAGCGGCGGCTCTGGTCCTCTCGGTCTGGCCGCTGCTGCGCCACACCATGGCGGACACCGTCCGCCGGGGCGGGCGGAGTGTGCTGTTTCTCGGCGGACCGTTTGTCGCGTACCTCTGTACGGCCGCCGCCCTGGCCACTCGTCCGGCGCGGGTCGCGGCGGCCATGGGAGTCGTCGTGGGCGCCACGGCAGGCGCCGTGCTCTGGCACGGAGCGCTGCGCCGGTTCGTGTCCCGTGCGACAACCGACGTCGCACCGGCGGGTCCCGCGTCCTTCGAACCCGCCCGCGAACCGCCGCGACGGTTGCGCGATCATGGGCCCTGATATGCGGGGCGGACGGCTGCCGTATGTCGGCCGCTCCGCCTGTCCCGGGCGGGCGAGGGAGGGGAATCATGCGAGCCGGCAGACGGCTGGGCATCGCGGCGCTGCTGGCGCTGGGGCTCGGAGTGGTGGCGATCGCGGTGAGTCTCGGTGTGTCGTGGACGATGTACAACACCGCCCGGATACCGGGCCGCTCGATGGAGCCGGCGTACCGGAAGAACTCGGTGGTCTTCTCGGAGAAAATCGACGGCGCCGCGGTCCGACGAGGAGATGTCGTCCTCTTCGACGCTCCTGAGCGCCTGTCCCACGGGATGTCCATGCAGCGCGTCGTGGCCGTCGGCGGGGATCACCTGGTCTGCTGCGCACGCGGGAAGCTCACTCTGAACGGCGAGCGGCTCGACGAGCCGTATGTGGCCCACGGGATCGCGGACGGACTCGGTGTGCGATACGACGTGACCGTGCCGTCCCGGCGGCTCTTCGTCCTCGGCGACAATCGCCGGGACTCCATGGATTCGCGCATGTATCTCGCGCGGCAGGACGGTACGGTCCCGCTCTCCGCGGTGCGTTTCCGCGTACTCGACGACAACAGCGCGCCCGTGGCCTGGTTCGCCACCGGTCTCGCCGGTCTGGCGGCCGTCGCCACCGGTCTGGCCCTCGGGACGGCCTGGTTCGTGGTACGGCGGAGGCCGGCGGCCGTCGCCGCCTCCTGACGCGGGGCCCCGACACCGGGGCCGTCCATCACGGGGCAGCACCCCTGATCTCGGATGTCCGCCAAAGCAGACAAAGCGGATCAAGCCCAAGGAGCCTGGGTGCGCCACACCCAGTAACCGTTCACCTGGGGAAATGACGGCCTGGTTGGCGCGGTCGGCGGGGCCGATGGTGGAGACATGACGAGCCACGCTCCCCATCCCCATGTCGGCGTGTGGGTGACCGCCGACGGTCATATCCGCCAGGAACTCCGGCCCGAAGGGCGTTACAACGAGGCCCGCGGCGACCGTGCGAACGCGTACACCGGCCGGTACACGGTCACCGGCAGCCATATCGACTACGTCGACGACACCGGTTTCACCGCCACCGGCGACATCAGGGACGGCGTGCTCTACCACGAGCACCTGGTCCTGTACCGCGAAGACCGGCGGCCTTCCGCACCGACGCACTGACCAGCGACAAGAAGGACTCCATATGACCAGCGCGACCCCGGAGCAGAAGATCGTTCTCATCACCGGCGCGAGCAGCGGCATCGGTGAGGCCACGGCCCGGCGGCTGGCCGCGGCCGGACACCATGTCGTCCTCGGCGCCCGCCGCACCGACCGGCTGAAGACCCTTGCCGAGGAGATCCGCGCGGCGGGCGGCAGCGCCGAGCAGCATCCGCTCGATGTGACGGACGCCGGTGAGGTCCAGCGGTTCGCCGACGCCGCGCACAAGGAACACGGCCGCGTCGACGTCCTGGTCAACAACGCGGGTGTGATGCCGCTGTCCAAGCTGGAGGCGCTCAGACTCGACGAGTGGAACCGCATGATCGACGTCAATGTCCGGGGCGTACTGCACGGCATCGCCGGCGTACTGCCGCTCATGCGGGCGCGAGGCCACGGGCACATCGTCAATGTCGCCTCGATCGGCGCCCATGAGGTGGTGCCGACGAGCGCGGTCTACTCCGCCACCAAGTACGCCGTCTGGGCGATCTCCGACGGCCTGCGGCAGGAGGCCGACCACATCCGCGTCACGGTCATCTCTCCCGGAGTGACGGAATCGGAGCTGGCGGACAGCATCTCCGACCCGGTCGGCCGGGAGGAGATGCGCGAGTACCGGCGTATCTCGATTCCGGCGGACGCGGTGGCCGCTGCCATCGCCTTCGCGGTCGACCAGCCCGCCGAGGTCGACGTCAACGAGATCGTCGTACGTCCGACGGCGAGCACCGCCTGACCCGTGGCAGCGTCCAGGCTTTCCGGCCGGCGGTGCGAAAGGCCCTCGGTGAGGCCGGCGCGCGCCTTCCGCCTGCTGCCCGTGCACACGATCTCGCCCCGGCCGGACAGCGTGTCCGGCCGGGGCGAGATCATTGCGCGAGGCGGTGGCCGCCGCCTGCGGCGTTCGTTCAGCCCAGGGTCGCGATGGCCCGGTTGAAGGTCGCCGACGGACGCATGACCGCCGACGCCTTGGCCGCGTCGGGCCGGTAGTAGCCGCCGATGTCGGCCGGCGAGCCCTGCACCGCGATCAGCTCGTCGACGATCGTCTGCTCCTGATCGGCCAGGGTCTTGGCGAGCCCGGCGAACGCCTCCGCGAGCTGCGCGTCGTCATTCTGCTTCGCCAGCTCCTGCGCCCAGTAGAGCGCCAGGTAGAAGTGGCTTCCACGGTTGTCGATGCCGCCCAGCCGGCGGCTCGGCGACTTGTCCTCGTTGAGGAAGGTGCCGGTGGCGCGGTCGAGCGTGTCGGCGAGCACCTGAGCGCGCGCGTTGCCGGTCTTCTGCGCGAGATGCTCGAAGCTGACAGCGAGTGCGAGGAACTCGCCCAGGCTGTCCCACCGCAGGTAGTTCTGCTTGACGAGCTGCTGGACGTGCTTGGGCGCGGAGCCGCCGGCACCGGTCTCGAACAGTCCGCCGCCGTTGATCAGCGGAACGACCGAGAGCATCTTGGCGCTCGTGCCGAGCTCCAGGATCGGGAACAGGTCGGTCAGGTAGTCGCGCAGCACATTGCCGGTGACCGAGATCGTGTTCTCGCCGCGGCGGATCCGCTCCAGGGAGAAGGCGATCGCGTCGACCGGCGTCATGATCTCGATGCGCAGACCGTCGGTGTCGTGCTCGGGCAGATAGTCCTTGATCTTCGCGATGAGGTTCGCGTCGTGCGCGCGTCCCTCGTCGAGCCAGAACACCGCCGGGTCGCCGGTCGCGCGGGCGCGGGTGACGGCGAGCTTGACCCAGTCCTGAACCGGTACGTCCTTGGTCTGGCACATGCGCCAGATGTCGCCGGCGCTCACCGCGTGTTCGAGCACGACGTCGCCGCGGTCGTCGACGACCCGCACCGTGCCCGTGACCGGGATCTCGAAGGTCTTGTCGTGGCTGCCGTACTCCTCGGCCGCCTGCGCCATCAGGCCGACGTTGGCCACCGAGCCCATCGTCGCCGGGTCGAAGGCGCCGTTCGCGCGGCAGTCGTCGATGACGACCTGGTAGATGCCGGCGTAGCTGCTGTCCGGGATGGTGGCGAGGGTGTCCGCCTCCTGGCCGTCCGGGCCCCACATGTGACCGGAGGTGCGGATCATGGCCGGCATGGAGGCGTCGACGATGACATCGCTCGGTACGTGCAGGTTGGTGATGCCCCGGTCGGAGTCGACCATCGCCAGTGCGGGACCGTCGGCGAGCTCGGCCTCGAAGGACGCCTTGATCTTCGCGCCCTCGGGCAGCGACTCCAGGCCCTTGAGGATGCCGCCGAGCCCGTCGTTCGGGCTCAGGCCGGCCGCGGCGAGCGCCTCGCCGTACTCGGCGAACGTCTTCGGGAAGAAGGCCCGCACCGCGTGGCCGAAGATGATCGGGTCGGAGACCTTCATCATCGTGGCCTTCAGGTGCACCGAGAACAGCACGCCCTCGGCCTTGGCCCGGGCGATCTGCGCCGTGAGGAACTCGCGCAGCGCCGGTACCCGCATCACCGAGGCGTCCACGATCTCGCCCGCCAGCACGGGCACCGACTCACGCAGCGTGGTGGTGCTGCCGTCGTCGCCGGCCAGTTCGATGCGCAGCGAGCCGGCCTCGGCGATGACCGCGGACTTCTCGGTGGAGCGGAAGTCGTCCGCGTCCATGTGCGCGACGTTCGTCTTCGAGCCGGCCTCCCACGCGCCCATCGAGTGCGGGTGCGCCTTGGCGTAGTTCTTCACCGAAGCGGGCGCGCGGCGGTCGGAGTTGCCCTCGCGCAGCACCGGGTTGACGGCACTGCCCTTGACCTTGTCGTAGCGCGCGCGGACATCCCGGTCCTCGTCGGACTTCGGGTCGTCCGGATAGTCCGGCAGCGCGTAGCCCTGCTGCTGAAGCTCGGCGATCGCGGCCTTGAGCTGCGGAATCGAAGCCGAGACGTTCGGCAGCTTGATGATGTTCGCGCCGGGAGTCCTGGCCAGCTCGCCGAGCTCCGCGAGCGCGTCATCGATCCGCCGGCTCTCCTCAAGACGCTCGGGGAAGCTGGCGATGATCCGCCCGGCGAGAGAGATGTCACGGTTCTCCACCGTGACCCCGGCCGTCGAGGCATACGCTTCGATCACAGGCAAGAACGAATACGTTGCCAGGGCCGGGGCCTCGTCGGTGTGTGTATAGATGATGGTCGAGTCAGTCACCCGGGTGCTCCGCTCCACGTCCGCAACATTGCTTGACATCAAGATATCTCTTGTTCGAGCACCTTTCGACAGGGCCCTGTCCCGCCGACGGCGCGAACGTGTCGCCTGGCCCGCGCGGCGGCCGGAAGAGTCCGTGCGCGCGCGCCGGTACGACCCTTGTGACCTGCGGCGCTCTGCCGCCGCGCGGAGGGATGTCCGACCGGCGGGCAGCCTTGAGGGCCCGAGGAGCGGACAGCGCGCCTATGCCGCCGGCGGCCTGGGTGTCCGGGGCGCCGTGCGGTGGTGGCCGGTGGTGTCCACGCCGGGGATCGGATCCGGGCCGCGCCGTGTCCCGCCGCTTTCCGTGCCGCGCCGCGGCCGCCCTGGACCGGCTTCGTCGCCCGGCGCGCCGTACGACTCCTCGCCGCTGACGCCGAGCAACTGTCGCAGCAATGCCATCTCCACCTCGCTGAGAGGCACTTCGGGACAGAGCCGCTCGGGATGGCCCGGAGCGGGACCGGTGGGCGCCGGCGAGGCCGGAGGAGCCGTCGGCGGAATGTAGACCCAGATCTGGCCGAAGGCGATCAGCCAGTTCACCGCGGATCGCCGGCACCGGGCGAGAAGAGAACGCATGTCCGGAGGATGCCCGAGTCGCCAGGACCACGCCAGGGTGGACGCAGCAATAACTTTGGCCAATCCGCTTGCGCTCACCGGGAGTTACCGGACAGTCCTCAGCGGAGTTCGTCCTCCAACAGGCCCATGGTGAACATGTCGTACCACTGGCCGTCGCGCCGGAAGACCTGCCGCAGTCTGCCCTCGTCGACAAAGCCCACCTTCTGGTAGACGTGGTGAGCGGCGTGGTTCTCGGTGACGACGGTCAGCGTGATCTTGTGCAGCCGCATCTCCTCGAAGCCGTAGCGGCAGACCGCCCGCATCGCGTCGGTGGCGTAACCGCGTCCCCAGTACCCCTTCTCACCGAGGTAGACGTCCAGCTCGGCGCATCCGGTCTCCGGCTCGGCGCCGCGGAGCCGGACGAGGCCGATGAGCTCCGTGTCCGAGAGCACCTCGATACCGAGGAGCACATCGCCGTATGTGTTGCGCGGCCGCTCGGCCATCCACCGCTCGACCTGGGCCGGCGACTGTGCGTAACCGTCGTTCATCCAGCGCATGACGTCCGGGTCGTGATTCCACCGCCACAGCGCCTCGGCGTCCGACGGCGCCATGGCCCGCAGCTTCACCAGATCTCCGAGCACCATGTCGCTCAGCCCTTCGTCGCCGGTCATCAGCAGTGTGACGAACCCGGCACCGTCGGCACGGGCCGGACACCACGCTCCATCGAATAAGGGCACGTACGGCGGAGTGAGGCGGCCGTCCGGCTCCGCGCCGGGCCGGCGGGAGCCGGAGACCGTCACATCCGTGTGCGCAGGTCGTCGACCACCTCGGCGATGCCACGGACGGTCGGTTCCTCGAAGTACGCGTACAACGGGACGTCGACGCCGAGCCGGTCGAGTATCCGGGTCGAGATCTGGGTCATCGTGATCGAGTGGCCGCCCAGGTCGAAGATGTCCTCGGTGTCGCCCACGCCGGGCAGGCCGAGTACCTCGCACCAGATCTCCCGCACCGTCTCCCGTACGGTCTCGGAGCCCGCCGACGGCGCGGGTGCCGCCTCGGGCGGCGGCGGAAGCGCGGCTCTGTCGAGCTTGCCGTTCGGTGTGGCCGGCAGCGCGTCAAGAGCGACAAAGACCTCGGGCACCATGTACGCGGGAAGCGCCGCCGCCAGTTCTCTGCGCAGTGCGCCCGCGTCCGCGCCGCCGGTGTGATAGCCGATCAGCCTGCCGTCGCGCACCGCGGCGGCGGCCCGGTGGACACCGTCCACGGCGAGCAGCCGCGACTCGATCTCACCGAGCTCGATCCGGTGGCCCCGGAGCTTGATCTGGTCGTCGGCTCTGCCGAGAAACTCCAGCCGTCCGTCGCCGCGACGGCGCACCCGGTCGCCGGTCCGGTACATCCGCTCTCCCGGCGGCCCGTACGGATCGGGCAGGAATCGCTCGCTGTCCAGTTCCGGCCTGTCGAGATAGCCCCGGGCGACCCCGGCTCCGGCGATGAAGAGATCACCGGGTATGCCGACCGGGACCGGCGCGAGATGTTCGTCGAGCACCCGGATCCTGGTGTTCGCGAGCGGACGGCCGATCGTCACCCGGTCCGGATCGGGCCCGACCTCGTCCGCCGTCGACCAGATCGTCGTCTCCGTAGGACCGTAGACGTTGAGGAGCCTTCCGGCCCTCGGTCGCAGCCGCTGGGCGAGCGTCAGCGGGAGCGCCTCGCCGCCGGTGAGCGCGGTGACCGCGGGCGCGTCGAAGCCCGCGTCCAGGAGCATCGCCCAGCCGGTCGGCGTCGCCTGTATATGGCTGACACCGTGCCGGGCGGCCAGTTCGCGGAGCGCTTCGCCGTCACGCGTCTGGCCTTCGGTCGCCACGACCACCGTGGCGCCCGTGATCAACGGAAGGAAGATCTCCAGAGCGGAGATGTCGAACGACACCGAGGTCAGCGCCAGCCAGCGGTGGGCGGGTCCGGCGTCGAGCAGGTCCCGGAAGGACAGGAGCAGGTTGGTCAGCGAGTGGTGCTCGATCCGCACGCCTTTGGGACGGCCGGTCGAACCGGACGTGTAGATGACATAGGCCAGGTCGCCGGGGCCCGGTGCCACGGCCGGCCCGCCGGATTCGCCGGCTTCACCGGATCCGTCAGGAGACATGGTGTCGATCGCCAGGTCGGCGTCGCCCAGGTCGAGGACGGCCTTCGAGTCGGCCGCGATGAACTCAAGGCGTGCCGCCGGATAGCCGGGATCGAGTGGAATGTAGGCGGCACCGGCCTTGAGGACTCCGAGCAGGCCCACCACAAGGCGCTCCGAGCGCTTCGCCCGCACCGCGACAAGCGCGCCCGGGCCGACGCCTTTGCCGCGCAGCCGGTCCGCGAGCCGGTCCGCGGCGGTGTTCAGCTCGGCGTAGGTAAGGCGGCGGTCCGCGTGGATGACGGCCGTGGCGTCCGGTGTCCGTGCGGCCTGTTCCGCGACCAGTTCCGGGACGGTCGGCCCGGGATACGCCACCGCCGTGTCGTTCCAGTCGGCAAGCGTCCTGTCGCGCTCGTCGGGTCCGAGCAGCGAGAGCTCGGCCAGCGTGGTCTCGGGCGCGGCCGTGACATGGCCGAGAGCGGTCAGCCAGTGCCGGCCGACGCTCTCGGCCTCCGCGCGCGCGATCGACCGCGGCGGATACTGCAGAAGGACGCTGAACTCATCGCGTCCGTCGACCAGTTCGAGGCGCAGCGCGTTGCGGGCGGTGTGGTTGGACGGTCCCCAGTCCACCGACGCGGCGACTCCGGGAAACTCCGGCGCGGCCGTCGGCCGGCGGTACGACAGCGAGACCGGCGCGAGTGCGACGCCCGGCTTCACTCCGGCGCCGACGCGTCCGAGCGGCACGTCGCGTACCCGGTACAGCTCCCGGAGCGCGGTCCTGATCTCGCGGGCGAAGCCGGCGAACGGTGTCCCGCCCTCCGGCTCGGAGGTAAAGGGCAGTTCATTGACGTACACCCCGACGCGGTCCCGCTGATCCGGTGTCCGGGTGCCGAGGTCGAGCGCCGTGACCGGCGCGCTGTTGCCGTAACGGAACAGGAGCGCGTGCACGGACGCGACGATCAGCTCGAACCGCGTGACACCGATCCGTTCCGCCGTCGGTCCGAGTCGGGCCCGCAGCTCCTCGGGAAACCTGAACTCCACCGACTCGCCGGCCCGCACTCCTCGGGCGGTCCGGTCCAGGCCGGGAAGCACCACCTCGTCGCCGCCGAGCGGATGCTCCGCCCAGTACCGCCGCGCCGCCGGCAGGTTGGCGGCGATCCGCTTCTCCTCGGCGCCCACCGGTTCGCCGGGTGGAAGTTCCGGTGGTCCGGCCGGGCCGTGTCCGCCTCCGCCGAGCTCCGCTCCGTAGAACGTGGCGAGGTCGGCCGCGAACAGCTCCATCGAGCGGCCGTCGAAGACCAGGTGATGGGCGACCACGAGCAGCCGGTGTTCGCGCGGGCCCACGATCTGCAGCGTGAGACGGCACAGCGGCCCCCGGGCGAGGTCGAACGGCGCCAGGATGTGCTGCCGTGTGGCCTGGACGCTGTCCTGTCCGGTCCTTCGCTCGACCACCAGCTCGGGCCGTGCCGAGCCCGGGATCAGGAAAGGCGCGCCGGACCGGTCCTCGACGACGCTGGTGAGGCTGGGATGCCTGCGCAGCACAGCGGCGCAGGCGCGGTGGAGCGCCTCGATGTCGAGATCACCGTCGAAGCTCACGATGAACGGGACGTGGTGCACCGCTCCGCAGTCGTCGAGCAGCTCGTTGAACCAGATACCGCTCTGCGCGGCGGTGGCGGGACGCGCCTCCGGTCGTGTCTGGATCGCGGTGTGAGGACCGGCAGGAGCATCGGACATCGAACACGTCCTGTCACCGTCGTGGGGATGGTGGGTCCGGACGGAGAGAGCTGTCCCGGGTACTGCGGCCGGGAGCTTTCTCCGTGCCGATCTGCTCACTCAATCTGCCTGAGGCTGATCGGAATATGCAATGTCGCGATGGATCTTGACTACCTTTTTTCATTTCCAAGGACGCCGGCCCCAAACCGTGCCGGATCCGGGATCTCCGGCCCGGGCCGCGCCGACCGCTGACCACCCGTACGGCGAACTCGCCCGGCCGATCGCCCAGTTGGGAGCGGTGCCGGAACAACTGGCCATTGACAGGTTCCGAAGCCTTGATCAATCATCGCGGTGCACTCCAGGTGGCCGTCAGAAGCACCTGGAGGTGACCACGGCTCACCCATCTGTTCAGTCCGGCGGACAAGGAAGTTGGTGCGCATCATGACCGTATGGGGTGGTGGGCGGACCGACACCGGCCGACGCCGCGGCCCGCACTCTCCGACCGCGCACGACCCTCCGCGTCCGCCGCCGTCCGCGTGACCGATCAGCGTGCGCCGCTCACGGCGTGGTCATCGGTTTCGCACCAGCACGCCCGGCACGCCGTACGGAGCACGGACGGCGCCTCGGTGCCCCAGTCATCCTCACGGCCGGGCCGGATCAGGCCCGTATCCTCTGCCGCACCAGTCCTGACCACCGTGATCAGCGTTCTGACCACCTCGACCGGCGTTCGGCGACCTCGACAGGCGTCATGAACCACCGGGCCGGACACCGCCCGGACGCCGATCCCGTACGCGCACCCGGACCGGCATCGACAAGCGGCGCGCCGACGCGCACCGATGACCGGGCGTTTTCCGGCCTCCCCCACTCCCGGATCATGTTCCGCGCTGCCCGGGCCGGCGCTCCGCGCACTCGCCCAGGTGAAACCAGCTCTCAGGCCGGGCCGGAGCCGTCCCGGCCGCTCGTGCCGCTCACCTTCAGTCACCCCTGTGAACAAGCCTCCTCCAGAGGGGAAGACCCAGCTTTGCCGGCGAATCAGACGTTTCGAAATTCGGTCTCCGAGCAATCACCCGCGATACGGAAGCAGACGCCTGTCGAGCCACTGGCGGACCGCCACGCGCCACTGGCGCTGTCCTTCGCGCAGCAGCGGTTGTGGTTTCTGGCTCAGATGCAGGGCGCGAGCGAGGCATACCACATGCCGCTGGCGCTCCGTCTGCGAGGCCCGCTGGACCGCGAGGCACTGACCCGTGCGCTGGACGCGCTGGTCGCTCGCCACGAGGTGCTCCGTACCCGTCTGGTCACCATGGAAGGCGAGGCGTTTCAGCGGATCGACCCGGCCGATGTGGGCTTCGCCTGCCGGATCGACGATCTGACCGGCCGGCCCGATGCCGAGGCGCGACTGGCCGCCCTGCGGCAGGAGGAGGCCACCGCGCCCTTCGACCTCGCGCGAGGGCCCTTGGCCCGGGGCCGTCTGGCCGTACTGGCGGCGGACCATCATGTGTTGATGCTGACGATGCATCACATCGTGTCGGACGGCTGGTCGATGGGTGTGCTGACCCGGGAACTCGGCGCGCTGTACGCCGCTTTCCACCGTGGTGAGGCCGATCCGCTGCCGCCGTTGCCGGTGCAGTACGCCGACTACGCGGCGTGGCAGCGGAAGTGGCTGGCCGACGGCGGACCGGCCGGGCAGAGCGACTACTGGAAGGAAGCCCTGACAGGTGCCCCGGCGCTGCTCGAACTGCCGGCCGACCGACCGCGTCCGGCCGAGCAGGACTATCGCGGCGGACGGCTACGGCTCGAATTCGACCGGGATCTGACCACGGCCCTCAAGTCCCTGAGCCGTCAGCACGGCAGCACCCTGTTCATGACCCTGCTGGCCGGCTGGGCACTGGTGCTCTCGCGGCTGTCAGGCCAGACCGACGTGGTGATCGGCACTCCCACCGCCAACCGCCGCCGCGCCGAACTCGAAGGGCTGATCGGTTTCTTTGTCAACACTCTGGCACTGCGCATCGACCTGTCCGCCACACCGACCGTCGCCGAGCTGCTGAAGCGGACGCGGCGTACGGCACTGACAGCACTGGCACACCAGGACCTGCCGTTCGAGCAGGTGGTCGAGCTGGTCAATCCGGACCGCGGCATGGCGCACACGCCGCTGTTCCAGACGATGTTCGCCTGGCAGAACAACGAGGAAGGCGTGCCGGAGCTGCCGGGCGTCGAGGTCACCTCGCTCGATTCGCCGTACACCGTGGCCAAGTTCGATCTGACACTGTCGTTGGCTGAGGAGGACGGTCGCGTCGTCGGAAGCCTGGACTACGCCACCGCGCTGTTCGACGCCGGGACGATCGCGCGCTACGGCCGCTGTCTGCGACAGGTGCTGGAGCGGATGGCCGCCGGTCCCGACCGGCCGGCCGACGCGCTGGAAATGCTGTCCGAGGCGGAGCGGGAGCGGCTGCTGGAGGGCTGGAACGACACCGCGCGGGAGGTGCCCGGAGCCTGTTTCCCGGAGCTGTTCGAGGAACGGGTACGCAGATCGCCGGAGGCGGTGGCGGTGCGATTCGGTTCGCTGTCGCTGTCCTACGGAGAGGTGAACGCGCGGGCGAACCGGCTGGCCCGGCATCTGACGGGGCTGGGAGTGGGTCCCGAGCGGATCGTAGCGGTGGCGCTGCCACGCTCGGTGGAGTGGCTGGTCGCGGTGGTGGCGGTGATGAAAGCCGGCGGAGCGTATCTGCCGGTGGATCCGGAGTACCCGGCCGAGCGGATCGCGTACATGCTCGACGACGCGCGGCCGGTCTGTGTTCTCACCGACTCGGCCACCGCGCACACCCTGCCCGGCACGGCCGATCCGCTCGTACTGGACGGCATACGGACGGAGACGGCCGATCCCACCGATCTGACCGACGCCGACCGGAGCGCGCCACTGCTGCTGGGATCTCCGGCGTATGTCATCTACACCTCGGGCTCGACCGGCCGGCCCAAGGGAGTGGTCGTCACCCACCAGGGCATCGCGAGCCTCGCGGCGGCCCAGAGCGAGCGCCTCGGTCTCACGCCCGCGAGCCGGGTGCTGCAGTTCGCCTCGCCGAGCTTCGACGCCGCCTTCTGGGAGGTGTGCATGGCGCTGCTGTCCGGGGCGCGGCTGGTGATGGCGCCGACGGACGAACTGCTGCCCGGCGAGGGCCTGGCGGCCCTGGTGCGCCGCCACGGTGTCACCCATGCGACGCTGCCGCCCGCCGCGCTGGCGGTGCTGCCCGAAGACGCCCTGCCCGACGGCACGACCCTGGTCGTGGCGGGCGAGGCGTGCCCGCCGGCGACGGCCGGGCAGTGGTCGGCCGGCCGCCGCATGATCAACGCGTACGGTCCGACCGAGACGACCGTCTGCGCCACCATGAGCGGACCGCTGTCCGGTGCCATGACCCCGCCCATCGGCACTCCGGTGGTCAACAGCCGGGTATATGTCCTCGACAGGCGCCTCGGGCCCGTCCCCGTCGGCGTGACCGGCGAGCTGTACGTCGCCGGGTCGGGCCTGGCACGCGGCTACCTCGGTCGCGCCGGGCTGACGGCCGAGCGGTTCGTGGCCGATCCGTACGGTCCCGCCGGCAGCCGGATGTACCGCACCGGCGATCTGGTCCGACGGCGGACCGACGGCCGGCTCGACTTCGTGGGCCGCGCCGACCACCAGGTGAAACTGCGCGGCTTCCGTATCGAGCCCGGTGAGATCGAGGCCGCGCTGCTCGACCGGCCCGATGTGTCCGAGGCGGTGGTGCTGACCGACCGCGACGCCGCCGGAGAGGCTCGGCTGGTCGCCTGCCTCGGCAGAGGCGACGCGCCGGCGCGGCCGACCGGCGAGTGGCGGACCGCGCTGTCGGGACGGCTGCCCGGCCATATGATCCCGGCGCTCTTCGTGGAGCTGCCGCGACTGCCTCGGACCGCCAACGGCAAGCTGGACCGCGCGGCGCTGCTCCGGCGGGCGCGCGACACCGGGCCCGTCCAGGTCAACCAGGCGAGCCCTCGCGACCACATCGAGATGACGCTCTATCAGATATGGAAGCGACTGCTGCTCCAGCCGGACATCGGCATCGGTGACAGCTTCTTCGACATCGGCGGCACCTCGATCTCGGCCATCAAGATGGCGCATGCCGTGCGTGAGGCGTTCGGCGTGGCCCTGCCGGTGCGCGACATCATTGTGAACCCGACCATCGAGGCGCTGGGCGGGCGGCTGCGCCAGGGATCCTCCGGGCAGCCGCCGAGCAATCTGATCGAGTTCCGCGAAGGCGACGGCCACCGGCGGGTCGTCTGCGTACATCCGGCCGGCGGCACCGCCTTCTGCTATCTGTCGCTGGCCAAGGCGCTGCCGGAGAGCTGTGGTGTCTACGGCATCCAGTCACCCGGAGTGAATCCCGGCGAAGACTTCCTGCCCACGGTCGAGGCCATGGCCGAGGCGTATGTGCGGCTCATCGAACCGCTGCTGGACGGACCGCTGGTGCTGACCGGACTCTCCTACGGCGGCCTGGTCGCCCACGAGATGGGACGTCTGCTGGCGCTGGCCGGCCACACCGAGCTGAGCGTGGTGCTCCTCGACACACAGGGCACGGACGACGCGGAGCGGCGTGCCCTGACCGCGCCGGTGGACAGGGCCGAATTCCGGGAGAAGCTCGTCAAATTCAACGGCATGTATCCGGGCATCGACGATCAGCAGGTGGACCAGTACTTCCATATCTACAACCACAACCGGATGTCGGCGCGCGACTATCTGGCACCGCCGTCGGCGGCCCGGACGGTCCTGGTGCAGGCCGCGGAGGCCGGGCAGGACACTCCCGAACTGGCCGAGGTGCGGGACTTCTGGCGCCGCCGCGCCGACGCCGGCTTCCTGGTCGAGCCGGTGCGCTGCGACCACTGGGAAATCCTGGAAACCGCCGAGGTACTGAACGTGGCCGCGCTGCTCAGGGCCGAGCTGGCGCGCTTCCCGGTATCCCGTCCGCTGCCGTCCGCCGGACGGCAGGCCGAGTCCGCCCTGGCGCAGGAGGCATGATGGAGCCCGGATCGAACCCGCCGGCCGGATCTCCGGCCGCCGGACTGGCCGAGAGCGTGCTCGCTCAGGCCCGCCGCACGCCCGCCGCCGTCGCGCTGACCGACGGCGGGCGCGCTCTCGACTACGCGGAGCTGGACACCGCGAGCGCGGCCGTCGCCCGTGCGCTGCGCGGTCATGGTGTGCGACCGGGCCAGGCGGTGGCGGTCTGTCTGCCGCGTTCCTGGCAGCTTGTCTGCGCCATGCTGGGCATCCTGCGGCTCGGCGCGGTGGTCGTACCTCTCGACGCGCAGAGCCCGCCGGAGCGCCGGAGCCATGTCCTGACCGACTCGGCCAGTGTGGCGCTGGTCCACGCGGCCGCGGTGCCCGACGGCCTGCCCGGTGGCGTAAGGCCGCTGGCGGTCGACGCGCTGCTGGCCCCGGCTCCCGACGCCGGTCCCGCACCGGACTTCGCCGCCCCACCGGTCTCGTTCCTCTTCTACACCTCCGGGACCACCGGCCGGCCCAAGGGTGTCGAGGTACGGGACGCCGGCATCCTGCGGCTGGCCAGGCCCGGCTACATCCGGCTCGGCGAGGCCGCCCGCTACGCCTGTCTGTCCAATCCGGCCTTCGACGCGCTGAGCTTCGAGGTCTGGGTGCCGCTGCTGACCGGCGGCTGCTGTGTGATCCTCGGCGACGGCGATACGCAGTCGCCGCACGCGCTGTCGGCCGCGCTGTCGCGTGAGCGTGTCGACACGCTGTTCATCACCGTGGCGCTGTTCAACGCGGTGGTCGACAAGGTGCCGGACTGCTTCGCCGGCGTCGGCCAGGTGCTGGTCGGCGGCGAGCAGCTCAACGCCCGGCTGATCCGCCGCTGGTACCGGGACAACGCCACGAGCGCCACTCAGCTCTACAACGTCTACGGGCCCACCGAGGCCACCACCTTCGCCCTCTGCCATCCCGTCCCGCGCGACTTCGACGGCGAGGTGGTGCCGATCGGACGGCCGCTGCCGGGCACCGAGGCGCTGCTGGTGGCCGAGGGCGCGCGGCCGGCCGGACCCGGTGAGGTGGCCGAACTCCACCTCGCCGGAGAGGCGTTGGCGGCCGGCTACCGCGATCTGCCGGACGAGACGGCGCGCGGTTTCGTACGGCTGCCCTGGCACGACGGCGGCCGGCGCCGCTACTACCGCACCGGCGATCTGGTGCGCCGCGACGCCACGGGCCGTGTCGAGTACGTCGGACGCGCCGACCGCCAGGTCAAGGTCCGCGGCTTCCGTATCGAGCCGGGCGAGGTGGAACGGCAGATCCTGGCCCATCCCGCGGTGCGGCAGGCGTATGTGTGCACCCGGCGCGACGAGGCGCCGGGAGTGAACGAGTTGCTGGCCTATCTGGTGCTGGGTGCCGATCTGTCGTTCGACGAGTTCGACCGCCATCTCGCCGCCGCTCTGCCGTCGTACATGCGGCCGCACCGGGTCCATCTCGTCGCGGCTCTGCCGCTCAACGCCAACGGCAAGGTCGACCGGACGGCGCTGCTGGACCGCGACGACCCGCCCTGGCGGAGCGCCGCACCGGCCGATACCGCCGTCACCACCCGCCAGCGCGAGCTGCTCGAACTGGCGAGCGGGATTCTCGGAGTGCCGGAACTACGTCTGGGCGACCGCTGGATCGCCAACGGCGGCGACTCTCTCAAGGCCCTGCGGCTGCGCTTCGAGGTCCGCCGGCGCTGGGGCCGCGAACTGCCGCAGGCGCTGGTCCTGCGAGAGGATTTCGCGGAGCTGGCCGCCGCGATCGAGGCGGACCCGGCGGCCGGCGGCTCGCCCTACCCGGCGCCGCCGGTCCCGGCGGGAGCGCGCTCGGCGCCGGCCACCTCCGAGCAGCAGCGGCTGTGGCTCCTGCAACAACAGGCGCCGCACTCCCGCGCCTACAACGTCGGACTGGCCTTCCGGCTGCGCGGCACGGTCGACATCGCCGCGCTGCGGCGGGCACTGCGGCGACTGGTGGTGCGCCATCCGGCGCTGCGCACCTCCTTCGAAGCCACGGCCGAGGGACTGCGCCAGACGGTGGCCGAGCCCTACGACCCGTGGACGGAGACCGGCGCGGACTCCGGCCATGACGAGACGCGGTGGCGTGCCGTCGCCGACCTGCTCCTCGCCACGCCTTTCGACCTGGCGGATCCACGGCTGTTCCAGGCGTACTGGCTGCCACGGGACGACGGCGGAATCCTGCTGCTGCGTCTGCACCACATCGCGGTCGACGGCTGGTCGCTCAATGTGCTCTTCCGCGCGATCTCGGCCGACTACGCGGCCGCGCTGGACGGGGACGCGCGGGAGGAAGGCGTGGAGGAAGCGGCCGCCGGAGCGCCGACGCCGCTGGACTACGCCGCCTGGCAGGCCGAGTGGTTCGGCCGCCCGGACTATCTCGCGCAGCGCGCCGCCCTCCGGGCCCACTACGGCGGCCTGGAAGAGGTGGCCGCGCCGCTGGAGCCGGTCCGCACCGGAGGCCGCGCCGAGGGCCGGCTGCTGCACACCTCGCTGGACCTGGTCCGCCGGGCCGCTCTCGACCGGCTGGGCACCGAGCTGGGGCTCACGCGTTTCCAGGTGCTGCTGGGCGTCTTCGCCTGGAGCCTCTACGGCGTGACCGGCCGTACGCATCCGCGTATCGCGGGTCCCGTGGCCAACCGGCCGGTGCAGGATTTCGACGCCGCCGTCGGCATGTTCGCCAACACCGTGCTGCTGCCGGTGGAGCTGGCGCCGCACGAGGAGCTGCGCGCGCGGCTGCGGAGTCAAAGCGCCGGCGTTCAGGCGGTGCTGGACCGGCAGGACGTGGCGCTGGCCGACGTACTCGCCGACCAGCGATTCCGCGTCGAGGGACCGCCGTTCGACTTCATGTTCGTTCTGGAGAACACCGATTTCGCCGCGCTGGCGCTGCCGGGCTGCGAGACACGGCCCGAATGGCTGGTGCCGGCCGAGGCGAAGTGCCCTCTGACCCTGTCGGTGGTCGAGCACGAGGCCGGCTTCGACTGCCTGTGGGAGTACGCCGACGACCACTTCGACGCCGCCGAGGTGGCGGCGATGGCCGACCTGTTCCGGCAGGGACTGGACCGGCTGGCCGAGGGCGCGCCGACCACTCTCGCCGAGCTGGTGGCGCCCTACCGGCGCGGCCTGGCCGAGCCCGGCCGGGGCCCGTCGGCGGCGCCGGAATTCACCACGGTCGCCGAGGGCTTCGCCCGCCAGGTGGCTCTGACGCCCGGCGCGACGGCGCTGGTGGCCGGCGACCGCGAGGTGAGTTACGCGGAACTCGACGCGTACGCCGCCGCGTTGGCCGCCGAGTTGCGGGCGCGTCATCCACTGCCGCCGGAGGACGACCGTCCGCGCTGTGTCGCGCTCCACTTCGACCCGTCGGTGGAGCATGTGGTGGCACTGCTGGCGCTGGCCCGGCTCAACCTCACCATCGTGCCACTCGATCCCGCCTATCCTCCGGCGCTGTTGCGGCAGATCCTGGACCAGGTGGAGCCGCTGTGCGTCCTGCTGGCGCCCGGCGGTGAGGCGGCGCTCGACGCCATCGCGCCGAGCGGCCACCCACGCCATCCGGTCACACTGTCGACCGCCACCGCACCGGCGCTGCCTCCGCACGACGGCCGGCGGCCGCTCTACACACTGTTCACCTCCGGCTCCACCGGCACCCCCAAGGGCGTGCAGGTGCCCGACCGCACCCTGTGCGATCTGTTGCAGTGGCAGCGCGAGTCCGGCGGTCTCGCTGCGTCCGCCGTCACACAGCAGTTCTCGATGCTGTCCTTCGACGTCTCCTTCCAGGAGATCTTCGGCACGCTCTGCGGCGGCGGCCGGCTGCACCTGGTGCGGCCCGGCTGGCGGCAGGACGGACCGGCGCTGCTGGACCAGCTCGAAGAGGCCGGTGTCGAGCGCGTGTTCATGCCGTACGTCGCTCTGCAGCTCCTGGCCGAGCACGGCGTCCACCTGGGCCGCTACCCGTCGCGGCTGCGGGAGGTGGTCACCGCCGGCGAGCAGTTGGTGTGCACCGACGCCATCCGGCGCTGGTTCGCCGGGCTGCCCGGAGCGCGTCTGTTCAACCACTACGGCCCGACCGAGACCCATGTGGTCAGCGCTCTCCGCCTGGACGGCGACCCGGCGCGCTGGCCCGACCGTCCGGCCATCGGCCGGCCCGTGGCCAACGCCTGGCTCCGGGTCGTCGACGATGCCGATGAGGCCGTCCCGCCCGGCTGTCCCGGCCGGCTGCTGATCGGCGGACCGATGGCCGCGCCGTGCTACCTGGACGACGAGGAGCTCAACCGGGCCCGCTTTGTCGAGCTGCCCGGCCTCGGGCGTTTCTACCGCAGCGGTGACCGGGCCCGCTTCGACCGGCAGGGCCTGCTGCACTATCTCGGACGCGACGACCAGCAGATCAAACTGAGCGGCCACCGGCTGGAGTTGGGCCAGGTCGAGGCGGCGCTGCTGCGGCATCCCGGGATCGTCAACGCGGTCGTGGTGCGCGACGGCGAGCACCTGGTGGCCTGTCTGCAATGCCGTGGCGCGTCTCCGGCGCCGGAGGAGCTGGCGAGCCATCTCGCGCCACTGCTGCCCGCCTACGTACGGATCAGCCGCTTCCGCCGGCTGGCGGCCCTGCCCCGTACTCCCAGCGGCAAGCTGGACCGCCGCCTGGCCCTGACCGCACCGGGCGAGGAACTGCGCCCGCGCGGCGCCGCCGCGCCGGTCCTCTCGGCGCGCGAGGCACAGCTCACCGAGGTGTTCGAAGCGGTGATCGGCAAGCCCATCGGGCCCGAGCAGCGGTTCTTCGACGCCGGCGCCTCCAGCCTCGGCCTGATGCGCTTCCATCTGCGCTGCACCGCCGAGCTGGGGATGCGGTTCACGATCCCCGACCTGTTCGAGCATGTCACCGTCGGACGGCTGGCCCGCTTCCTCGAAGGACGGCCTGCCACCACGGACCAGGACGTATCAGCGAAGCCGGACGCGTCCGCGCCGGGCCCGGCCGACGAGCCGGTCGCCGTCATCGGCATGTCGGTGCGGCTGCCCGGCGCCGACGGCCTGGCCGCCTTCTGGGAGATGGTGAAAGCCGGCGGCCGTGGCATCGAGCACTTCGACGCCGCCGACGGCCTGGTCGGCGCCCGCAGCCAGATGGCCGGGCTGCTGGCCTTCGACCCGGAGCGTTTCGGCATCAGCCGGCAGGAGGCGCGGCTGATGGATCCGCAGCAGCGCCATCTGCTGATGAGCTGTGTGGAGGCGCTGGCGCACGCCGGAATCGCCGACCCGGCGCGGGAGCGCATCGGACTGGTCGCCGGCTGCGGTGAGAACACCTACTTCCAGGCCATGCTGCGCGAGGCCGACCCGGCGCGACTGCCCGACGGCTTCCAGATGGCCCTCCACCACGACAAGGACTTCCTCGCCACCAAGGCCGCCTACCACCTCGGGCTGAAGGGCCCCGCCTTCACCGTGCAGGCGGCCTGCGCCAGTTCGCTGGTGGCGGTCCATGTCGCGGCCGGTCTGCTGCGCCAGGGCGACGCCGGGCTGATGCTCGTCGGCGGTGTGCTGGTCGACACGCAGCTCGGTGGCGGCTACCGGTACCGGCCACAGCACATCTTCTCCAAGGACGGACACTGCCGTCCCTTCAGCGAGGACTCCAGTGGCACCGTCGGTGGCAGCGGTGTCGGCGTGGTCGTCCTGAAGCCGCTGAGCGCGGCGCGACGCGACGGCGACACGGTGTACGCGGTGATCACGGGCTCCGCCATCAACAACGACGGCGCCGACAAGCTCAGTTACAGCGCGCCGTCGCTGGCCGGCCAGCGCGAGGTGATCCGGACCGCGCTGCGCCGCAGTGGCCGCGCCGCCGCCGACCTGGGTTATGTCGAGGCGCACGGCACCGGTACGCAGCTCGGTGACCCGGTCGAAGTCGGCGCGCTGCGGCAGGCGTTCGACCTCGCCGAGTCGGACCGCTGCGCACTGGCATCGGTGAAGAGCCAGATCGGCCATCTGGGCGCCGCCGCCGGAGTGGTCGGACTGGTTCGGGCCACGCTCGCGGTCCACCATGGCCTGATCCCGCCCAATGTCGACTTCCACGGTCTCAATCCGCGGATCGGACCCGACCCGACGCCGTTCTACATACCGACCGAGGCCCGGCCCTGGCCCGCCGGGCGGAAGCGGGTGGCGGCGGTGAGCAGCTTCGGTATCGGCGGCACCAACGCCCATGTGGTACTCGAAGCGGGCGAGCCGGCCGCGCGGCCCACCGCCGTACCGTGTCTGATGCTCTCCAGCGGCAGTGCGGCCGGGCTGCGCGCCGACGCCGACCGCGTCGCCGACTATCTGGAGGCCCGGCCCGAGGCGTACGGCCAGGTGCTGCGCCACCTTCAGGCGGGCCGTCCGTCGCACCGCCGACGGGCGGCGGCGGTCTGCGCCGACGCGGCGGCCGCGGTGCGCTGGCTGCGTACGGCGGCCGGCGTCGCGGTCCGGCCGAGCGAGGTGACCCGCTCCGCCGAAGGCCGTACGGCCGAGGCACTGGCGGCCGCCTGGCTGGCCGGTGAGGAGATCCGTTGGCCGGCCGGACCGGCGCAGGCGCCGTGGGACTTCCCGCCGCCCGCCTTCGAACTGGCCGACTACGACTTCGAGCGCGCCGCGCCGCCGGCCGCGCCGGAGCCCGAGAAGGAGCCGGCGGAAGAGCAGGGTCCGCGGCGGCTGGCCGAGGCCGACTGGCTGCACCAGCCGCACTGGGTGCGGCTGCGCCGCGCCGTCGCGGACACCGGCTCCCGGACAGCCGGCCTGCTGGTCGTGATGACGGCGCGGCCGCTGGCACCGGAGGCGTTGCGGCCGTTCGAGACGGGCTGGGCCCGGGTCGTACGGGTCAGCGCGGCCGACACCTTCGCGAGGCTGGCGGACGATGTCTACGAGGTGGATCCGGCCGATCCGGTCTCGCTGCGGCTTCTGCTCGACGCGCTGGCCGACGCGGGCCGGGCCGGTATCGACTGGCTGCACGCGCTGCCGCTGACGGTCGACGGACCGGTGGGCGAGGACACGCTGACCCTCGCCCGCTGGGCCTGTCTCGACTCGCCCGCCGCGCTGCTCCAGGCGATGGCCGGCCTGGAACAGGCTCCGCGCGTACGGGCCTGGTGGCTGTCGCACCGGGCCCAGCCGGTGGAGGGCGCCGTACAGCGGCCGGAACTGGCGCTGCTGGCCGGCGTCTGTGAGGTGGCGCCGCAGGAACGCGGCCTCGACGGCCGCTGGCTGGACCTGCCGGGCCGCGAACTCGCCGACTGGGCGCCGCTGTTGCCGGCGATACTGGCCGATCCCGAGGTCCCGGCGGACCCGCTCCGGCGTTTGGCGCTGCGGCAGGGCTACTGGTGGCAGCCGACGCTGCTGCCGGTGACCGCGCCCACCGCGGCGGCTCCGTCCGTACTCCCGGCCGGTCGGAGCGTCCATCTCATCCTCGGAGGCACCGGCGGTATCGGCCGGGCCATCGCGGCCTGGCTGCTGCGGGAGCGGGCCGACTGCCGGGTGATCCTGCTGGCGCGGCGCGCGCAGTTGCCGCCCGAGCTGGCGCCATGGGCGGGCCGCGTCGAGCTGATCGAGGCCGATCTGGCCGAGACCTCGGCCGAGACGATCCTGGCCCGGCTCGACCGGCTCACTCAACGCCTCGACGGTGTGATCCACGCCGCGGGCGTGGCGGCCGGCGGCCTGATCGTGCGGCGCGACGCGGCGGCGACGCGGCATACGACAGCGGCGAAGCTGCGCGGCGCTCTGCTGACCGAGCGGCTGATCGAGCGCTACCGGCCGGCCTTCGCCGTCTACTGCTCCTCGATGTCGGCGCTGTTCGGCGGTGTCGGCCAGCTCGACTACGCCGCCGCCAACGGTCTCCTGGACGGCTTCGCCCGCCACCGGCCCGGCGACGCCGAGACCACACTGCGACTCGGCATCGACTGGGACATCTGGAGCGAGGCCGGCATGGCACGGCACGCGCTGCCGACGGACACCCGCCACCAGGCCCATCTCGCGGTGGGCCTCACGGTGGAGGAAGGACAGCGGCTGTTCGCTCAGGCGCTGCGGCTGCAACTCCCGCAACTGCTGGTCTCCACCACCGCCATCGAGCGGGCCCGCGACTTCTACACGGCGCCGGCCGAGGCACCGGCGGTCATCACGGAGCCCGGCCCGGCCACCGCGTCGGCCACCGAGCAGCTCGCCGACTGGCTGCGTCACTGGCTCGGGCTGGAACTGCTCGACCCGGACGCCTCGCTCTACGATCTGGGCGCCGATTCGCTGACCCTGCTGGACCTGATCGGAGAGGTGAAGCGCCGCTTCGGCGTCGACCTCGAACTGTCCCAACTGAGCCACCGGGTCAGCCTGGCGGAGGTACTGGCGCGGCTGGCCGAACAGGCGCCCACGGAGCCGTCCGACGCGGACCCGGTGACGCTGGAGGTCTGGCAGGCGGGCACGGGACGCGACCTGCTGTGCCTGGTCCATCCCGTCGGCGGCGACATCCAGGCCTACCGCGCTCTGGTGTCGGCGCTCGATCCCGGGCTCACCGTCTGCCTGATCGCCGACCCGGCGCTGCGACGGCCGGAGCTGCCGGCCTGGTCGCTGACCGAACGGGCCGTGCGCTACCGCGCGGCGCTCCAGAACCGCTTCCCGCACGGCGAATGGCGCTGGCGGCTGGCCGGCTGGTCCTTCGGTGCCTGGGTGGCGACAGCGATGGCCGCCGAAGCGGAGACGGCGGGCCGGCCGGTCGACGATCTTTATCTGCTCGACCCGCCGCCACCGGGAGCCGGGCCGCGTTTCCAGAGCTACGACGAGGCCCAGCTCGAAGCGGTCTTCGCCCATGAGCTGGGCCAGGGCCCGGAAGGAGCGGCGACCGGCCCGGAGGCCAGGTCCTACGCCGAGCGGCTGGCGCACTGCTGCCGGGCCAATCTGGCCGGCATGGCTCAGTACGAGCTGCCTCGGCTGGCCGAAACCACCGGCCGGCTGTGGCTGGCGAGCCGGCCGGTGGCCGGTCTGCCGGCGCTGGGAACACCGGAAGCGCAACACCGGCTGTGGCAGGCGCATCTGCCCGGACTGGCGGGCTGGCAGTGCCTCGACACCACGCACTACGACATCGTCAGGCCGCCGCGGATACAGGCGGTGGCCGAGGCCATCAACGCGGCATCGCTGCCGGTCCTCGAAACCCACTGACGCGCACACGCGGATCACACCAGGAAGAAACCGCCGTGGACACGCCCCACCCGATGGTCCGGCCCGGCCCCGGTGCTCTCCGGCGCCGGCCGGTCCGCCGCCTTCCCGGGACACCGTCCGGACCACCACCGACAGCGGGCCGCGTCACACCGCGGCCACTCGACCGACGAGCCGAGGCCCTTCACCATGAATCCCTACCAGTCGCTGCCACCGCGCTCGTTCTGGCGCTCAGCCGTCGCCGAGCCGGACATGCTCGGCATCGGCGATCTGTGGACACCCGCCTTCGCCATCGGGCAGGACGACCTCATCCTGACCGCCGGTTCCTGCTTCGCCCGCCACATCGGCCGCGCCCTGCTCGAACAGGGCATGAACTGGCGTGACGCGGAACCGGCTCCACCGGGGCTCACCGAGGCCGAGCGCCAGGCCCGGCACTATGGTGTGTTCTCCTTCCGCACCGGCAACATCTACACCGCCGCCACCCTGCTCCAGTGGCTGACCTGGGCCTATGGCAACGCCACACCGCCTGACGGGATCTGGAGCGAGGACGGACGCCACTTCGACGCGTACCGTCCGGCCGTCGAGCCCGACGGGTACGAATCCGCCGAGGCGCTGTCCGCCGCCCGGCAGGCGACCCTGGCGGCGATTCGCGGCGCCGTCGCCGAGGCGAGCTGCCTGATCTTCACTCTGGGACTGACCGAAGCCTGGCAGGACCGCGCCGACGGCACCGTCCACCCGGTCTGTCCCGGCACCGTGCGCGGCACCTTCGACGCCGAGCGGCATGTCTTCCACAACTACACCTTCGACGAGGTGTACCGCGATCTCTCGGCCGCCATCGCGCTGGCCCGCACCGCCAATCCAGGGCTCCGCGTCCTGCTCACGGTGTCGCCGGTACCGCTCACCGCGACCGCCACCGGCGGCCACGCGCTCACCGCCACCACCTACTCCAAGTCCGTATTGCGGGCCGTGGCCGGTCAACTGGCCCAGGAACACGACCATGTCGACTACTTCCCTTCGTACGAGCTCATCACCGGCTTCCCTTTCAAGGCGGTGTTCTTCGAGCCGAATCTGCGCGCCGTCACACCGGAGGGCGTCGCCTTCGTCATGCGCCAGTTCTTCGGCGCGCTCGACCGGCGCCCGGCCGAACCGCGGCCGTCCCGCCGTGCCGGGCATTTCAGCGGAGAGGACTTCTGGTGTGAAGACGCCGTACTCGACTACTACAACCACGGCTAGGTTTCTGCTGCTGGGCGACTCGCACGCCGGTCCGGTGGGCCGGGCGGCGCGGGCGGCCGGCATCCCGTTCAGCGGCGGCCCGATCGGCGCCGGGCGTGAATTCACGGCCGGGTTCTTCGACGTCGCCGCGCACGATCTCGTCTTCCGCAAGCCGGAGGCGGACACGCTCTATCGACGCTTTCTCGGCGAGCTGGGTGTGTCCGGCCTCGGGCGGATCGGCGTTCCGCTGGTGTCGACCTTCGGCTTCAGTGCCCACTTCGTCGCGACCACGGAGAACTGGCAGGTCTACCGGATCCGCGGTGGTGGGTTCGCGCCGGGATTCCTGACGAGCCGGCTGTTCGACGACATCGTCCGCGCCATGGTCCGCGACGCGCTGGCCTTCTACCGGCACGCGCGTGGCCTCGGCCTGCGGGTGCTGGCGGTGATGCCACCGCAGCGGGTGCCCGCCCAGTCCGATCCGGTGGTCTTCATGGCGGCGCAGGACTCCGTCCGCCGCGCGCTCGTCCCACTCGGTGTGGAGATCGTCGATCTGCGCGACCGGGTCACTGACGAGACGGGCTTCCAGCGTCCCGAGCTGTGCGAGGCGGACGACGCGATCCACGGCAACCTGGCGTTCGGCCGGCTGATCCTGGCCGACCTGCTGGCGCGAGGGCTGTGAACGAAACCGCGACACCGCCGGCCGGCGCCGGGCCGCCGGCCGCGTACGACCGATGTCACACCAACCGCAGGAGGACGCAATGGAACAGTTCGCACTGGATGCGGTCGAGCGCATCACCACGAGGAAGCCGGAGGTCTACGACACCATCGCGGTCGATCCGCTGACACCGCTGCTCGGTGCCGAGGTGTCCGGCCTCGACCTCTCGAAGGAACTGACGGACGAGCAACTGGACGAGGTGAAGCGCGCCTTTCTGGCACACCATGTGCTGGTGTTCCGCGACCAGACGCTGTCGGGCGAGGACCACAAACGCCTCGCCGCGCACTTCGGCGAACTGCATCCCGTCGCACTGGCCGCCGACGGCTCCGACGAGTTCATCCTCGAAATCAGCGCCACCCGGGAGTCGCGCGCCGTGGCCGGCGCCGGCTGGCACGCCGACGGCACGGCCGACGCCGAGCCCTCGCTCGGCTCGATGCTCTACATCACCCGTACGCCGGAGATCGGCAGCGGCGGCGACACACTGTTCGCCAATATGCATCTCGCCTACGAGCTGCTGTCGCCGGCCATGAGGACATTCCTCGACGGCCTGACCGCGGTCCATGACGGCCTGCTCGCCTGGCAGGGCCAGACCCCGCCGCCGGAGTATGTCGTGCCCAGGACCGAACATCCCGTGGTGGCGCGCCATCCCGAGACCGGCCGCAAGCTGCTGTTCGTCAACGGCGCCTACACCTCGCACATCGTGCAGCTCTCGCGCGACGAGAGCAGGGCCGTACTCGACATGCTGTTCGCTCATATCGCCCGTGTGCCCATGCTCAACTGCCGGGTCCGCTGGACGCCCAACACACTGGTGTTCTGGGACAACCGCTGTGTCCAGCACCATGCGACCTGGGACTACTATCCGCACTCGCGCTACGGCCAGCGGGTCGCCATCAACGGTCACCGGCCCCAGCCCGGAGGCACGGTGGCGCCGTAAGGGACCTGTGGTGTGTGGTGACAGTGCCACCTGGCCGCCGGGCGGACGGCGCCACTCTCACCACACACCACGGCAGCGGTGTGTTCAGGCCGCGGCGCGGGCCAGGCTCTCGGCCAGTCCGTCGGCAAGCCGCTCGTAGGCCGCCCGGCGCCGCTCGGACCGGCCTGCCGCCTGCCGCTGGTCGGCATGGGCGTGGGCACACACCCGCACCTGGGCGAAGGGATATGTCCCGGCATAGGCCCGCGCGTCTCCCGACGCGTAGGCGCGCGCCATGGCCTTCGCGTTGGCCAGTGCGTTGGCGTCGGCGTAGGACTCCACGTTGGCGCCGGTGTTCATCGTGGCGTAGGTGTCGGCGTACTCGACGGCCGCGCTCTCGTCGAAACCGTTGGCCGTCGCATAGGCATGAGCACCGGCATACGCCGTGGCAAAGGCGTCCGCGTAGGCGTAGGCGAGGCGATAGGCGTCCCGTACCACCGGTCCGAGCGCCGCCGTCCACCGGGCTTCCTCGATCCGCTCGCCGGCCAGCGCCTTCGCGTGCAGGAGCCGCACGGCCCGCTGCGGGCCCGTGTCCGCGCCGTCCCGGGCGCTCGCCTCCGCCAGCATCGGTACGACAACACGGGCGTGCCAGTCGTGCACCACGGTGAACGGCACCTGGCCGCCGAGGCGTTCGAGCTCGCCGTGGACACGTCGCGCCCAGTCCTTCGACACGGCGGGCTCCTGTCCCTCGAACAGCGCGGCGACCACCTGTGTCAGCCACGGCGGCGTTTCCGCCGGCGGATGGGCCGCCGGGCCCTTGTCGCCGGGGTCCGCCGGGACGGCTTCGAGCCGGGCGAGAAAGTGCGGGAACGGCTCGACGGCGGCCGGGGAACGGCTCATGTGCTCTCTCCTCATGCGTGAGCGGGAAGTTCCAGGCCGGCTCCATGAAGGGCTGCCGGACCTCACACGCGACATACCCGCGGGAACGACCGGGCCACGCACGCGAGGAAGGGTCTTGGCGCCAAGATGGATCTATGAGTGACACCTTCAGTACGCGAACCATCAACGTGACGACCGGCTCCGCGGAGACCGTTCATGACCTGACCGAGGCATGTTCGTCGTTCCTGCGAGAAGTGGCCCGGGGCCGCGACGGCCTCCTCAATGTCTTCACCCCGCACGCCACGGCGGGCCTGGCCCTGATCGAGACGGGCGCGGGCAGTGACCACGACCTGCTGGCGGCCCTGCGGTCGCTTCTTCCCGGTGACGACCGCTGGCAGCACAGGCACGGGACACGCGGCCACGGCCGGGACCATGTCCTGCCGGCACTCGTGCCGCCGCACGCCACCCTGCCGGTGCTCGGCGGCCGGCTGGAACTGGGCACCTGGCAGTCGGTCTGCCTGGTCGACACCAACACCGACAACCCGGACCGTCAGGTCCGCCTGAGCTTCCTGGGCTGACTCGTCCGTCCTCCCGGAGGGATGCGGACACGCCTCGCGCGGCCGCGACCGTGGCTCCCGCAGCCGCGGCCGACTGGACGCGGGCCGAGGCCGGTATGTCACGGTTGCCTGGCGGACGCCTGTGCCGGGCCGGGTGCGCTGAGCAGGCCGGCGAGCAGTCGCAGTCGCTCGTCATCCGGCCCGCCCTCGTCGGCGGTGTAGACGATGAGCATCGGTCCGGGAGCACCGGGCATCGGATAGGCGTCCCAGTCCAGGGTCAGCTCTCCGACCAGCGGGTGGTTGACGCGCATCCGTCCGCGTGTCGTCTCCTCCACGTCGTGGCGGGCCCATGTGGTGGCGAACTCGTCACTGCGGACCGAGAGTTCGCCCACCAACCGCACGGCGCGCGGGTGCCCGGGATCGGCCGCGACCTGTGCACGCAGCATCGCGGTCAGCTCGGCGACGGTGGCTGCCCGCTCCGGGCATGCCCGGTCGGCCTCCGGGTGGAGCAGCAGTGACAGCAGGTTCCGCTCGGCCTGTGGCCGCTGGGTGAACTCGCCCAGCAGGGCGCCGGCCAGCGGGTTCCAGGCCAGTACGTCCAGAAAGCGGCCGATGACCACGGCGGGCGAGGTCATGGTGCGGAGCAGTCGCAGCGTGGTGGGCGGTACCTCCTCCGGCACGTGGCGGCGTGGTCGGCGGGCCGGGGTGCGCGCGGCCGCGGCGAGGCTGTGCAGGTGCCGGGACTCCTCGGTGGAGAAGTTGAGAGCGCGCGCGAGAGCGTCCAGGACCTGGTCGGAGGGCCGTACGTCGCGTCCCTGCTCCATGCGCTGGTAGTAGTCCGCGCTCATCCCGGCCAGCAGGGCCAGTTCCTCACGTCGCAGCCCGGCGACGCGCCGCCTCGGACCCGGTTCCAGACCGACGTCCTCTGGTCGCAGCCGGGTACGGCGGGTCCGCAGGAACTCGGCGAGTTCGCGTCGGGAGCTGTCGGTCGAGGTGAGAGGGGCGTCAGTCACGGCAGCAGTATGCCTCGGGCGCGGCTTGTGAAGGTGGGTCTGTCAGTCCCAGGAAAGAGCGAACGACCGTGATGTCGCGAACGCGGTCCAGGATCGGATCCACCACAGCCGTCCACGGAAGGAACAGCGACATGAAGGCCGCACAGATCACGAGTTACGGCGCATCGGACGTCCTGCGGGTCGCTGATGTCGACCGCCCGGTTCCCGGTGCGGGTGAGGTGCTGGTGGCGGTCGACGCGTCCAGTGTGAACGGGCACGACGTGATCGTCCGCGCCGGCGAGCTGAAGCTTGTGTCGGGACGCCGGTTCCCGATCGGTGTCGGGCTGGATTTCGCGGGCGCCGTCGTCGCGACCGGCGCCGGTGCGGAGGGATTCCGGGCCGGAGAGCGGGTGTGGGGCACGGTGCATCCTCGGCAGCGGCACCTCACCGGTGGAGCGGCCGAGTACGTCGTGGTTCCCGTGGACCGTATCGCGCCCGCTCCGGCGGGCATCTCACCGGTTGAGGCGGCCTCCCTGGTGGTCGCGGGCGCGACGGCACTGATCGCGCTGCGCGACAGCGTGCGTCTCGCGAGCGGGGAACGGGTCCTGGTGCGTGGCGCGGCGGGCGGAGTCGGCACGGCCGCCGTACAACTGGCTCACGCGCTGGGCTGCCATGTGACGGCGCTGGCCCGCGACCGCCACGCCCAGATCCTCGCCGGTCTGGGCGCCGACGAGGTCCTCGACTACGGCTCCACCACCTCGGACCGGATCGGACCGTTCGACGTCATCGTCGACACGGTCGGTTCGGAACTGAACTGCTACCGAGGACGGCTGGCCAAGGGCGGCCGGATGGTCACCGTCGGTCTGTCGGCCACCGCCCTGGCCGCGATCGCGGCGTCGAGCGTGCACGGTGCCCGCCGCGTCCGCACCTTCAGCGCCAATCCCGACACCGCCGTGCTGAGGGAGCTGGCCGGCCGTGTCACCTCGGGTGCGCTGCGCCCCGTGGTCAACAGCGTGTACCCGCTCGCGGACATCGCCGCCGCGCACCAGGCTTTCGAGCGCGGCGGCGTCGTGGGCAAACATGTGGTCGCGGTGACCCGGGAAGCCTGAGGCTTTCGCCAAGTAACGGGCCGAATCCCTTGACCACATCACCAATCGGAGTAATCGTTGTAAATAGACCGGCCAACCGCGGCAGGACTTCCGAGTGGAGGGCCTGTCGGGCACCGGCCAGGTTCCCGGTGGTTTTGAGGAACGCGAGAGTGTTGTTCGGGACTTTCCGGGGACCGTCTTGTGCGCACGGCGCGGATGTCCGGGCCGGCGACGCGTTCAGCCGTCCAGGGAGTCCGGGGAGTCCAGGGAGTCCAGGGAGTCCAGCCTCGCGCAGGACACCGTCCCTCCCGGCCCACGTGTCCTTGATGTGATGCCGCGCCCCGCCCGTCCCGCTCACGAGACAGCGCGTCCGCGTACCGAGACACCATTGACCTGATCCGGAAACGCTCGCTACGTTCGGCGCCATGTTGCGTTCAGCTCTGCTCACCACGCGCGGTCACATCGACCTGCTGCGGGTGGCCTCCGCCGCGTGTTGTCGCGGTCGCTGACCTTTTCCCGCGCTTCCGCCGTTCTCGCTCCCGGCCCGCGCCCCGCCGTTTCTCCGGCTTCCCGCTGACCGAGCGCCGCGGCCACCGTCCCGTCACCGCCATGCGCGGACCTCTGGACGGCTCCGCTCCGGCGCGCCCCGCCGCCTCTCCGGTCTGACCTCTCCCCCGCTCCCGCCC
>NZ_JARBAE010000045.1:0-57162 GCF_033795305.1 Streptomyces sp. AK02-01A
TATCAGATGCTTTCGTATCCGATTTCCCCGGCCGGCGGGGCCGCCTTCCCGGTTCCCGCTTTCGCGTTTCCCTTTCCAGCGATTCCGACTCTACCAGATTCATTTGGCTGTTCTTGCCGCTTGAATTCCGGTGGCCTTTGGATTGGCCTTTTGCCTTTCGGCGGACCCGACTTTATCAGAGAAACATTCAGGCCGATCACATCGGCCTTCACTCATCCAAGAGTCGAGTCGCTGGACTCCACGGAAATTCAATTTCCGTCGGGAGCCGCGTAGATTTGTACCACCGCACTCGAAGCTTGTCCAACTTCGAGGCAACCGTTCTAATCTACCTCCCCACACAGACCGTGTCAACGGTTTGGTGAGGCGAAGAGGAGACTAACAGCTCAGGGACGGGATGCGCACATCAGGCGGCGACGGGCAGTTCGGCGCTCCGGTCCGTGGCCTCCACGTCTCCCGTCTCGCCGACACGGGCCGCTCGCCCGCCGAGGACGTAGACGTACGCCAGGAACGCCGCCTCAGCGGCGACACCAATGGCGATTCGGGCCCATGTAGGCAGGCCGGACGGCGTCACGAAGCCTTCGATCACGCCTGACACGAAGAGCACCAGGGCAAGACCGATGGCCATGCCGACCGCGGCGCGGCCCTGTCGGGCCAGTGCGGACCGGCGGCTGTACGGACCCGGGTCGATCAACGTCCAGCCGAGGCGGAGGCCCGTGCCGGCCGCCACGAAGACCGCGGTGAGTTCGAGCAGACCGTGCGGAAGGATCAGGCCCAGGAAGGTGTCGAGGCGGCCGGCCGACGACATCAGACCGATGCCAACGCCCAGATTGAGCACATTGGTGAAGAGGATCCAGATCACCGGCAGGCAGAGGAACGCGCCCAGGACCAGGCACATGGCGGCCGCCTGAGCGTTGTTCGTCCAGACCTGAGCCGCGAAGGACGCCGCGGGATGGCTGGAGTAATACGTCTCGTATTCACCGCCGGGCCGTGTCATCTGCCGCAGTTCCTCAGGAGCGGCGATCGCCGCCTGGACCTCGGGATGGGCTCCGATCCACCATCCGATGGCCGCCGCGAGAAGCGTGCTCAGGAGTGCGGTCGGGACCCACCAGTGCCGGGAACGGTAGACGGCCGCCGGAAAACCGGCGGTCAGAAAGCGCGCGGCGTCGCGCCAGGTGGCGCGGCGGGTGCCGGTGACAGTGGCACGGGCACGGGCCACGAGCTGGGTGAGGCGTGTGGTGAGCGTGGGATCGGGCGCGCTGGACTGGACCAGGGAGAGATGGGTGGCCGTGAGCTGGTACAGGGCGACGAGTTCGTCGGCCTCGTAACCGCTGAGGCGGCGACTCCGGCGCAGGAGATGATCCAGACGGTCCCACTCGTCGCGGTGGGCTGCCACAAAGACATCGAGATCCATGGTCGGCTGCTGCTCCAGGCACTTGGTGCGTACGGTCCGTACTACCGCGGCGCGCTGCGGGTCAGCTTGGCAGACTGAGGCTTCCAGGGGCAGGGAAGGTTGGCGAGGGGTGGGCATCGGTGGATGAGCTCGTAACGGGCGATGCGGTCGTGCTGGGGCTCCGCCCGGCGAAACTGCCGAGCCGGGCGCTGGCGCTGGCGATCGACCTCGTGGTGGCCTGGGCGGCCTACTTTCTGGTGTCGTTCGGGATTGTCCTGGCGACGGGCGCGCTGGACGACGCCGCGGCCATGGCGCTGGCCATAGCGACGTTCCTGCTCGTGCTGGTGGGTCTGCCGATCGCGGTGGAGACGCTCAGCCACGGACGCTCGCTGGGCAAGCTGGCCTGCGGACTGCGGGTCGTCAGGGACGACGGCGGGCCCATCCGGTTCCGGCACGCGCTGGTGCGCGGGGCGATGGCAGTGGTGGAGGTCCTGTTGTCGTTCGGGGTCATCGCCTGTATCGCTTCGCTGGTGTCCGCGCGAGGGCGGCGGATCGGCGATGTCTTCGCGGGAACTCTCGTCGTACGGGAGCGGGTGCCGGCCGTGCGTCTGGCGACGGTTCCACCTCCGCCGCCGTGGCTCGTCGGACGCTTCGCGGAGCTGGATCTCTCCGCCGTGCCGGATGATCTGTGGCTCGCGATACGCCAGTACCTGACGCGAATGGAGCAGCTCGACGCGCCGGTGGGCCGGTCGATGGCCGAGCGGCTGGCCGGCGATCTGGCGGCGTGTACGGGAACGCCGGCGCCGCAGGGAGTGTCTCCGGCCGCGTATCTGGCGGCCGTGGTCAACGAGCGGCAGACGCGGGACGCGAGGCGGACCTTCGGAGCCGCCGCTCCCGGTCCGGCCGGTGCCGCCGCCTACCCGGCTCCCGCGTTCGCGCCGCCGACGGCCGGGACGGCGGCGCGCGCGGCCGGTGCCGGGACGGAACCGGCCGCGGTACGGCGGCACGCGGCGGAGCCGGCACCGGGCCGGGCTCCGGATGCCGGATCGCCGCCTGCCACCGGCTTCGCCCCGCCGGCGTAGGCGCCTACGTCCTGTCCGGTCACGGCAGGACGGAGGGCGGTGTTTCCAGGTCTTCCAGTTCGATGCCCGGAGCCGAGAGCACCACGTCGCCGGCGAGGTGGACGGTGTGCTGTTCGCCGGTGTCCAGGGCGCTGACCTGGTACTCGTCCACTGTCAGAGGCCCATTGTCAGTGGCGTGCGCTTCACTCTTCAGCAAGGCCCACGACTGGTCGAGCGTGCGAGGTGCCAGGACCGGGTCTGTGAAGGCGACAAGGCGTACGCGCGTCGAGGGAGAGCCGGGGGTCAGCCGCAGGAGCCGGGCCGTCGCGACCAGGAAAGCGGGAGAGGTGCCGGTGAAGGCGTGGGCGCGGACATTGCCTTCGGTGGCGTGGACGCCGGACGGGTCGGTGCGGACCCAGGTGACGCCGTCGATGGCGGCGCCTCGGATCTGCCAGCTCGCGGCGTGGAGTTCAAGGCGGATGGGGCGGCCGAGTTCGTCGAGGGCCAGATCGACGGAGCCGGCGTGGTCGCCGGAGGGAGTGGTGGTCTGGGAGACATAGCGCCAGCCGGAGGGGCCTGGCGCGCAGTGGAAGTGTTCGTCACCGAGAGGGGTGTGATCATGCGGATCATGGAGCGAATAGCGGCCGCGGGGCATGGGGTCCTTCGAGTCTTTCGAGTGCTCGCCGACTGACACGGCCCGTATCGGACGGGCGCGAGCGGCACGGGCGCGAGCGGACCTGGCCGCGGGGCGCTGGAGGAGAGTCGGCGCGGTGTGCGGGCCCCGGATGAGCCGGAGCGGCCACTACGGTCGCCGCCCACGGGACAGGCCCCCGACACGGGGGTGCGGGGGCCTGTCCGGTACCGCCGGTACCTGTCTATGAGGGCGCGTCAGTGATCCGTCGGGCCGTCAGCCCTTCGGCGACGTGGCTCAGTAGCGGTAGTGGTCGGGCTTGTACGGGCCCGCGACATCGACGCCGATGTAGGCGGCCTGCTCCGGGCGGAGAGTCGTGAGCTTCACACCGAGCGCGTCGAGGTGGAGGCGAGCGACCTTCTCGTCCAGGTGCTTGGGAAGCACGTAGACCTCCGTCGGGTACTCCTCCGGCTTGGTGAACAGCTCGATCTGGGCCAGCGTCTGGTCCGCGAACGAGTTGGACATCACGAAGGACGGGTGGCCGGTCGCGTTGCCCAGGTTCAGCAGGCGGCCCTCGGAGAGGACGATGATCGTCTTTCCGTCGGGGAACGTCCAGGTGTGGACCTGCGGCTTGACCTCGTCCTTGACGATGCCGTCGATCTTCGCAAGGCCGGCCATGTCGATCTCGTTGTCGAAGTGGCCGATGTTGCCGACGATCGCCTGGTGCTTCATCTTGGCCATGTCCGCGGCCATGATGATGTCCTTGTTGCCGGTCGTGGTGACGAAGATGTCAGCGATGGAGACGACGTCGTCGAGCGTGGAGACCTGGTAGCCGTCCATCGCCGCCTGGAGCGCGCAGATCGGGTCGATCTCGGTGATGATCACGCGGGCGCCCTGACCGCGCAGGGACTCGGCACAGCCCTTGCCGACGTCGCCGTAGCCGAAGACGACCGCGACCTTGCCGCCGATCAGGACGTCGGTGGCGCGGTTGATGCCGTCGATCAGGGAGTGGCGGCAGCCGTACTTGTTGTCGAACTTGGACTTGGTGACAGCGTCATTGACGTTGATCGCCGGGAAGAGGAGGGTGCCGTCGCGGTGCATCTCGTACAGACGGTGGACACCGGTGGTGGTCTCTTCGGTGACACCGCGGATCTCGGACGCCAGACGGGTCCACTTCTGCGGGTTCTCGGAGAGGGTGCGGTTCAGCAGACGGAGGATGTAGCCGAACTCCTCGCTGTCGGCGGTGGCCGGGTCGGGGGCCTCGCCGGCCTTCTCGAACTCGACACCCTTGTGGACCAGGAGCGTGGCGTCACCGCCGTCGTCCAGGATCATGTTGGGGCCGCCGGTGGGCGTGTTCGGCCAGGTCAGCGCCTGCTCCGTGCACCACCAGTACTCCTCCAGCGTCTCGCCCTTCCAGGCGAAGACGGGGATGCCCTGAGGGTTTTCCGGAGTGCCGTTGGGGCCGACGGCGATGGCGGCAGCGGCGTGGTCCTGGGTGGAGAAGATGTTGCAGGACGCCCAGCGGACCTCGGCGCCGAGCGCGGCCAGGGTCTCGATGAGGACCGCGGTCTGCACGGTCATGTGCAGGGAGCCGGTGACGCGGGCGCCCGCGAGCGGCTGCGCCGCGGCGTACTCCGCGCGGATCGACATCAGGCCGGGCATCTCGTGCTCGGCGAGGGTGATCTCCTTGCGGCCGAACTCGGCGAGCGAGAGATCGGCGACCTTGAAGTCCTGTCGGTTGGCGACAGTCGTCATAACGAGCTGCTCCTCGTAAAGGGGTCGAGGGTGGGTACGTACGGCTGGCTCTGCGGCGGAGGGCATACGAATGCCCGGGCGCTCGCGGCGCAGTCCGTCGGAGGCCCTCTCTCCCTCGGCCGGTCCGCGAGGGCGGACCGCCCGACCGCCATCAGCAGCGACGTCTGGCTCTCCGGACGAATCTACACCGACCGGCCCGGCGGCCCACAGCCGAATGAGGAAGGGATACGGGACGAGGGAAGGTCCGGGCGGCCGTTGTCGTGCGTTTCAGGACGCGCCGCTGTCGAACCGGCGTCGCTCCGGCCACCGGCACCGGTGGCCGGAGCGACGGTGGAGCGCCGGTGTCAGTGGGCGGGATCCGGAGTCGGACCGTCCGGGTTCTCGGCGGCGGCCGGGTCCTGCGCCGCTGCCCGCTCGCTGTAGATGTCCGGCTCCAGGTAGATCACACGGGCGATCGGAACCGCCTCGCGGATCCGCGACTCGGCGGCGTTGATGGCATGCGCGACCTCGGCGGCCGTGTCGTCGTGCTGGACCGCGATCTTGGCGGCGACCAGCAGTTCGTCGGGGCCGAGGTGGAGCGTACGCATATGGATGATGTCCGTCACCACATCGCCGTCGACGAGCGCGGCCTTGATCTTCTCCACGTCCTCCGTCCCCGCGGACTCGCCGAGGAGCAGGGACTTCGTCTCGGCCGCCAGGACCAGCGCGATCACGATGAGGAGGACACCGATGCAGAGCGTGCCGACGCCGTCCCAGACGCCGTCACCGGTGGCCAGCGACACACCCACACCGCAGAGCGCGAGCACGAGACCGATCAGCGCGGCGAAGTCCTCCAGGAGCACGACGGGAAGCTCCGGAGCCTTGGCGCGGCGGACGAAGTCCGTCCAGGAAAGCTGGCCGCGCGTGACGTTGGACTCCTTGATGGCGGTACGGAAGGAGAACGACTCCGCGATGATCGCGAAGATGAGCACCCCGACCGGCCAGTACCAGGCCTCGATCTCGTGCGGGTGCATGACCTTCTCGTAGCCCTCGTAGATGGCGAACATGCCACCCACCGAGAAGAGCACGATGGAGACGAGGAAGGCGTAGATGTAGCGCTCACGCCCGTAGCCGAAGGGATGCTGCGGAGTGGCCTCGCGCTGTGCCTTCTTGCCGCCGAGGAGCAGCAGTCCCTGGTTGCCGGAGTCGGCGAGGGAGTGGACGCTCTCCGCGAGCATGGACGACGAACCGCTGAAGAGGAACGCCACGAACTTGGCTGCCGCGATCGCGAGGTTGGCGCCGAGCGCCGCCACGATCGCCTTGGTTCCGCCTGACGCGCTCATGGGTGCGTTGATGTCCCTTCTTCGGTGCCGCGGCCCTGGCGCCGCGCTACGGCGGCACATTGTTGCAGCCGCCCGGCGAGGCCAGTTGGTCAGACCACCACTGTTGCCCGGAAAACCGTGCCGACACCTGACAGTTCGGCTTTCTCGCCCGCCGGTACGAAGACGGAGGTACCGGGAGTGAGCGCGAGGTCGTTCGCGGACGGCGCCCCGGCCGTGCAGAGCAGGATCTGCGGCGTGGCGGCCGTGAGGTCGCGTACGGCCGCGTCCGGTGTCAGGACATAGCGGGACAGCCGGAATTCGTCGATGGGAGTGTCGTAGAGCTCCTCGCCGGAGCTGGACGCCTCGGGCCGCAGGACGTCCGGCTCGCTCGCCTCGAAGCGGACGATACGGAGCAGTTCGGGGACGTCCACGTGCTTGGGAGTGAGGCCGCAGCGCAGGACGTTGTCCGAGTTGGCCATGATCTCGACGCCAAGGCCGTTGAGATAGGCGTGCGGAACACCGGCGCCGAGGAAGAGCGCCTCGCCGGGACGCAGTTGTACGTAGTTGAGCAGCATGGCGGCGATCACGCCGGGGTCGCCGGGATAGTGGCGGGCGATCGACACGTACGGCGTGTAGTCGCCGCCGAGACGTTCGGCGGCCGCGGCGGTCTCGGTGACGGTCGCGGCCATCTCGTCCGGATCGGCGGCCAGGACCGCGGTCAGGACCTCACGCAGCGCGGCCTCTTCGGGATGGGCGTGGAGCAGGTCGACGTACGGCTTGAGCGAGTCGACGTCCAGCCGCGCGAGGAGCTCCGCGGCCTCGCCGGGTGCGCGGAAACCGCAGAGTCCGTCGAAGGGCGTGAGCGCGCATATCAGTTCGGGCTTGTGGTTGGCGTCCTTGTAGTTGCGGTCCGGCGCGTCGATCGGGACGCCGCGGCGCTCCTCGTCCGCGTACCCCTCCCGTGCCTGCGCGAGGTCGGGATGGACCTGGAGGGAGAGCGGTGAACCGGCGGCGAGGAGCTTGAGGAGGAACGGCAGGCGTGGGCCGAACTTCAGCGCCGCCGCCGCGCCCAGTTCCGTCTCGGGGTCGGCGTCGATGACGGCGGAGAGCGGCTGCTCCCCCGCGCCGCGGTCGAGGCGGGACGGTGCTCCCGGATGGGCGCCCATCCACATCTCGGCCTGGGGCTCGCCGGTCGGGGCGACGCCGAGCAGCTCCGGGATGGCGGTCGTGGAGCCCCAGGCATAGGGGCGCACGGTGTTGGAGAGGCGGTCCATGGATGGGCTTCCTTGTACGTGGTGATCAGTGACGTGGTGGATCGATGACGTGCCGGCGGCGCCAGGTCCGTGTCATACGGGTGCGCCCCCGGCGAGAGCCAGGTAGACGGTGGCGAAGTCGGTGACGGCGATGAGCTCGGCCAGTGCTTCGAGTTCGCTGCCCGCTTCCGGCTCCAGTTCGCTGATGGCCGTGTCATGGCCGAGGGCGAGTTCGCGGGCGGCGGGAGCGGCGGTCAGACCGCCGGCGGGACGGTCGCGGAGCAGGACGATACGGGCGCGCAGGGCCTGGCGTTCCTCGACCCGGTCGCGGAAGAAGTCATCCGGTTCGGTGCCGCCGCCCGCGAAGTTCCCGGCGAGCAGCGAACCGTGGGCCGTGATGGCTTCCGGGAGTTCGGCGGCGAGAGCGGGTCGGCCGGTCAGTTCGGCCAGTACGGCGGCGAAGCGGCGGCCCGCCGGCGCGGCCGCCGTGCCCTCGGTCCAGATCAGCGGCAGGCTGTCGGCGAGTTCGGCGGCGAGGGTCTTGGCCGGGTTGCTGTACGTGGCGACGGCCGGGCCGCAGCGTTCGGCCACGCGGTCGAGCCGGTCGGCGACGAGCTGGAGGCTCTCCGCCGGCGCGGTGAGCAGCCCGACCCGGTCGAGGAGCGCGAGCAGCGGGACCAGCAGGGACCACAGAGCGCCGGGACCGGCCGCCAGCGTTCCCTTGTCCTCGTACTGCTCGTGCGGTGTCGTCGCCATCGGGACGACCAGGCCGTGCGTACCGTCGACCGCCTCGCTCAGCTGAGAGCGCCGCGGAGCGACGGCGACGACCGTGCAGCCGCGGCGGTACGCCTGCTCGGCGAGGAGCGCGAGGCCGGGTTCGCTGCCCTCGGTGGTGACGATCAGGAGCAGATCCACGGATCCGGCCCAGCCCGGGAGTGTCCAGCGCAGCGCGCCCGCGGCCGGCGCGACGCCGGTGGGGCGGAGCCGGGTCACGGGCGCGGCTCCACCGGCCAGGGCCGCGACGAGATCGGCGACACCGGCCGCGGCGGCGCCGGATCCCGCGATCAGTACGGCGCGAGGACGGCCTTCGGGGCTGAGCGCGGCGACTCCGGCCTCGGCGGTGTTCCGCAGGGCGGTGCGCACACGCGCTCCGGCCTCGGCGACGCCACGGAGGAGACCACCGCGGTCGGCCTGGGCCAGCGCGTCGGGCGCGTCGAGCAGCGACTCGTCGAGCATGTGGATGGGCCTCCGATCGCCGGTCGCTGTGGCGGTGCCAGAGCGGGGCTTACGTGGACTGGCGGGCCGGACCGGCTGACGGGAGCGGAGCGGCACGCCTGGCTGGTTACGCGGGGCGGCGTGCCTCGTCGACAAGGAGAACCGGGATGTCGTCCCGTACCGGATAGGCCAGACCGCAGTCCTCGGCGGTGCAGATCAGCTCAGGAGTCTCGGCCGCGGTGCGGTCGCTGAGCGGCGCGTGGCAGGCCGGGCAGGCGAGGATCTCCAGGAGACCGGCTTCGAGCGGCATAAGGGTGGTGTCCCTTCGAACAGGCGGATCGGGCCACGTCAGCCTACCGCCGGGCAAAGGGCCGGGGCTCATTCCGGGATGACGGACGCGGGGCCGGACCGCGGAGGCCGGACCGCGGAGGCCGGACCGCGGGCACGGCGGCCCGGAGCGCGGAAGAGGCACGGGCCGACGCCGTCGCGCGGGCCCGCGCCTCCTCACCCGTACTGAGGCGCCCATACTGAGGCACCCGTACTGAGGGCACCCGTACTGAGGCACCCGTGCTCAGGCACCCGTGCTCAGGTCCCTCGTACTCCCGTCCTCCGGACTCAGGCGCGGATCAGCGCCAGCGCCTCGTCCCGCACCTTCGCCATCGTCGTCTCGTCCCGCGCCTCCACATTCAGCCGCAGCAGCGGCTCCGTGTTGGACGGACGGACGTTGAACCACCAGTCCGCCGATGTCACCGTCAGCCCGTCGAGTTCGTCGATCGTCACGCCGTCCCGCTTCGCGAACGCCTCGTGGACGGCGGTCATCCGGGCCGTCTGGTCGTCGACGGTGGAGTTGATCTCTCCGGAGGCGGCATAGCGGTCGTACGAGGAGACGAGCTCGGAGAGCGGGCCGTCCTGGCCGCCGAGCGCCGCCAGGACATGGAGCGCCGCCAGCATGCCCGTATCGGCGTTCCAGAAGTCGCGGAAGTAGTAGTGCGCGGAGTGCTCACCGCCGAACACCGCGCCCGTGGTCGCCATCTCCTGCTTGATGAAGGAGTGGCCGACCCGGGTGCGCACCGGAGTGCCGCCCTGTTCTCTGACGACTTCGGGCACGGACCAGGAGGTGATCAGGTTGTGGATGACCGTGCCGCCCGGGTGCTTGGCCAGCTCGCGCGCGGCCACCAGCGCGGTGATCGCCGACGGCGAGACACCCTCGCCGCGCTCGTCGACGACGAAGCAGCGGTCCGCGTCACCGTCGAAGGCCAGCCCCAGGTCGGCGCCCTCGGCCCGGACACGGGCCTGGAGGTCCACGATGTTCTTCGGGTCGAGCGGGTTGGCCTCGTGGTTCGGGAACGTACCGTCCAGCTCGAAGTACATCGGCACCACGTCCAGCGGCAGGCCACCGAGCACCGTCGGGACGGTGTGCCCGCCCATGCCGTTGCCCGCGTCCACGACGACCTTCAGCCGGCGGATCCGTGAGATGTCGACCAGCGACCGCAGATACGCGGCGTAATCCGCCAGCGTGTCGCGCTCCGTGAGGTGTCCGGGCCTGGTCACCGACGCCGGAGCGCCTTGCGCCAGCCAGCCTTCGACCAGCGCGCGGATCTCCGCCAGGCCCGTGTCCTGGCCCACCGGCGCCGCCCCGGCCCGGCACATCTTGATGCCGTTGTAACGGGCCGGGTTGTGCGACGCCGTGAACATCGCGCCCGGCAGATCCATGCTGCCCGACGCGTAGTAGAGCTGGTCGGTGGAGCACAGCCCGATGATCGTGGCGTCCGCTCCGCGCGAGACGGCGCCCCGCGCGAAGCTCGACGCCAGTCCGGGTGAGGAGGGCCGCATGTCATGGCCGACGACGATCGCCTCGGCGCCCGTGACCTCGACGAAGGCGGCGCCGAAAAGCTCCGCGAGTCCGTCGTCGAGCTGGTCCGGGTACACCCCTCGCACGTCGTACGCCTTCACGATCTGCGACAAATCGGCCACGGCCAACCCTCCAGAGGTTTCTGTCACTGCGGACACTTCAAACTACCCGCACGGTTACCCGCTCGCAGTCACGGAAGCATCCAGCCCAGCACCGACGTGCTCTGTCCCAGCACGATCAGACACATCACCAGCAGCAGCCCGAGACTCCACGGCAGCACCTTGCGCAGCAGATCTCCCTCCTTCCCCGCGAGACCGACCGCAGCGCACGCGATCGTCAGATTCTGCGGAGAGATCATCTTGCCGAGCACTCCGCCGGAACTGTTCGCCGCCGCCAGCAGCTCCGGCGAGAGGCCGGACTGCTGTGCCGCCGTCACCTGGAGTGCGCCGAAAAGGGCGTTGGCCGAGGTGTCCGAGCCCGAGACCGCGACCCCGAACCAGCCCAGAATCGGCGAGAGGAACGCCAGTCCGGCGCCCGCCGCCGCGACGAAGTGTCCAATGGTGCCCGCCTGTCCGGACAGATTCATCACATACGCGAGGGCCAGCACCGAGGTGACGGTGAGGATGGCGTACCGCAGTTCGTAGACGGTCGCCGCCCACTCCCGCGCCGCGTCGCCCGCGCGCACACCGATCACCACAGCCGTGAGCAGGCCCGCGAGCAGGACGAGCGTGCCGCCCGTGGCGACCAGTGGCAGAGAGAAGATGTTCGCGCCGACCGGCTCGCCCTTCGAGTCCGCGACATCGAGGAAGGGCCAGTCGAAGCTGCGCGTCGCCTTGGCCAGCAGGTCCTTGACCGGCGGGAGTTGCGCGACGGAGAAGACGACCACGATCAGCGCGTACGGCGCGTAGGCGCGCACCACTTCGCGGCGCGGGTCCACCTGGTCCAGGTCCTCGCTCCGGGCGCCCGTGAGCACCGCCGCGCGCACCGGTTCCGCCGCGGGACGGCGCGCCGAGGGAACCGCCACCAGCGCCGCCGCGCCCACCAGCGCGGCCCCGATGTCAGCGAGTTGCGCGGAGACGTAGTTCGAGGCGGCGAACTGCGCGACGGCGAAGGCGACTCCGCACGCCAGCGCGGGCACCCAGGTCTCGCGCAGTCCGCGCCGCCCGTCGACCAGCCAGACCAGCACCAGCGGTACGACGAGCGCGAGCAGCGGTGTCTGCCGGCCGACGACCGCGGCGACCGTGTCCAGCGGCAGCCCGGTGACCTGAGCCAGTGTCACCACCGGTGTGCCCATGGCACCGAAGGCGACCGGCGCGGTGTTGGCGACGAGGGAGACCACGGCGGCCTTGACCGGGTCGAAGCCGAGCGCCACCAGCATCACCGAACAGATGGCGACCGGCGCCCCGAAACCGGCGAGCGCCTCAAGCAGCGCGCCGAAGCAGAAGGCTATGACCAGCGCCTGGATACGAGGATCGTCGGAGAGGCGTCCGAAGGAGCGGCGCAGGATGTCGAAATGGTGGGTACGGACCGTCATCCGGTACACCCAGAGGGCGTTGACGACGATCCACATGATCGGGAAGAGGCCGAAGAGCACGCCTTGCGCACCGGCCGAGAGGGTCTGGCCGAAGGGCATGCCGAATACGAGCCAGCCGACCAGCACGGCGACCGTGAGGCCGATGAGCCCCGCGAGGTGGGCTTTCATCCGGACGGCGCCGAGCAGGATCAGCACGGCGGCCAGTGGTAAGGCGGCGACAAGGGCGGAGAGGGCGAGCGAGTCGGCGACGGGTTCCAGTTGCTGTACGAACACGACAGTCCTCCGGATTCCGCGATACGGAAACTGATCTCTCACAGGTGGGGGAATGGTCGTGTCCGCGCCAAGCGCAGGTCAATGCCCGACACAGGATCCGTACCGGAAAACCTCGTCAAAGAGAGCGGCGCCGGAGAAATTCCGGAGGAGACAGGGACCGGAAGCGACGGCGAAGAGACGGACGGCCGCGCGCGCCACGAACGTGACCGGCCCGGCCGGAAGCGCGGATCAGTGGCGCGGGATCAGGGCCGGCGGCTCAGGATCTGGCGGCCCGGCGTCGGCGTATCACGACTCGGGAGAGCGCAGCACCCGCAGATGCCCCCGGCGCCCGGCCTCGGTCGGATCCACTCCTCGGGTCCCCTTGTTACCGGTGTTGCCGGCGACACCGCCGCCGGCGGCGCGCTCCTGAGGGCGGGCGGCTTCACGTACGGCGTTGGCCAGTGCCTCAAGATCGTCACCACTCGGGCGTGCGGGAGCCGAGCCGTCCGTCAGACGGACGACCTCCCAGCCGCGCGGAGCGGTCAGCCGCTCGCTGTGTTCCGCACACAGGTCGTAGCAGTGAGGCTCGGCGTAGGTGGCGAGCGGGCCGAGGACCGCGGTCGAGTCGGCATAGACGTACGTCAGTGTCGCGACAGCAGGGCGGCCGCACGCGGTGCGCGAACAGCGACGTACAGGGCTCACGATGTTGGACGGTACCGCACTCTTGAGCGGGCCGCGACGACTCTCCACCAGGTCACCCCACCGTGTCGCGCCATGGCATCCCACCCAACTTGGCTGGAAGCAACCGGTCTGACCTGCATGAAAGGTGGTGTGACAGGTCAACGACAGCCCGTGACGCGGTCATCACTTGGGACAAATCCCGTCAAGGAAGGCGAGATCGGTGATCGCGAGGGCGTATGGAATCGAGCCCAAGCTTGGCCTGAATGTTCAATATGCGACATGCCGTCCGAGGGGCCGGCAGCCGCGATCGCCCGCTCCCCGGGAGGGCTACGCTGCGTCAGTGATGGACAGTCCTGTACCGCCCCGCCCGGCCGAACCCCGGCCGCGCCGCCGCGACCGGCACGGCCGCGGTATGCGCGGGCCCGTCGCTCCGCCCCAGGTGCCACTTTCGGCCAGCCGTTCCGAGACGTTCCGCGATCTCGTCGCGGACTCCGTGGACCGGCTGGAGCGGCGCTGGCCTCAGCTCGCGGAGGTCGAGTTCCTGGTCTTGGACGTGCCCACCGCACAGGACGAGTCCGTGCCGCTCGGCAGTTCGGTCCCGGCGGGCAAGGAGCATCCCGCGCGCATCATCGTCTATCGCAGGCCCGTGGAGATCCGCACCAAGAGCCGCGACGACCGGGCGATGCTGGTGCACGAGATCGTTGTCGAGCAGGTCGCGGAATTGCTCGGCCTGGCGCCGGAATCCGTCGATCCGCGGTACGGACAGGAGTAGGACCCCGGCCGTCCGCCGACCGGGCCGGGGTCCTTCTGTACGGGACAGCCCTTAGTCGCGGGCGCCGAGGATCGAGAGATCCTCCCTGGCCTTCGGCACGGACACCGTTCCCCGGTCGTCCGGCAGCGTCTGCACGGTGAACATCGGGACGCCGTCCTCGGGCAGCGCCAGCGTGCGCGCCGCGTACACCGGACCGCCCGACTCCGGCTCGACCGTCAGCGCGTACGAGCCCTTCAGGCCCGCCGGCACCGGCGGGGTCACGGCCAGGGTCGTACCGGCCTTGACGGTGTACGTCTTCACGACCGGCTCTCCCGCCTCGGTGCCCGCCGAAGCCGTGACCTTGACCTTCGCGGCCGCGCCCGGCGCCGTCAGCGAAAGCGTCGATCCCTTGGCGCGGTTGTCGGCCGCGGTGGCCCGTGCCGCGATCGGGCCCGTCGCCGGGATGAACGCGATCTCCTGCTTGTCGCCCTTGCCGCGCACCACGCGCAGCGCCGCGACGACCGGGGTCGCGCGTCCGCCGTCGGCCGGGCTGAGCACGAGCGAACCCGCCTCGCCCTTGGTGACGTCCGCGAGGTCGAGGGACGCGGTCATGCGTGACTTGACGTGCAGGGTCTCGTGGCCGGCCGGAGTGATCGTGCCGTCGGCCCCCGCGAGCTGCACCTTCAGATCGGCGTCGTCGTCGCCGGGCGCGAACGCCACCACCCGGACATCGGTCGCGTCCGCCGGGATACCCGGCAGCACCACACGGCCCGAGGGATCGGCGGAGGCGGCCAGCCAGTCGCTGCCCGCCGTGTCGTCGGCGGCGCGCACCACGGCGCCCACCCGGCCGGTACGGGTGGTGACATGGACGGTCACATCGGCCGCGGCGTCGGTGGTCAGAGTGGAGAGCAGCACCGGGACGCTGGACCGAGGAGGCACCGGAACGCCCTCGCCCACCTCAGCCTTGAGCGCGCCGTCCTTCCCGTACAGCTCGATGTCGGCGACGGCGGCGGTGTCGTCCGGGTTGGTGAGATGGACGTAGTCCTGCCGCGTCTTCTCCGTGTCGGCTCCCGGGAACCAGAAGTCGGTGTCGGGCGCGGCGCAGGCCGTGCCGAGCAGGCCGCGCGCGCCGCCCACGGCGACGGTGGTGGTCTGCTGAGTGGTCCAGCCCGGCGCGAACCGGCCGGTGGCGACGCCGACGAGAGCCGGTGCCTCGGCGCCGCTCGCCTCGGCCGCGACCGGTTTGCCGGGCTCCTTCAGAGCGATGAACGCCTTGTCCTGAGCCGCGTCCTTCTTCGGGTCGTCCTTCTTGCCGGCCTTGTCGTCGGCGCTGTCCTTGTCCTCGGCGGTGTCGGCGCTGTCCTTGTCATCGGCGCTGTCGTCGCTCTTGTCGTCGGCCTTGTCGTCAGTGCCGGACGGGTCGGCCAGCGTGACGGTGGACTCCCGCAGTTCCGCCGTGCCGGTCGCGGCACCACCGCCGGTGCCGCCGGCCGGCGTGAACGAGGTGTACGTCGTCTCCGCGATCTCCGAGACGCTCGGCGCCGGGCAGAGAAGACTGCTGCGCTCCACCGGCAACCGCGCCGGCGCCTGGGCCGACGCCGTGTCCGTACCGTCCGGCGCGGTGAGCGCCGCGAATCCGGTGACGGCGGCGAGTGCGGTGGCGGCCGCGAGGAGGGAGAGGGTCGTACGGTTCACTGGTTGCTCCCGTCGGGACGCTGACGCCGCTCGTTCTCGGGGTCGTCGGCGTAGGGCTGCTGCTGTCCGTAGCCGTACGGGTCGTACACCGACGGGTCGTACTGCCCCTGGCCTTCCTGATACGGATCGGCCTGGTACTGCTGATACTGCTGCTGGTACTGGCCTTCGCCGTACTGCCCGTCCTGGTACTGCTCGTGCTGGTACTGGTCGTGCTGGTACTGCTCATTCGCGTACGGCTCGTTCGGCTGCTGGGCCTGGGCGTATTCCGCGCCCGTGTACGCGCCGCCGTCCCATTCGCCGTACGCCGGCTGCTGCGGCACCGCCGCGTACGGCGCCTGCCGGGCGTCCTGGCCGTCCTGGCCGTACGGGTCAGGCGCGGGAGCGCCCGCGGGCACCGGCGGGACGGCCTGCTGCTGTCCCGTCTCGTAGTCGCCCGTCTCGGACTCGCTGGTCCCCGGCTCCGCGTCCGGTCCCGCCTCGGCCTCCGCCGCCGCCCGCAGCCTGCGGGCCCGGCGGCCCTCGCCCTCCACCGGCTGCGCCGGAATCTCCAGGTCCTCGTCGGGCAGATCGTCGTCGATCTCGCGGCGGCGGCCCGGCAGCGCGAGCACCAGCAGGACGACGGCGAGCGCTCCCTGGAGCCAGATCCACGCGGTGTGCGTGAGCGGGTCCTCGTAGGTGAGGTCCAGCCGGCCGCCCTCGGCCGGCAGCTCGAAGCCCTGGGCCCAGCCGTCGACCGTCTTCTTCGTCAGCACCTGTCCGTCGAGCGTGGCCTGCCAGCCCTCGGCGGCCCGGTCCGCGATCCTCAGCACCCGCCCGGCGGCGCCCGCCGGGATCTTCGTGTGTGCCTCGACCGGTGAGGACGCGACGGCCAGCGGTTCGCCCGCGCCCTTGCCGTCGACGATCGTGGCGCGCGAGATCTGGCGGTCCACGCGCCACAGCGCGCTGCCGTCAAGCTGGCTCAGCCGGCTCAGGCCCGGAGTGGCGTCGAGGACGCGGCTCATCTGCCGCGGCGCTCCGTCCCGTACCAGCACGTAGCGGACCGCGAACCCGCTGAGTTCCTCGGTCTGGTCCGCACCGGATCCGGCGACCAGGTTCGCGACGACCTTGTCGAGCCGCGCGTCGCTTCCGCCGGCCTCGGTCAGTTCGGCGTCACCGAGCCGCCCGCCAGAGCCGCGTACCAGGACGTACGAGACCTCACCGGCGGAGGTGCCGCCGAGGACCAGGGTGCGGGGCTGGTCGCGGGTGATGCTCTCCTCGGCGACGAAGGCCGGGACCTGGACCGGGTCGCGGCGCTCCAGCGGGCCCGCCGCTCCGCTGATCATCCAGCCGCAGGCGGCGAGCAGCGGTGCGCAGACCGACGCGGCGGCGATGAGCGCGGCGACCGGCTGGCGCCAGCCGAAGCTCTGCGCGGCGACCCGCTCCCGGGCGCCTTCCGCGCCGACCACGGCGGCCGCGATCAGCGCGAGTCCGTAGACGAGGGTGGCGGGACCGGCCCAGCCGGAGTTGTTGGTCAGTACGGCGAAGACGAGCGCGACAACGGCGACGGCCCAGGCGGCGCGTACGGCGAACTGCCGCTCGCCGCGGAGCAGTGCGGCCAGTGCGGCGAGGACGACGCCGATCAGCAGGATGCCGCCCGCGGTCCTCGGTCCGCCGGGGCTCATGCCGAGCAGATCGAGTGCGGAGGCCGATCCGGTGCCGAACTCCAGGCCCGCCTCGCGAAGAAAGGCGGACGGGCTGGTCAGGAGCGAGAGCGACCACGGCGCCAGCAGCAGCACCGGTGTGCCGAGCGCGGCGAGGACACGGAGGCCGTACGCGGCTATGTCGTCACGGCGCAGCGCCAGGACACCGAGGCCGACCAGCAGCGCCATCGGCCATACGACGGGTGTGAAGGCCATCGCGAAAGTCAGCAGGAAGGCGTACGCCCAGGTGGCTCGCCAGCTACCGCGGGCCTCGCCGCGCAGTCCGTACGCGGCGACGCCGGCCCGGGCGATCAGCGGCAGCAGGATGGCCAGCACGGCCGTGCCGAGCCGGCCGGTGGCCAGCGCGCCGGTCGCGGCGGGCAGGAAGGCGTAGGCGATGCTCGCCCAGGCCCGCAGCGGCCGGGACTCGGTGAGAGGCCGGGAGGCGAAGTAGGCCGTGACTCCGGCGAGCGGCACCGAGCAGACGAGCAGCAGGGTCAGCGCGAAGCCGGTGGAGCCGAGGAACAGCGCGGAGAGCGCGGCGAGTACGGCGAGATAGGCGGGCGCGGTCTGGGTGCCGCCCGTACCGATGGGATGCCAGCCGTCGGCGTACCGGGACCACAGGTCGGAGACGTCCGCGGGCGCGGGCAGCAGTGCGCCGCCCGCGAGCGCGCCGCCGCCGAGCAGTCCGCGGCAGGCGATGAGCGAGACGACCAGCAGGATCGCGAAGAGTACGGGGCCCGGCTTGTGCGCGAGCTTCTTCACCCTGGCGAACTGTTCGATCTCCAGGAAGTCGGCGTCGTCGCCGCCCGGTCCCGACTCGACGGCGCCGTGGCGTGAGCCGCCCGCTTCGGAGTCGGAGTCGCCGAGGCTGCCGGCGATCTGCTCGAAGGTGGCCCGCACCGTCGCGCCGGGCGGCGGGAAGAGCGGACGCAGCTCGGCCGCCTCGACGACTCCCTTGCCGCGGTGCCGCCGGGCACTGATGATCCTGCCGGGACGGAGCAGCGTGCCGGAGAGTCCCATGACCTCGTCGACGGCCTGGCCCGGCGCCTTGCCGACCAGATAGGCGAGGGTGCGCAGCAGTGTTCCGACGACGAGACGGAGCAGTACGTACGGGACGGCGGCGGCTCGCGTGTTGACGAGCATGGTGTAGACGGCGCCGGCCTTGTCGACCCGGTGCGGGTTGACGACGGAGCGGCCGGCGCAGTCGACCGTACGGCGCTCGCGGGCGGCCGCTTCGGCGTGCCGCAGGACGGCGTCGGGAGCGACGAGCACGCGGTGGCCGGCGGCGTGCGCGCGCCAGCACAGATCGACGTCGTCGCGCATCAGCGGCAGTCTGCGGTCGAAGCCGCCGAGTTCCTCCCAGACGTCGCGGCGGATGAGCATGCCCGCGCTGGAGACGGAGAGGACGGTACGGACCTGGTCGTGCTGGCCCTGGTCTTGTTCGCGCCGGTCGAGCCCGGTCCAGCGGCGTCCGCTGTTGGCGATGGAGACGCCGACTTCGAGGAGCTGCTTGCGGTCGTACCAGCCGCGCAGTTTGGGGCCGACGACGGCGGCGTACTCGTCGGAGTCGGCGACGCGCAGCAGCTCGGCGAGGGCGGTGGGGTCGGGCGCGCAGTCGTCGTGGAGGAGCCACAGCCACTGCACCGGTTCGCCGTGCGGCAGTTCCGGCATGTCGTAGGTGTCGTCGCGCCAGGCCCGGTTCACCGGGTCCCAGCCGCTCGGCCGCTTCAGATACGGCAGGTCCTCGGGTGTGAGCACACCGGCGGAGCGGACCGCCTCGTCGACGGCCGTACCGAAGCCGGAGCGGCGCGCGAGATGCAGGACGCGTTCGTCGCCGAGCGACTCGGTGAGCAGCCGGGCGGAGTCGTCGGCGCTGCCGGTGTCGGCCGCGACGACGTTCTGTACGGGGCGTTCCTGACCGAGCAGCCCGGCGAGGGCGTCTGGCAGCCAGCGCGCACCGTCGTGGGAGACGAGTACCGCGGTCACGACGTGCCGCGGAAACTCGGGGGCGGTGGCGGAAACGAACGCGGCTGTGGTGGGGGACATTGAGGTAACGGGCCCTCCGGCCGGGGATCGCCCCGTAGGGGCGTTGGTGCGTCTCGGACGGGGCCCCACACTAACGGCTGAGAGCAGCACGGTCCGCCGCCTGCGACAAGGGCGCAGACCGCGGACCGGTCATTACGTACGGAGTTGTGCGGATTGACCAATGGGTCCGGCCGGTCGTCGAACAGACGGCGGACACCGGTTCGCACAGCGTTCAGATCGCGGCTTTCTTCAGACGCCGGCGCTCTCGCTCGGACAGGCCGCCCCAGATACCGAATCTCTCGTCGTTGGCAAGGGCGTATTCAAGGCATTCGGAGCGGACCTCGCAGGCGAGGCAGACCTTTTTTGCCTCACGGGTGGAACCGCCCTTCTCGGGGAAGAAGGACTCGGGATCGGTCTGGGCGCACAAGGCGCGCTCCTGCCAGCCGAGTTCCTCGTCCGCGTCCTCGACCAGCAGTTGCTGGAACAGCTCGGTCATGTGCGCCCCTCGTCTGTCTTTTGCGTCCCCGTGATGCGGCCGCTGTCGATTTCCGGCCGAACGACACGAGTGAAATTACAAGTGTGTGGCTCCGGGCCAGTCAAGCCGAGATCTGCTATTGGGCCCGGTATTCACTCTGCGGAACCAAGGCTATGCGGAAAGTGTTCAAATCACCAAAAACCTGACACATGCCACTGGCCCGTCCACATCGCCTACCCGCACTCACCTCCCTTCAACGAGAGAGACGCCGTCGGCTCCGACCTTGGTGCCGACCCGGCCGCGGAAGCGATCCGGATCACAGTCTGATCACGAGGGGGCGACAGTGTTTGCGAGCACGGTCGCTGCCCCATGTCTCCACACTTACAGGTGGACAAACCTTTCACCTGCCTCAGTAACCGGATGAGGTGAAACATTGCCGCCAAATCGGTCATCAAGTTGACATCGTTGACCTCGGTCGCCACCTTTGTTCGTATGCCGGTGATCTCCGCTCAGACCGCGACCCACGTCCGTGGATTCCGCAGTGCTGTCCAGGCTCGCTGTTGCTGTTCCTGCTGTTGATGCCCTCGGGCTCCAGCCGATCTCCTCGACCGTTCTGATCTTCGCGAGTGCTTCGAACTTTCGAATCGTTCCGAGCTTTCCGCGCGCTCCCGTCTTTCCGGTTGTCTGATCACCTTCTGATCCCCACCACAGCGTTTTCGCGGCATCCGTCGCGTTCGCGCATTGCTCCGTGACACCCCCTCACATCTTTTCTGCCGAGGATTCACCGCACCCATGAACAGCGACAGCGACCTCCAGATCGCCGGCGACCTCCTTGAGGTCCCGCACCTTCTCCAGCCCGCCCGCGAGCACCCGGCGACCGTGGCCGAATTCGCCGGCCTCGCCCGCACCCTCGCCGGTGACCGCGCGCAGTGGGCCCCGCTCGTCCAGTACGACGCCACCAGCCGCTGGTACCACCGGCTGCGCACCGGCCCCGGCTACGAGGTGTGGCTGCTCTCCTGGGTGCCCGGCCAGGGCAGCGGAGCGCACGGCCACGGCCCGTCCTCGGGCGTACTGACCGTGCTCGCCGGTGAACTGACGGAGCGTACGGAGCGCGGCAGCCGGGCGCTCGCGCCGGGCGCACAGCGCGTCTTCGCTCCCGGCTATGTCCACGAGGTCGTCAACGACACGATCGAACCGGCCGTGAGCCTGCACATCTACTACCCGGGCCTGACCGAGATGCCGGCGCACTCGGCCCGCTGCGCCCCGGCCGCCCAGGAGGCCGTACGCGCCTGAGACCCGCAGGCCCCGACCACCACCCCCGATCGGGCGGCTCTCGGCTGAGACACTGTCCTCATGCGCATTGTGGTTCTGGCCGGCGGTATCGGCGGCGCCCGCTTTCTCCGTGGCCTCAAGCAGGCCGCGCCCGACGCGGACGTCACGGTGATCGGCAATACGGGTGACGACATCCATCTGTTCGGGCTGAAGGTCTGCCCCGACCTCGACACCGTGATGTACACCCTCGGCGGTGGCATCAATGAAGAGCAGGGCTGGGGGCGTACCGACGAGACGTTCCAGGTCAAGGAGGAGCTCGCGGCCTACGGCGTCGGACCCGAGTGGTTCGGCCTCGGCGACCGCGACTTCGCCACCCATATCGTCCGCACCCAGATGATCGGCGCGGGCTATCCGCTCAGCGCCGTCACCGAGGCGCTCTGCGCCCGCTGGAAGCCGGGCGTGCGGCTGCTGCCGATGTCCGACGACCGCGTCGAGACGCATGTCGCCGTCGATGTGGACGGCGAACGCAAGGCGGTGCACTTCCAGGAGTACTGGGTGAAGATGCGGGCGTCCGTGGAAGCCCAGGCGGTCGTCCCGGTCGGCGCCGACCAGGCGAAGCCCGCGCCGGGAGTACTCGACGCCATCGCCTCCGCCGACGTCATTCTCTTCCCGCCGTCCAACCCCGTCGTCAGTATCGGCACGATCCTCGCCGTCCCCGGCATCCGGGAAGCCATCGCCGAGGCGGGCGTACCGGTCGTCGGCCTCTCGCCCATCGTCGGCGACGCGCCCGTGCGCGGGATGGCCGACAAGGTACTGGCCGCCATCGGCGTCGAGTCGACCGCCGCGGCCGTCGCTCTGCACTACGGGTCCGGGCTGCTGGACGGCTGGCTCGTCGACACCGTGGACGCGGCCGCCGTGGCCGAGATCGAGGCCGCGGGGATCCGCACCAGGGCCGTCCCGCTGCTGATGACGGACGTGGACGCCGCCGCCGCGATGGCACGCGAGGCGCTCACGCTGGCCGAGGAGGTACGGGCATGACGTCGTACCGCGTCCGCGCCCTGCCCGGACTTCCGGAGGTGCGTCCCGGCGACGACCTCGCGAAGCTGATCGCGGCCACCGAGCCCGGCCTGGTGGACGGCGACATCCTGCTGGTCACCTCGAAGATCGTCTCCAAGGCCGAGGGCCGGATCGTCGAGGCGGCCGACCGCGAGGCCGCCATAGACACGGAGACGGTACGGGTGGTCGCGCGGCGCGGTCCGCTCCGTATCGTCGAGAACAGGCTGGGTCTGGTGATGGCGGCGGCCGGAGTCGACGCCTCCAACACCGCCCCCGGCACGGTGCTTCTGCTGCCCGAGGACCCGGACGCCTCGGCGCGGACGATCCGGGACGGGCTGCGCGACGCGCTCGGCGTGGACATCGGCGTGATCGTCACGGACACCTTCGGCCGGCCCTGGCGCAACGGCCTCACCGATGTGGCGATCGGCGCCGCGGGAGTGCGGGTCCTGGACGATCTGCGCGGCGGGACGGACGCCCACGGCAATCCGCTGAGCGCCACCGTCGTCGCCACCGCCGACGAACTGGCCGCCGCGGGCGATCTGGTGAAAGGCAAGGCGGAGGGCCTGCCGGTCGCCGTGGTGAGCGGTCTGCCGCACCTCGTGGCCGGATCCGGCGGTTCCGGCGGTCCCACTGGTTCCGGCGACACCGGGCCCGGCGACGGTGCGCGAGCGATGGTGCGGGTCGCCGCGGACGACATGTTCCGGCTCGGCACGTCCGAGGCGGTACGGGAAGCGGTCACCCAGCGGCGCACGGTCCGGGAATTCACGGACGAGCCGGTCGACCCGGGCGCGGTCCGCCGCGCGGTCGCGGCGGCCGTCACGGCGCCGGCCCCGCATCACACCACGCCGTGGCGCTTTGTCCTCCTGGAGTCCGCGGAGTCCCGCACGCGGCTGCTGGACGCGATGCGTGACGCCTGGATCGCGGATCTGCGCCGCGACGGCAAGTCCGAGGAGTCCGTCGCCAAGCGCGTCCGCCGCGGCGACGTCCTGCGCGGCGCGCCGTATCTGGTCGTGCCGTGCCTGGTCATGGACGGCTCGCACACCTATGGCGACCGGCGCCGGGACGCCGCGGAGCGCGAGATGTTCGTGGTCGCGGCCGGCGCGGGCGTGCAGAACTTCCTGGTGGCGCTGGCGGGTGAGCGGCTCGGCTCCGCGTGGGTCTCGTCGACGATGTTCTGCCGGGAGGTCGTACGGGACGTGCTGGACCTGCCTGTGAACTGGGACCCGATGGGCGCGGTGGCGGTGGGCCACGCGGCGGCCCCGCCGAAGGACCGGCCGGCCCGGGAGGCCGGGACGTTCATCGAGGTGCGCTGACCTGCTCGTACCGCCGTGCGGGCCCGCACGGGCGCCACGCGCTACAGACGGGCGATGTTCCGGACCGGCATGCGCGGAGCGCGGCGCGGCGGAGCGTGACCGCCGAGCAGGATCAGCCGGGTCGCGCGGTGGCGCTGGCCCGCGTACGGAGCGAGCAGCTCCAGCATCGCCGCGTCGTCCGCGTCCCGGTCACCCGCGAGCGCGTGGCCGACGATGCCCGGAAGGTGGAGATCGCCGACGGTGACGGCGTCCGGAGCGCCGTTCGAACGCTGGAGGACCTCCGCGGCGGTCCAGGGACCGATGCCCGGGATCAGCTCCAGCCGGGCGGCGGCCCGCTCCAGGTCCATCGCCGCGGCCTCCTCCAGCCGGCGGGCGACACGGACGGCGCGCAGGATCGTCGAGGAGCGCTTGGCGTCGACACCGGCCTTGTGCCACTCCCAGGACGGGATCAGCGCCCAGGTCCGCGCGTCCGGCATGACATGGAGACCCTCGGCGGCGCCGGGTCCCGGCGCGGGCTCTCCGTGTTTCCGGACCAGCAGACGCCAGGCGCGGTACGCCTCGACGGTGGTGACCTTCTGCTCCAGGACGGACGGAATCAGCGACTCCAGCACGAGCCCGGTGCGGCAGAGACGCAGTCCCGGACGGTGCCGCAGGACCGTGACGAACAGGCGGTGGCGCGGAGTGAACGCCTCCGGTTCGTCGGACTCGCCGAGCAGCTCCGGAAGCTGTTCCAGCATCCACTCCGCACCGGCGCCCCAGGCCTCGGCCTCCACGGCGCCGCCGCGCGCCACGACCCGCAGCGTGCCCGGACCGGCCGGCGTCCTGGCCGTCCGCCAGACGGAACCGTCGGAGCCGGCCCGGAAAGTCGGATCGCCGGGCCCCCGGCGCAGCGGTCCGAGGACGAGTCCGAGATCGTACGGTCCCGCCGGAGGCGTCCAGCGTCGCCGGATCCCGTCCACCGGACCGGAGGGACGCGGCACGGACGGCCGCGCGTGCGCCTTCGGCGTGGGACGGGATCGGGGAACGAAGCGGCCTGCCACGGATGAGGTCCTCGGGGGTCGGGGTCTCTCCCGAGAGTAGGCGGTACGGCCAGGCGCGGCCGGGGCGGGAGGTCATCCTGCCCGGATCTGCTCGTCCTGCCCGGTCTGCTCGTCCAAACCGGTCTGCTCGTCCTGCCCGGTCGCTCGTCCTACTCGTCCTACTCGTCGGAGGAGAATCGCACCGACGCCGGCGGGAGGATCGCGTCGCACCAGACGCGGACTCCCTCCCGCAGTTCGTTGTCCGCCCCCACCTGGGCGCCGTCTCCGACGACCGCGCCCGTCAGCACCGTACGCGCGCCCACCCGCGCGCCCGCGCCGATCAGCGAGTCCGTGATCACCGCGCCCTGTTCCACCACAGCGCCGTCCAGCACGGCGCTGCCGGTGATCCGCGCTCCCTCGTGGATCACCGCGCCCGCGCCCACCACCGTGCCGCCCGTGAGCTTCGCGTCGGGCGCCACGGAGGCCGTCGGCAATATCAGCCGGTCGCCGCAGCGGCCGGGGACCGCCGGCGACGGGGCCCGGCCGAGCACCAGGTCGGCCGAGCCCCGGACAAAGGCGTGCGGCGTGCCCAGGTCCAGCCAGTACGTGGAGTCGACCATGCCCTGGAGATGCGCGCCCGCGGCCAGCAGATCCGGGAAGGTCTCCCGCTCCACCGAGACCGGCCGTCCCGCCGGAATGGAGTCGATCACCGAGCGCCGGAACACATACGCGCCCGCGTTGATCTGATCGGTGACGATCTCCTCCGGTGTCTGCGGCTTCTCCAGGAACGCCGTCACGCGTCCGCTCTCGTCCGTCGGCACCAGCCCGAAGGCCCGCGGGTCCTCGACCCGCGTCAGATGCAGCGAGACATCCGCTCCGGACGACGCGTGCGTCGCGACAAGCGCCTGGATGTCGAGGCCCGTCAGGATGTCACCGTTGAAGATCAGCACCGGATCGTCCGGGCCGGAACGCAGCCTGGAGGCGACGTTGCGTATCGCCCCGCCCGTACCGAGCGGCTCCCGCTCGGTGACGTACTCCAGACGCAGCCCGAGTGACGAGCCGTCACCGAAGTACGGCTCGAAGACCTCGGCGAGATAGGAGGTGGCGAGGACGATGTGTTCGACGCCCGCCGCACGCGCGCGGGCGAGCTGATGTGTGAGAAACGGGACGCCCGCCGCCGGGATCATCGGCTTGGGAGTGTGCACCGTGAGCGGCCGCAGCCGGGTGCCCTTGCCGCCGACCAGGAGGATCGCTTCTGTCACCGTGTCGTCTCTGCTTCCTGCTGGGGCCGGCGCTTTCGCATGTACGCATATACGTACCCGTGTACACGCGTACATGGGACCGGCAGTGTATGCAGCCTGTGCGGTGCGTCCCGGGCCATTGCCTCGATCAGCGGGCCCCGATCGGCGTCTCCTGTCGCTGGTGCGGATCAACGGCGCTGCTCAGCGGCCCTGGTACCAGGCCGACGAACTGCGCGCCTTGCCGAGCTTCTCGTAAAGGCGGGTTCCTGGACATTCGGTGGCGAACCCGTCCCGGTGTCCCGAGATCGTATTGAGCCTGACCCGCATGCCCCTCCGGTACTTGTCGCTCCCCGCCGATGTGAGTGTGACCTTGCCGCGCGGGTTGACTCCGTACATCCCGAGCTTCCACGCGGTGAGCCTGGCGATGGCGGTCGTGGTGGCCGCCGGTGGTTTCATCCGGTTGTACGTTCCGAGGACGGCGATGCCCATGCTGTTCGTGTTGAAACCGAGCGTGTGAGCACCCACGACGGACCTGGCCACTCCTCCGGCCCGCCCTTCGTAGATGTTTCCGCACCGGTCGATGGCGAAGTTGTAGCCGATGTCGCGCCAGCCACTGCTCTTGACGTGGTAGCGGTAGATACTGCGCAGGACGGACGGCGACTGCGCGCAGTGGTAGTTGTTGCCCGTCCCGGTGTGATGGACGAAGGCCGCCTTGACAACGGATCCGGTGTAGCCCAACTCCCGCTCGCGCAGCCGCTCGTTCGCACCCCAGCCACGGCGCGTGATGATCCGCGGGCGCGGGCCGACATGCGGCCGCGAGTAACGGAGAGCGGCCATCGTCTGCTTCCTGGACAGGGCCGGGATCTCGGTGCCACCGCGAATGGTGAGACCCGCGTTGGCGGACCTGGCGTCGTTCGGGACGCTCGCGCCGAGTGACCGGTGCTGTCTTCGCGGCGGACGCCCGGCGTCGCCGACGATGTCGTCCGGAGTCACCCCGATCTCCGCGACCGTCCCGCCGGAGGACGAGGAGCCATTGCCCGGGTCGACCAGTTCCAGGCGCAGCCCCTCGGGCAGCCGCGTGCGCGGCGGTCCGGCCGCGCCCGGCCGGCCGGCGGCCCGCACCCGGACCTCGACGCCGTCCGAGCCGCCGACCCAGAGCGGAGCGGTGGAGCCGCGGACCGTTCCGGAGTCGCGCTCCTCCGTACCGCGGTCGGCGCCGTGCTCCTGATTGTGTGTCTCCAGTTCCTGCCAGTGGGACCATCGCCGCGTCCCGGACGCGCGGGTGCGGACCTGGACCCTTCCGTTGAGTTCTTCGTCGGCGTTCTCCCAGACGAGGCCGAGCAGCGAGAAGGACCTGACATCACGCCGGTTCAGGCCCTGCCGCGCGGCGGAGCCGAGCGCCCGGTCCATGCCGAGAGAGGCCAGCGGAAGCGACTGGGTGGAGCCCGGCGGTTCCGCCGTGTCCGGCGGGACGGTGGGCTGGGAGGCCGCCCGCTGGTGTACGGCACGCGGGACGGCGGCCCCCGGAGCGGCGACCGCGCCCGAGGGCAGCGACAGCGGGAGGATCAGGGCCGCGGTGCACGCGACACCGATCGAGGTTGCAAGGTAGGCACGCATGTGGTGATCCTGGCGGCGTCCCGACGGTCCCGCCCGCTGGGAAAACTGACGGGCCGTCGGGCCAACCGGTGGGCGCCGTCACCGGTACGGCGGTGGGCGAGCGGCGCGGCGGCGTACCCTTTCCCGCGTGAACGCCAGCGACCGCACCCCCGCCGACCTGCTGCGATCCGCTCTCATCACGGATCCGGCCCGCCCCTTGGTCACTTTCTACGACGATGCCACCGGTGAGCGCGTCGAATTGTCCGTGGCCACATTCGCCAACTGGGTGTCCAAGACCGCCAATCTGCTCCAAGGTGACCTCGCCGCGGCTCCGGGCGACCGGCTCGCGCTGCTGCTGCCCGCGCACTGGCAGAGCGCCGTCTGGCTGCTCGCCTGCTCCTCCGTCGGTGTGACGGTCGAGATCGGCGGCGATCCGGCCGGCGCCGATCTTGTCGTCAGTGGCCCCGACACGCTGGACGCGGCGCGCGCGTGCCGCGGCGAGCGGGTGGCGCTGGCGCTGCGGCCGCTGGGCGGCCGTTTTCCGCAGCCGCCGACGGGCTTTGTGGACTACGCGGTCGAGGTGCCGGGCCAGGGCGACCGCTTCGCGCCGTACGCTCCGGTGGATCCGGACGAGCCGGCGCTCGTCGTCGACGGCACGGAGCTGACGGCGGACCAGATCGTCGCGCGTGCGCGGGCGGACGCCGGAGAGCGCGGTCTCGCGCCCGGCTCACGGCTGCTGTCCGGGCTCTCGTACGACAACTGGTCGGGCCTGTCGGCCGGACTGTTCGCGCCGCTCGCGGCCGGTGGTTCCGTGGTGCTCTGCCGTCATCTCGAACAGCTCCCGGCGGCAGCGCTCGAAAAGCGTTTCGAAAGTGAACGAGTGACCGACAAGGCGGTTTGACCGCCGCCGGGCAGGAAAGATGACAAGCCGCCGGAGGCCACTCGACCGGCGCACAGCGGGACCCGGGATGATCAGGATCGGCACTCAACCGCAGTACATGATCGGCGATACGTGCCTCCCGCAGCACAACCAAGCGCGGGGTTCGCCCGTCTACCCCAGCGACCGGCGGCCCAGCGCGCCGCCGACGCCTTGTAAGGATGGACGCAGACGTGACCGACAGTGCTGGCACGCCGGCCGAACCTGAGACTCCGGCCGCGAACGAGCCGGCGGCAGGGACGCCTGAGCCCGACGACGACGCGCCGGCGCGCGAGACGGCGCGCGCAGGCGCCGACACGCCCCCGAGCGAGCGGACGACACGCGAGGAAGCGACGGACGGCCCGGCGGTGGCCGAGGCCGCTCCGGACACCGACTCCGGCAACGCCACCGCGACCGCCCCGGACGCCGATCCCGGCAGCGCGACCGCGACCGCCGGAAAAAACGTCCCTTCTGGCCTCAACCGCAAGAGCCACTGGCTCCGTTGGACCGCCCTCGGAACCTCCGTCGTCGTGCTCGCCGCCGCCGCTGCCGGCTGGTGGGTCTACGAGAAGCTCGACGGCAACATCACCACCGACACCACCGCCGCCGCCGAGCTGCGGACATACGAGAAGGACCGGCCGACGCCCGTCGTCCTGAACGCGCAGAACATACTGCTCCTCGGCTCCGACACCCGCTCCGGCGAGGGCAACGGCAAGTACGGCCGGGACGACGGCGGATCACAGCGTTCCGACACCACGATCCTGCTGCACCTCGCCGCCGACCGGCAGAGCGCCACGGCCGTCTCCGTCCCGCGTGACCTGATGGTGGACATCCCGAGCTGCCGCAAGCCGGACGGCACCCGCACCGAGGCGCGTTTCGCACAGTTCAACTGGGCCTTCGAGTTCGGCGGCGCGGCCTGCACGATCCGTACGATAGAGAAGCTCACCGGCATACGGGTCGACCATCACATGGTGATCGACTTCAGTGGCTTCAAGGACGTGGTGGACGCGGTGGACGGCGTCCAGGTCTGCCTCAAGGAGCCGGTGGACGACAAGGAGGCGCAGCTCAAGCTGCCCGCCGGCACCCCGACCCTCAACGGAGAGCAGGCTCTCGGCTTCGTACGCGCCCGTCACGGCATCGGCGACGGCAGTGACACCCAGCGCATGGACCGGCAGCAGCGTTTCCTCGGCGCCCTGTTCAAGAAGGTGCAGAGCAACGGAGTACTGCTCAATCCGACCCGGTTGTATCCGGTGCTGGACGCGGCCACCAAGGCGCTCACCACCGACCCGGGGCTGAACAGCCTCCAGGACCTTTACGATCTGGCGCGTTCCATGCAGAGCGTCCCGACGGAGAAGGTGCAGTTCCTGACCGCTCCGCGCGAGCCCTACAGCGCGGACCCGAATCGCGATCAGCTCCAGCAGCCCGACGCCGGAAATCTTTTCAAACAACTGCGCGACGACGAGCCCGTCTCGGTCTCACCGTCCGGGAAGTCCGGCGACTCCGGCGACTCCGCCAAGAGCGAGAACTCCCGGAAGAGTTCCGAAGACACCACCGGCGGCACAAGCACCGACGACGGCGGAAGCGGCGAGGAAAACAGTTCTTCGACCGACGAGAAGTCTGGCGATTCCGCACCGGGAAACACCGGCCGGGTTCCGACATTCTCGGGCTCAAATGCCGCTCAGGGCTTGTGCGATTAGAACGACGAGCGAAAAGAACCCGTCCGCCACGGAGATTGGGCGGAGCGTCGGCTTGTAATGCGTGTGGAATTTGTCAAGGTCGTCGTCCGATGCCGAACTGTGCAGATAGTGTGACGTGATCCGTGCATCCGTGAGTTCACGCACTGCCGGATCGAAAGACCGAGCGCCTTCGGGGGAAGGCGCCTCGCGTGGCACCGACGGAGGATTCAAGCAACCGTGGATGCGCAAGACCGTGGACAGGCGGGCGAATTCGACTCCGCCGATCAGTGGGTCCTCAACCCGCGGACCGGCACTTACGAACTGCGGCTGGACCGATCCTCGGAGCAGTCCGCCTCTTCCCGTCCGCGCGGCGCCGGAGGAGGCGCGCCGCGGCCGGACGCCCAGGACACGGGCGGCCCGCGTAACAACGCCACACAGAACGGTTCCGCGCGAACGTCCTCCTCCCAGGCCGAAGCCCAGGCCGAAGCCCGGGCCGAAGCCGGACCGGGCCCGGCGCCCGGGGCCGCCGAGGGCGTCGCCGCCGTGTCGCGCCCCGATCTGCCGGCGCAGCGCAGCCGCCGCGCCCGGGACGCGGCCGACGCCGCCATCGCCGCCGGCCGACGCAAGCGCAGACCCGGGAAGCCGGGCAGGAGGAGAGCGCTGCTGTGGACCGGCGGCATGCTGGCGTTGCTGATCGCCGGCGGTTCGGTCGGCTCGTACCTCGTCTACCAGCACCTCAGCGGCAATATCGACACGATCGACATCGGCGGCGCGGGCAGCGGCGGCTTCAAGAAGGACCGGGCCGTCAATGTCCTGGTGATCGGCACGGACAAGCGGACCGGCTCGGGCAACGAGAGTTACGGCGACAAGGACAGCGTCGGCCATGCCGAGACCACGATCCTGTTCCATGTGTCCAAGGACCGTACGAACGCGACGGCGCTCTCCATCCCTCGCGACATGATCACCGATATCCCGGACTGCGTCACCAGGACACCGGACGGCACCAGAGTCATCGCCGGGACGGCGGAGACCCGGTTCAACCAGAGCCTCGGCCAGCTCGACCGCGATCCCGGCTGCACGATGCGTACCGTCACGAAGATCACCGGGCTGACGGTCGATCACTTCATGATGGCCGACTTCAACGCCGTCAAGACACTGACGACGGCCCTGGACGGCGTCGAGGTCTGTCTCGCCAAGGACGTCGACGACCCGTCCTCCCGGCTGCGGCTGACCGCGGGCGACCACAAGCTCCAGGGCGAGCAGGCGCTGGCCTTCGTACGGACCCGTAAGAGCTTCGGCAACCGCAGCGATCTCGACCGGATCCAGACGCAGCAGCAGTTCCTCGGCTCGATGATCAGGAAGATGAAGTCCGGCGACACCCTCACCAGTCCCGGCAAGCTGTGGAAGCTGGCGGAGGCCGCGACCGAGGCGCTCACGGTCGACACCGGCATCGGGACGATCGAGAGGCTCCGCGATCTCGGCGCCGAAATGGCCAAGGTGGACCCGAAGCACATCACCTTCGCGACCGTGCCGGTGGTCGACAGCGAGGACGGCGCGACCGTGCTGCTCAACAAGGCCGAGGCCGAGCCGCTCTTCGCGATGATGCGGAGCGACACCTCTCTGTCCGAGGTGAAGCACCAGGAGGCGTTCGCCAGGAGCGAGCGGAAGAGGCTCCTCAGAGGTCCCAGGGCGGACCCGGCCGACGTACGGGTCGATGTGTACAACGGCGGTGGTCCGCAGGGCGCCGCGCAGGAGACGCTGGCCTGGCTGCGGAACGACAAGGACGTACCGAGGTCCGCCAACCGGGGCAACGCGCCGGCCGGAGTGCCCAGGACCACCTTGGAGTACGCGCCGGACCAGGCCGACCAGGCCCGCGCGCTCGCGGACATGATGGGCCTTCCCGCCGCCGCGCTGAAGCGGATGGCCAAGGACCGGGCCGGACACCGGCCGATGTCGCTGACTCTGGGACCGGACTTCAAGGAAGCGGGAGTGTCCGTCGGCGGACCGGCGGAAGTGCCGGACGGAGTACAGCGGATGGGAGCCGACAAGCGCGTCTGCGCCAAGTGACGCCTGGTCAGCGGCGCGGCCGGGCTCTCACCAATGGTCGGCGCCCGGGGCCCGGAAGAGCGGGCCACGGACGCCGTACAGCCGGATCACGGCGCGGAACGGCAATCAGACGGCGCGTCAGACCGGACGGCGCGTCAAACCGGACGGAGCGTCAGACTGCGGTGGTGTCGGTCCGCACCGGCGAGCGGCGGCTCGCGATGACCTTCTTCGCCAGCGAACGAGGGCTGGTCAGAAAGCCGTATCCCCACGACATGTGCATCGTGGCCAGCGCCACCGGGATCTGGAGCCGGGCCTTGAGCGGCAGGCCCTTGCCCGCCGGGACCGAGCCCGCGGCCATCGCGGCGAGATAGCCGGCCGGGACGACGAGGCCCCAGGGCGTGAGCACCACGCCGACCACGACACCGGCGACGATCGCGCAGACGGCCGTCGGCGGAGCGAGATAGCGCAGGTTGATGGAGCCGGAGTGGTAGCGGGCGACGACATGCCGCCAGCGGCCGTACTCCTTGTACTGCTTGGCGAGCGCCCTGACCGAGGGACGGGGCCGGTACTGGACCCGCAGCTCGGGAGAGAACCAGATCCCGCCGCCGGCCTCCCGGATACGGAAGTTCAGCTCCCAGTCCTGAGCGCGGATGAACTCCTCGTTGTAGCCGCCCTGCTGCTCCAGCGCCTCGCGCCGGAAGACACCCAGATACACGGTTTCGGCGGGCCCGGCCTCGCCTCCGGTGTGGAAGGCCGCGTTGCCGACGCCGATCTTCGAGGTCATGGCGGCGGCGACCGCGTTCTCCCAGTCGTTCTCGCCCTCGGCGTGCATGATTCCGCCGACGTTCTGCGCGCCCGTCTCCTCAAGGAGTCTGACGGCGGTCGCGATGTAGTCCGGCGAGAGCATGCCGTGGCCGTCGACCCGGACGACGACGGGATGCCTGGACGCCTTGATCGCCGCGTTCAGCGCGGCCGGCGTGCGGCCGGACGGATTCGGGACGGTGCGGACTCGGGCCCGCTCGTTGGACGCGGTCTCCCGCACCAGTTCCGCGGCGATCTCGTCGGTACGGTCCGTGGACGGGCCGAGCGCGATCACCACCTCCATCTCGCCGTCGTACTCCTGCTCCAGGATGTGCCGGACGGAGTTCCTCAGATGGCGTTCCTCATCGAGCACCGGCATGATCACGGAGACTGCGGGCGGCAGGGCAGGCATGTGGTCCTTCGGGGGTCCTTCGGGCCCGGGGACCGGCCTCGGCCAGGGCTTCACACGGACCGTGGCCGGCCTTCGGGAGACGGCGGTATGACCGCCACGTTACCGCGAACGGGGGACAGCGACGCGCGCCGCCCTGTCGCCGTCCCGTGTCGCTGATCGTATCGGCCTACCTTGCTCACGGTCCCTCGTCACCGCAGTCACCGCTGTCACCGCGGAGGTGTTTCCCGTGCCCACGCCGCCCCGCTCCTCCGGCCGCTCCGCCCACCGCTCCTCCGACAGTTCCCTCCGCCGGTCCTCCTCGCTGCCGCGACCCGCCGGCCGTCCCGGTCCGGGCCGACGGGCCAAGCGGCCGCGCTGGGGCATGCGGCTGGCGACGACCCTCTCCGTGCTGGTGCTGGGCGCCGGCGGCATCGGTCACGCGGTGATGACCAGCCTCAATTCCGGTATCGGCCGAGTGGACGCGTTCAAGGACATGAAGAACCGGCCCGACGAGGGACACGGTCTGAACTTCCTCCTCGTCGGCACCGACGGCCGCGACAAGATCACGGAGAAGGAGCGGCAGAAGTACCGGCTCGGTGGCGCTCCCTGCCACTGCACCGACACGATCATGCTTGTCCATCTCTCGGAGAACGGCGAGCGGGCCAGCGTGGTGAGTGTGCCGCGCGACAGCTACGCGGAGCTGCCGGAGCACACCGATGTGACCACCGGCAAGCACCACAAGCCCCATCCGGTGAAGATCAACGCGGCGTACGCGGAGGGCGGGCCGAATCTGACGGTCCGGACCGTCGAACACCTGACGGGCGTGAAGATCGGCCACTATCTGGAGGTCGATTTCACCAGCTTCATGAAGACGGTGGACGCCCTCGGCGGAGTGGAGATCTGTACGCCACGGCCGCTGAGCGACTCGTACACAGGACTCGATCTGACGCCCGGCACACACAAGCTGGACGGCGGGCAGGCGCTCCAGTACGTACGGTCCCGGCATGTCGACGGCACCGCCGACCTCAGCAGGATGGAGCGCCAGCAGCGGTTCGTGGCGGCTCTGATCAGCCGCGCGACCAGCAGCGGAGTCCTGCTGAATCCGGTGAAGCTCCGGGACATCGCCACGACCATGCTGAGCTCGGTCCGGGCCGACTCGGCCTTCGGTACGGAGGAGATGCTCGCGGTCAACGAGGCGATGCGCGGCTTCTCTCCCTCCGCCGCGGAGTTCACCTCGGTGCCGGTCATCGGTAACAGCGTCGCGGTCAAGGGCATCGGCGCCACGGTGCGCTGGGATCCGGTGAAGTCGAAGAAGCTCTTCCAGGCGCTGCGCGAGGACAAGCCGCTGACACCGGCGGAGACCTCGCGCACGCCGCGGCCGGACGAGACCACCGAAACCTTGGCGAACCAGGCGAGCCTCCGGAGCCCTCGGACCTCGCTGAGTCCTCCGATCTCGCCGAGCCCTCCGATCTCTCAGAGTCCGCAGATCTCTCAGAGTCCGCGGATGTCTCAGAGCCCGCAGGCCGCCGAGAGCCGGCCTGGCGATGTCCCGGGCGAGCCGAGCCCGGGGCCTCGGGGCGACGTCGCGCTGGTCGATGTGAAGCCGCAGCGGATCCGGGTGCAGGTCATCAACGGGACGCGGACGGACGGACTCGGCAAACAGGTGGACGACGCGCTGCGCGCCACCGGCTTCGACACCACCCGCGCGCCCCTCACCTCGGACGGGCGCGACGCGCGGCGCACGGTCGTGCTGTACGACCCGCGCTGGGACCGCTCGGCGAAGTCCCTGGCGGCCGCACTGCCCGGCAGCGAGCTGCGCGCGGTACGGCAGCAGGGCCCGGTGCTCAAGGTGATCGCGGGGTCGGACTACAAGGCCGTGCGGCCCGTACGAGTGGAGGAGCCTCCGAAGGGCCAGTTCGGCACGGTGACCGGAGACCAGGTCGTGTGTCCTTGACCTGCTCGTGTGTCCTTGACCTGCTCGTGTGTCCTTGACCACAGGCACACGCACGGTCCTGGACGCGGCTCCGGACGGCGCGGCGGGCCGCGCCCGCCGGCTCACTGGTCGTCGATGCCGTCCGCCGCGCGCTTCTCCCGGAGCTCCTTGATCGCGCGGCGCCTGGCGAGCCGGTGCGTACGGCGGATCTGCGCCTCCTGGTAGCGGCGCCGGTCCCGCTCCGTCTCCGGGACCACCGGCGGCACGGGACGCGGCTTGCCCTCCGCGTCCACGGCCGTGAAGACCAGATACGCGCTGCCGACCTGGGTCGCGGGAGTCGACTCGTTCCAGCGCTCGGCCAGCACGCGTACACCGACCTCCATCGAGGACCGGCCCGTCCAGTTGACCTGCGCCTTCACATGGACCAGATCGCCGACCCGCACCGGCTCCAGAAAGACCATCTCGTCCATGGAAGCCGTCACCGCCGGCCCGCCGGAGTGCCGTCCGGCGACGGCACCCGCCGCGTCGTCGACCAGCTTCATGATCACGCCGCCGTGCACCGTGCCGAGGAGGTTGGTGTCACTGCCGGTCATGATGTGGCTGAGTGTGGTCCGGGACGCGGAGGTGGGCTTGCCCGCTATCGCGGTCTCCGGGGAAAGGGCCTGGTCTGTCATGCGCTCCACCATATGCGGCGGTCGGTGCGGGAAAGCATTGCATCAGCTTGGCAACAGCCCCGACCCGATTTCCCACCTGCTCTGTTTGGCGCGCTGCCGCGCCCTGCACACTGGTCCGCATGAATGAATGGCCCGATGGATGGAACGGCGACCGCGGCGAGCGCCGCGACCGTTACGGGCGCGGCAGCGCGGGCGCGCAGCCCGAGAGCGCGCGCGTGATGCCACACGTACAGCCGGGGAGCGTCCCCCAGCAACCCGGAGGGTACGGCCAGGGCCATGCCCAGACGTACGACAACGGATACAACACGGGCCAGGTCTACGGCCGGCCGCCGAACGGCGGCCACGGCGGTGCGCCGCCTCCGCCCGGCTATTCCGCGCCGCGCAGCGCGCCCGACTGGCGCCGTCGCCTCAAGGTCGGTTCGCTGGTGCTGGTCGTCGCGGTACTCGGCGTCTCCATCGGCACGTACTTCTGGGCCGACTCCAAGCTCCAGCGCGAGGTCGACCTCTCCAAGGTCATCGAGCGCCCGGAGGCGGGCGACGGCACGAACTATCTGATCGTCGGCTCCGACAGCCGCGAAGGCATGTCGGCGGACGAGAAGAAGAAGCTGCACACGGGCTCGGCCGAGGGCAAGCGCACCGACTCGATGATGATCCTGCACGACGGGTCCAACGGTCCGACGCTCATCTCGCTGCCGCGCGACTCCAATGTGACGATCCCGTCGTTCCGGGGATCGGAGTCCGGCAAGTTCTACGCGAACACGGGCCGTCAGACCAAGCTCAACGCGGCCTACGCGTCGGACGGGCCCGAACTGCTCGTCCGTACCGTCGAGTTCAACACCGGGCTGCACATCGATCACTACGTCGAGATCGGCTTCGCGGGCTTCGCCAATATCGTGGACGCGATAGGCGGCGTGGAGATCGACATCCCGAAGGCGTTCAAGGACAAGCACTCCGGCGCCGACTTCCAGGCGGGCAAGCAGACGCTGAACGGGGAAGAGTCGCTGGCCTTCGTACGGACGCGGTACGCCTTCGCCAACAGTGACCTGGACCGGACGAAGAACCAGCAGAAGTTCCTCGCGGCCCTGGCCTCGCAGACGGCCACGCCGGGCACGATCCTCAACCCGTTCAAGCTCTATCCGACGATGGGCGCGGGCCTGGACACGCTGATCGTGGACAAGGACATGTCCTTGTGGTCCCTGGGCCAGATGTTCTTCGCGATGAAGGGCGTCACGGGCGGCGAGGGCAAGTCCATGAACATGCCGATCTCGGGCAGCGCGGGCGGCAATCTCGTCTGGGACAAGGCCAAGGTCAAGGAGCTGGTGACGCAGCTCAACAACGACGAGAAGGTCACGGTCTCCAGCAACTAGGGCTGACCCGGAACGTACGGCGGAGCGGGCCGGTGGCACCCGGAAGGGCGCCACCGGCCCGCTCGCGGTGTTACGGAAGGTTCCTCGCCATGACGATCCGCCGACCGAACCGTGGCGCCCTTGGCCGTCTTCACGCACCCTTGACGTGCTGACCGGCTCCCGCGAAGCTCGTGCAAGTTGGCGCAAGCCACTCGACGCCGGAGGCGGCCATGGCATTACGGTTCATCGGGATCGACCCGGACACAGGGCAACAGGGTTCGCCCACCATCTGGGTGGACGAGGCGAAACAGGAACTCGTACTCCAGGGCTGGAAGCCGGACGAAGGACTGGAGGCGGAGTGCGCGGCCTTCGAGGCTCCCGGCCACGCGCCGGGTATTCCAGCTCACGAAGCCGTCATCCGGATCCCGGTCCGGATGGTGCCAATGCTCAGGAAGGCATGCGATGTCGCCGAACGAACCGGGCTTTGACGAGCTGCTGGCGGCAGCCAAGCGCTCCGCTGTGCACCTGGAGATGCGCGACTCATACGGCGTGGGCGATGAGGCCGCCGACTTCGAGGGTTGGAAGCGCACCGGTCAACGGGACGTGGATCCCGCATCCTCCTACTGGGCGCCTTGGGTTGAATTGATCCGGCATACGGTAGTCCGAGGCGTCATCGTGCGGCGCGCCCGTCTGGTGTCCGAACCGGTCACCGAATACATCCAGTACGAGCACGCCGGCACTCCGGTCAACATCCACGCGGGTGAGCAAGTCCGCTGGCTGCCCAGGCGGCAGGCTTCGGACATTGCGCTGCCCGGCAACGACTGCTGGGTGTTCGACGGCGAGACCGTGCTCTTCAACCACTTCTCGGGCAACGGCGACTGGGCCGAACCCGGCTGGGAGGTCCGCACGGAACCGGCCGTGGCGCGTCTGGCAACGACCGCATTCGAGACCGTATGGGAGCGCGGTGTCCCACACGAGAAGTATTCGGTCTGACCCATTGCCCCTGCCTGCACGCTTGCCCCGTCGTGGCGCGGGCGAATGACTGAAGAGCGAACTCATGTCCGTCTCCCCCTCTTCCAACGCGCAGGCCGCCCGCGAAGTGCTTGCCGCGCGCCTCGGTGAGCTGCGCAGAGACGCGGAGCTCACCGGACACGAGCTGGCGGTTCGGTGCGGCTGGAGCCCCGCGAAGTCGTCACGCGTCGAGCGGGCCAAGACCCCGGCTTCCGACGCCGATATCCGTGCGTGGTGCAAAGCGTGCGGTGCTGAGGACCAGGCGGCGGATCTGGTCGCGGCGAACCGCCAGGCCGATCAGATGTACGCGCACTGGAAAAAGCTCCACCGCCACGGGATGCGCCGGTCGCAGGAAGAAATGGTTCCTCTCTACGAACGGACCCGCCACTTCCGCGTGTATTGCTCGAACGTCATTCCCGGCATGCTCCAGACAGAAGCGTACGCGGCCACTCTTCTTGCCACGATCGCCGCCTTTCAAGGCACCCCCGACGACTCGGCATCGGCTGCGGCTTCGCGTGTGGAGCGCTCACGGGTGGTTCACGAGGGCGATCACCGGTTCGCGCTGCTGATGGAAGAAACTGTGCTTCGCTACCGCATCGGGGATGAGGAGACGATGGCGGGCCAGCTCGGGTATCTGCTCGCCGTGATGGCTCTGCCCAACGTCAGCCTCGGAGTCATCCCGTTCACCGCGCGGCGACGCGTTTGGCCGTTGGAGGCCTTCTACCTGTTCGACAACCGGCGAGCGAGCGTGGAACTGCTCACAGCGGCGGTGAACGTCTCGGCGCCCAGCGAGATCGCCGTGTACTCCAAGGCTTTCTCCGAGCTGACGAAGATCGCTGTGTACGGCGCGGATGCGCGGGCTCTCATCACCGAAGCAATCAGCTCGCTTCGTTAGTTCGTATGCAAGGCTATGCAAGGTCGTGGACCATCCGTGTCCGGTCTTCGTAGTGTCCTTGGCGTGACAGACGACGAAGCGCACGGCCCGTACGGGTGATGCTGCCGGCTCGTCACATCTCCCTCTGTCTACGGAAAGTGGTGCGTACACATGACCAAAAAAGGTGGAGATCACTCCGGCAAGCCCGACACCTCCGAAAGTGACGGCCACCGCGACAGGCCGCCTGGTTCGACCAAGCCGTACGAGCCTCCGAAGAAGTAGGCCCGGATGACCACGCAACAGCGGCTTGTGCGGACTCTCCTGGCCAAGGGCGCGTTGCCGCCGGAGTGGCACGATGCCGTGGCGTCGGTGGACCGCGCTCTGTTCATTCCCGAGGTCTTCGAGGGAGGTGACTTCGCCGAGGACGCCGAGGGCTGGTTGCGCCAGGTCTACTCGGACCAGCCTGTCGTTACGCAGGTCAACGACGGGAAGCAAACGCCCGACGGCGCGTTCCGCCTCTTCACGTCATCGTCATCCATGCCTTCGATCATGCTCGAAATGCTCGCTTTGCTCGATGTGAACGAAGGGCACAGCGTGCTGGAAGTCGGCACCGGCACCGGTTACAACGCTGCCTGGCTGTCGCACAGGCTGGGCGACACCAAGGTAACCAGCGTGGAGATCGACGAAAAGGTCCTGATCAGAGCCACGGAGAACCTGAAGCAAGCGGGATATCGCCCGCGGACAGTCCTGGGAAACGGCCGTGACGGGCACCGCCGACGCGTTCCGTACGACCGCGTCATCTGTACCTGCACCATGCGGGAGGTACCGAGAATGTGGCTGGAGCAGTGCCCCGACGGGCGCATCGTCACTCCCTGGGGAAGCAGCTTCTTCAGCGGCTCGTACGCCACGCTGGATGTGCGCGGCGGGGAGGCCCGGGGAGCGTTCTCCGGTTATCCGGCCTTCATGTGGGACCGGACGCGGCGGGCGGGGGCCGGACGTATCTCGGAGATCTACCACGAGGAGAAGGGGAGCGAGAGCGTCACGGACATCGCGCCGCAGAACGTCATCCAGGACGATCCGGCGTTCTTCACCAGCCTGTGCGTCACCGACGTGTCGTACCGCTGGTGTGACGCGCACGACAGCAGCACAGAAGCCACCCTGTGGTTTTTCGCGGACGACAGAAAGTCGTGGGCAACGGTTGAGTACGCCCCCGACCGGGAGATGTACGAGGTCGAGCAGTACGGACCCCGCGCGCTGTGGGACGAAGTGCGGGCGGCTTTCCTCCGGTGGCACGATCTGGGAAAGCCGGGTCGCTCACGGTTCGGCCTGTCGGTCGACGGCGACGGACAACGCGTGTGGCTGGACGATCCGCACCACGTGGTAGGACAACCGTAGGACCGTAAAAGAGGTTGCGGACACCATCGAAGCTCAGGCCGGAGTCGGAGTCGTCTGCATCGAGGCTGACCGAGCGAAGGAGCGCCCCCGCCGAGGACGGAGTGGCGGGGGCGCTCTGTGGTCTGTTCGCGGGCCCGGAGCCGGGCCCGGCACGGGTTGCCGTGTCGAAACAGCGTGTGACCCGCGGCGGAGGGGCTACGGAAGGTTCCTCGCCATGACGATCCGCTGGATCTGGTTCGTGCCCTCGTAGATCTGAGTGATCTTGGCGTCACGCATCATGCGCTCCAGCGGGTAGTCACGCGTGTAGCCGTAGCCGCCGAGGAGCTGGACCGCGTCCGTCGTTATCTCCATGGCGGCGTCCGAGGCGAAGCACTTCGCCGCCGCGCCGAAGAAGGTCAGGTCCTCCTTGCCGCTGCCCGCGGAGACGCGTTCCGACCTGGCGGCCGCCGCGTAGGTGAGCTGGCGCGCGGCCTCCAGCTTCATCGCCATGTCGGCCAGCATGAACTGCACGCCCTGGAAGTCACCGATCGGCTTGCCGAACTGCTTGCGCTCCTGGACATAGCCCTTCGCGTAGTCGAGAGCGCCCTGCGCGATACCGAGGGCCTGGGCCGCGATCGTGATGCGTGTGTGGTCCAGGGTCTTCATCGCCGTGGCGAAGCCCGTGCCCTCCTCGCCGATCAGCCGGTCGGCGGGGATGCGGACCTGGTCGAGATAGACCTCGCGGGTCGGTGAACCCTTGATGCCGAGCTTCCGCTCCGGAGCGCCGAAGGAGACGCCGGCGTCGGACTTCTCCACCACGAACGCGCTGATGCCCTTGGTCCGCTTGTCCGGGTCGGTGACGGCCATCACCGTGTAGTACTCGGAGACACCGGCGTTGGTGATCCAGCGCTTCACGCCGTTCAGGACGTAGTGGTCGCCGTCCCGTACCGCCTTGGTCTTCATACCGCCCGCGTCGGAGCCGGCGTCCGGCTCCGAGAGGCAGTACGAGAACATCGCGTCGCCCTTGGCCAGCGGGCCCAGATACTTCTTCTTCAGGTCCGGGGAGCCGGAGAGGATCACGGGCAGCGAGCCGAGCTTGTTCACGGCCGGGATCAGCGAGGAGGAGGCGCAGACCCGCGCCACCTCTTCGATGACGATCACGGTGGCGAGGGCGTCGGCGCCCGCGCCGCCGTACTCCTCCGGGACATGGACGGCGTGCAGATCGGAGGCGATCAGCGCGTCCAGCGCCTCCTGCGGGAAGCGGGCCTCCTCGTCCACGGCGGCGGCGAACGGCGCGATCTTCGCCTCGGCCAGCGCGCGCACGGCATCGCGGAGCATGTCGTGTTCTTCGGACGGGCGGTACAGGTCGAAATCAGCCGATCCGGCCACGGTCTTTCACTCCCCTGGATGCTAACTACCGTTAAGTAACTCGATTTTAGAGGCGGAGCCGCCGTGGGTGAAGGTGAGTTTGCCGACAGCCGTCCCGCCGTGGGATGACCTACCCGTGAGAGGCACCAGTGAGGCCTCGGCGGCGCGCGGCTATGCTCGGGCACCGCACTCCCGCCCGATTTCTCTGGAGTACCAATGGCCCTCAAGATCACAGTGATCGGCACCGGCTACCTCGGCGCCACGCACGCAGCGGCCATGGCGGAGCTGGGCTTCGAGGTCCTCGGCCTCGATGTGGTCCCGGAGAAGATCGAGACGCTGTCGGCGGGCCGGGTCCCGATGTACGAGCCCGGCCTGGAGGAGCTGCTGCGCAAGCACGTCGCCGGGATCGAGGGATCGACCGGACGGCTGCGGTTCACGATGGACTGGTCCGAGATCGCGGAGTTCGGCGATGTGCACTTCGTCTGTGTGAACACACCGCAGAAGCACGGCGAGTACGCCTGCGACATGTCGTATGTCGATTCCGCGGTCGAGAGCCTCGCCAAGCATCTCGCCAGGCCCGCGCTGGTCGTCGGCAAATCCACCGTGCCGGTGGGCAGCGCGGAGCGGCTCGCGGCCCGCATCGCCGAACTGGCGCCGGCGGGCGGCGAGGTGGAGCTGGCCTGGAATCCGGAGTTCCTGCGCGAGGGCTTCGCCGTACAGGACACGCTGCGTCCGGACCGGATCGTGGTGGGCGTGCGGAGTGAGCACGCCGAGCGGGTGCTGCGCGAGGTGTACGCGAAGCCGGTCAGCGAGGGATCGCCGTTCGTGGTGACGGATTTCCCGACCGCCGAACTGGTGAAGACCTCCGCCAATTCGTTTCTGGCCACGAAGATCTCCTTCATCAACGCGATGGCCGAGCTCTGCGAGGCGGCGGGCGGCGATGTGCAGAAGCTGGCGGAGGCGCTCGGTCACGACGAGCGGATCGGCAAGAAGTTCCTGCGCGCGGGCATCGGCTTCGGCGGCGGCTGTCTGCCGAAGGACATCCGGGCGTTCATGGCGCGGGCGGGTGAGCTGGGCGCGGACCAGGCGCTGACGTTCCTGCGCGAGGTCGACTCGATCAATATGCGGCGCCGCGGTCATATGGTCGAGCTGGCGCGCGAGGCCGTCGGCGGCGACTCGTCCTTCCTCGGCAAGCGGGTCGCGGTGCTCGGCGCGACCTTCAAGCCGGACTCCGACGACGTACGCGACTCACCCGCGCTCAATGTCGCCGGCCAGATCCATCTCCAGGGCGGCCAGGTGACGGTGTACGACCCGAAGGGCATGGAGAACGCCAAGCGGCTCTTCCCGACGCTGGGATACGCGGACTCCGCGGTGGACGCGGTGCGCGGCGCGGATGTGGTCCTGCATCTGACGGAGTGGCGCGAGTTCCGCGAGCTGGACCCGGCGGTGCTCGGCGAGGCGACGGCGCGCCGGCTGATCCTGGACGGCCGCAACGCGCTGGATCCGGAGCTCTGGCGCGCGGCCGGCTGGACGTACCGCGCGATGGGACGTCCGCGGGCCTGACACCGGTCCCGGGACCGCGAGGTTACGAGGTCCCGCCCTCTGGTGCCCGGCGGGCGCGGTAGGCGCGCATTTTGGCGCGGGCGCCGCACACCGACATCGAGCACCAGCGGCTGCGGCCGGCCGGGCTGCGGTCGTAGTACGCCCACTCGCAGTCCGCCGCCTCGCACGCCTTGAGACGCGCCCACGTACCGTCGGCGACGGCCGCCGCGATCACCGTCGCGACCCGGCAGAGCAGCGCGTCCGGATCGGTGGCGGGACGGAGCGCGGCCACGCCCCGGGCGTCGACCGTGAGCCGCAGCGGAGCGTCGGCGAGCAGGTGGTCGAGAACGGCCGTCGAGCGGCCCGGCGGGTGATGGCCCGCGTGGGCGAGACAGACCGTGCGCAGAGCCTCACGGAGTTCGCGCGCGGCGGAGACGTCCCGCTCGGTGAGGCCGAAGGCGGCGCGGCCGTCCTCCGTGTCCAGAGCGTCGGCGCCGGTCTCGATGTCGAGCGTGTTCACCAGTGCCTCGACCAGTGCGAGCCCTCCTGGTGCGGGCGGTCTGTCCGTCATGGTTGCGACGTTACCTCTTATACGGAACCATGCAGTAACGGTTACCGGCAGCGGCTCTTTTGCGGTAACCGTGTGCCATCCATGACCAGTGCTCGCAGCGCCGCTCGCGGCGCGGGCGCACTCGAAGTGAGAGGGAAAAGACATGGCCATCGCCACTCTGGGCGCCGTCGTCCTGGACTGCCCCGACCCGGTCGCACTCGCCGGTTTCTACTCCCAGGTGCTGGGCGGTGAGATCAAGGACGACGGCGACGGCTGGGTCGATCTGACCGGCGCTCCCGGCACACCGCTCGCCTTCCAGGCCGCGCCCGGCTTCGTACCGCCGGCCTGGCCCCGGCCCGAGGGTTCGCAGCAGTTCCATCTGGATCTGACCGTCGAGGACCTGGCCGCGGCGGAGAAGCAGGTGCTCGCGCTCGGAGCGACGCTGCTGGACGCGGCCGACCCCGCGCGCAACTGGCGGGTCTACGCCGACCCGGCGGGCCATCCGTTCTGTCTCTGCGCCGCCTGACACGGCGGACGTGCGCGCCCGCTGTCGCGGTCGGCTGCGACAGCGGGCGGAGGTACCGTCAGACGGCCGTGCCGTCCAGCTCGCCGATCGTCGCCAGCGACGGTCCGCGCTCAGCCTGGAGACTGCGGGCCACGTCCTCCGCGGCGCGCAGCACCCGGACCGCGTTCTGCCAGGTCAGCTTCGACAGATCCGACGCGGACCAGCGGCGCGACAGCAGCTCCGCGATCAGGTTCGGATAGCCCGCGACATCCTCCAGACCGGCCGGAGTGAAGGCCGTGCCGTCGAAGTCTCCGCCGATGCCGATGTGGTCGATACCGGCGACCTCGCGCATATGGTCGAGATGGTCCGCGACGGTGGCGGGCGTGGCCACCGGACGCGGGTTCGCCTCCTCGAAGGCCTGATGGATCTTCATCGCCTCGGCGGTGGTGTCCAGCGCGTGCAGACCGTGCGCCCGCATGTTCTCGTCCGCCGACTGCGTCCAGGCGACCGCCGCCGGAAGGATGAACTTCGGTACGAACGTGGCCATCGCGACACCGCCGTTCGCGGGCAGCAGCGCCAGTACGTCGTCGGGAATGTTGCGCGGGTGATCGCAGACGGCCCGCGCCGACGAGTGCGAGAAGATCACCGGCGCGGCCGTCACGGCGAGCGCGTCACGCATCGTCGTCGCGGCCACATGCGAGAGGTCGACCAGCATGCCGGTCCGGTTCATCTCGCGGACGACCTCGCGGCCGAAGGCCGAGAGCCCGCCGACGCGCGGGACGTCCGTCGCCGAGTCCGCCCAGGCGAGATTGTCGTTGTGGGTGAGCGTCATATAGCGGACGCCCAGCGTATGGAGGGCCCGCAGGGTGGCGAGGGAGTTGTTGATGGAGTGGCCGCCCTCGGCCCCCATGAGTGAGGCGATCCTGCCCTCGCCGCGCGCCGTCTCCATGTCGTCCGCCGTGAGCGCGCGGACCAGATCCCGTGGATGGCGGGCGAGCAGCCGGCCGACCACGTCGATCTGTTCCAGCGTCGCGCTGACCGCGTCGTCGCCGGCCATGTCGGAGCGTACGTACACCGACCAGAACTGTCCGCCGACGCCGCCCTGCCGCAGCCGGCGAATGTCCGTGTGCAGCCGGCCGGACTGGTCGTCGGCGATGTCGAGGCGGTCCAGGTCGTAGCGGACGTGCTCGCGCAGCGCCCATGGCAGGTCGTTGTGACCGTCGACCACCGGGAAGGCGGCCAGCAGTTCGCGTGCCTCGTCGAGGAAGTCCGCCGCACCCATGGCCGTCACTTCCCGAATCCGAAGTGGTCCGCGCCCTGGACCTTCGAGCGGAGCCGTTTGCCCTTCTCCGTCGCCTGGTCGTTCAGCTCCTGAAGGAAGTCACGCATCCGGTTCTGCAGGTCCGGGTCGTGGGACGCGAGGATCCGGGCGGCCAGCAGGCCCGCGTTCCGCGCGCCGCCGACCGAGACGGTGGCGACCGGGACACCGGCCGGCATCTGGACGATGGACAGCAGCGAGTCCATGCCGTCGAGGTACTTCAGCGGTACGGGCACGCCGATCACCGGCAGCGGGGTCACCGAGGCGAGCATGCCCGGAAGATGCGCCGCGCCGCCCGCGCCCGCGATGACGGCCCTGAGGCCGCGCCCGGCCGCTCCCTCGCCGTACGCGATCATCTCGCGCGGCATCCGGTGGGCGGAGACGACATCGACCTCATAGGCGATCTCGAACTCGTCCAGGGCCTTCGCGGCGGCCTCCATGACGGGCCAGTCGGAGTCGGAGCCCATCACGATGCCAACAACGGGGGAAGTCATTCGGTGATCGTTCCTCGGAGGTAGCCGGCGGCATGGCGGGCGCGTTCGAGCACGTCGTCCAGGTTGTCGCCGTAGGTGTTGACATGACCCACCTTGCGGCCGGGCTTCACGTCCTTGCCATACATATGGATTTTGAGCTGCGGGTCCCGGGCCATGCAGTGCAGATAGGCCGCGTACATATCGGGATAGTCGCCGCCGAGGACATTGCACATGACCGTCCACGGCGCGCGCGGGCGCGGGTCGCCGAGCGGGAGATCGAGCACGGCCCGCACATGGTTGGCGAACTGCGAGGTGATCGCGCCGTCCTGGGTCCAGTGGCCGGAGTTGTGCGGCCGCATGGCCAGTTCGTTGACGAGGATGCCGGAGGTCCCGTCGTCGGAACGGACCTCGAAGAGCTCCACCGCGAGATGGCCGACGACGCCCAGTTCGGCCGCGATCCGCAGCGCGAGCTGCTGGGCCTCGCCCGCCAGCTCGTCCGAGAGACCGGGCGCGGGCGCGATGACCGTGTCACAGACGCCGTCGACCTGCTGCGACTCGACGACGGGATAGGCGACCGCCTGGCCGTGCGGTGAGCGGACGATGTTCGCCGCCAGCTCCCGTACGAAGTCGACCTTCTCCTCGGCGAGGACCGGGACCCCGGCGCGGAACGGCAGCTCGGCGTCCTCCTCGGAGCGCACGACCCACACGCCCTTGCCGTCGTAGCCGCCGCGCACCGTCTTGAGGATGACCGGGAAGCCGCCCACCTCGGCGGCGAAGGCCGCGGCGTCGGCGGGATCGGACACGATGCGGTGGCGCGGGCAGGGCGCGCCGAGCTCGGTGAGCCTGGCACGCATCACACCCTTGTCCTGCGCGTGCACCAGCGCGTCCGGGCCGGGCCTGACGGGTATGCCGTCCGCCTCCAGGGCGCGCAGATGCTCGACCGGCACATGTTCGTGATCGAACGTGATCACGTCACAGCCGCGCGCGAAGGCACGCAGCGTGTCGAGATCGCGATAGTCGCCGATGACGACCTCGTTCACCACCTGGGCCGCCGAGTCCTGCGGGGTGTCACTGAGAAGCTTGAATCTGAGGCCGAGGGGGATGCCCGCCTCGTGGGTCATACGGGCGAGCTGACCGCCGCCGACCATGCCGACTACCGGGAACGTCACGTGCCCAGGATATCCGCCGCCCGGGCCGGGCCGGTCGCCGAGCGGCGGCGGTGCCCAGCGTCAGGCGCCGTCACCGCCGGTAGCCGGCGACCCAGGGGCGACGGCCGGAGCCGCTCGTTAGCATGGCGGGTACTGACACTCGACCGGACGGGGCTGAACGGGCTAATGAGCGAACGGGGCGCACTCCGCGCGCGACTGGGCCGGCTCGTGCGCGAGGTGGCCAAGTTCGGCGCGGTGGGCGGCGCGGGGCTGCTGGTCAATCTCCTGGTCTTCAATCTCGTACGGCACACCACCGGGCTGCCCGTGGTGCGGGCCAGCGTCCTGGCCACCGTCGTCGCCATCGCCTTCAACTATGTGGGCTTCCGCCACTTCACCTACCGGGACCGCGACAAGAGCCGCCGCACCAAGGAGCTGACACTCTTCCTGGCGTTCAGCGCGGCCGGTCTGGTGATCGAGAACGGCGTGCTCTACACCGCGACCTACGGCTTCGGCTGGGACACCCCGCTGCAGAGCAATGTGTTCAAGTTCCTCGGCATCGGGATCGGGACCCTCTTCCGCTTCTGGTCGTACCGCACCTGGGTCTTCCGGGCGCTTCCGCAGGCTGGCGCGGTGGCGCCGGGCGAATCGTTCCTTGACGAACAACGGCCGCAGCCGGGCCGCGTCGGCGGCTGATCCGTATCCGCACGTCCTCGCGCGTCAGCGGACCGGCCGCTCCGGCTCCTTCGGCGCCTTGCGGGTCCGGGCCTCGCGGCTGAGGAAGAGCGCGAAGACCGGCGGCTGCTGCTGGAGCAGCTCCAGCCGGCCGCCGTCCGCCTCCGCCAGATCGCGGGCCACGGCGAGACCGATCCCGGTGGAGTTGCGGCCGCTGATGGTCCGCTCGAAGATCCGCGCGCCCAGGTCCGCCGGTACGCCGGGACCCTCGTCGGTCACCTCGATGACGGCCTGGTTACCGGTGACGCGGGTGCGCAGGGCGACCGTACCGCCACCGTGCATCAGTGAGTTCTCGATCAGCGCGGCGAGCACCTGCGCGACCGCGCCCGGAGTGGCGACGGCCCGCATCCCGGACCGGCCCGAGCAGACGATGGCCCGGCCGGCGCTGCGGTAGGCCGGACGCCACTCCTCAAGCTGCTGTTTGACGACCTCGTCGAGATCGAAGGCGACGGCCGAGCCGGTACGCGGATCGCGGGCGTTGGTCAGCAGCCGCTCCACCACGTCGGTCAGCCGCTCGACCTGGGCCAGCGCGATCGTCGCCTCCTCCTTCACGGTGTCCAGATCGTCCGTGGCGGAGATCTCCTCCAGCCGCATGGACAGCGCGGTCAGCGGTGTACGGAGCTGGTGCGAGGCGTCCGCCGCGAGCCGCCGCTCCGCCGTGAGCATCCGCGCGATCCGCTCGGCGCTGGAGTCGAGGACATCCGCGACCCGGTCGAGCTCGGGCACCGCGTACCGCTTGTGGCGCGGACGCGGGTCACCGGAGCCGAGACGCTCGGCGGTCTCCGCGAGATCGGTGAGCGGCGAGGCCAGCTTGTTGGCCTGGCGTACGGCCAGCAGGACTGCGGCGATGACGGCGAGCAGCGCCACCATGCCGATGATCAGCAGCGTGCGGCCGACCTCACGCGTGACGGAGGAGCGGGCCTCCTCCACGGTGACGACCTCACCCTCCTCGCCCTCCTCCTTGCCCCGGATGACGCTGCCTTCCGGCCGCACGCCGATCTCGACCGGGGCGCGGCCCGGGATCTCGATCCGGGCGTAGCGCTCGTTGTCGACCTGCTCGGCCAGGATCTGGGAGGTGATGTTCTCACCGCCGAGGAGACGGCTGTCGACGATGCTCACCAGCCGCAGCGCCTCGGAGTCCACGCTCTCCTGGGCGCTGCTGCTGATCGTGCGGGTCTCCACGATGACGAGAGAGACCCCGAACACGGCGATGACGACGAGCACCACGGCGAGCGTGGAGTTGATCAGACGACGGCGCAAGGTGCCCTCCGGGCGGGTGACGCGATGGCGGTGGTACCACTCCGAGCGTAAGCACCCATGGCGGTCCCGGAGCCGCGGCCGCCCGCCGGGCCCGGCCGGCGTCAGCTCTCCTCGAAGGCGTCAGCTCTTCTCGAAGGTGTCAGCTCTTCCGGAAGGCGTCAGCTCTTCTCGAAGCGGAAGCCGACACCCCGTACCGTCGCGATGTAGCGCGGATTGGCGGCGTCGTCACCGAGCTTCTTGCGCAGCCAGGAGATGTGCATGTCGAGCGTCTTGGTCGACGACCACCAGGTGGTGTCCCAGACCTCTCGCATCAACTGGTCGCGGGTGACGACCCGGCCCGCGTCCCGGACGAGGACCCGCAGCAGGTCGAACTCCTTCGCGGTGAGCTGAAGCTCCTCGTCACCCATCCAGGCACGGTGCGACTCGACATCGATCCGGACGCCGTGCGTCGCCGGCGCCGGCACGGGATCCGAGGCGCCACGCCGCAGCAGCGCCCTGACACGCGCCAGCAGTTCGGCGAGACGGAACGGCTTGGTCACATAGTCGTCGGCGCCGGCGTCCAGGCCGACCACGGTGTCCACCTCGTCGGCGCGGGCGGTCAGCACCAGGATCGGCACCGCGTGGCCCTCGGCGCGCAGTCGGCGGGCAACTTCGAGGCCGTCCATCCCGGGCAGTCCCAGGTCGAGTACGACCAGGTCGACACCGCCCTGGAGTCCGGCGTCCAGCGCGGTCGGACCGTCTTCACGGACCTCGACCTCGTAACCCTCCCGACGCAGGGCGCGGGCCAGCGGCTCCGAGATGGAAGCGTCGTCCTCGGCGAGCAGTACACGGGTCATGTGGTGATGGTAGACCGCACGGGGCGGGCCCAGGGCCCTGCTCAGCAATGCCTTTGAGTAGGGGGTCTAATCCGATGAACCACCTTCGAATATAAGAAGCTAGTCCCCGTACCGCCTGTGATCCATCCCTCAAGACCCCCATATCCCACCGTGGCATGTCGTATGGTGACGACACACCTGTAGCACGACTCGGAAATCTTTGGCCCGATCAGCACCAAAGGTCTCTTTTCCGCGCCGAGTCCGGTTCAGCCGGATCCGGTGGCAGTGAACGGCGCCGCGTCCGGCAGCGAAAAAAGAGCACGCCCCGGGGACGTGCTCTCGCTCACGAGGAGTGCCGGTGGCGGGACCGGCGCGATGCGCCTACTCCGGCGCGGCCAGCTCCGCCCAGACGGTCTTGCCGGTCTCACCCGGCGTCCTGACGACGCCCCAGTCGAGGCAGAGCCGCTGGACGATGAACATGCCGTGGCCGCCGGGCCGTCCCGCGCGGTGCGGGGTGCGGGGCGCGGGCTGTCCCGTACCGAGGTCGGTGACCTCCAGCCGGAGCACCTTGGAGGTGGCCGAGACCAGCAGCGACTCGGGCCCTTCCGCGTGCAGACACGCGTTGGTGACCAGCTCGGAGACGACCAGCAGCACATCCTCTGCCGCGGCGCGCCGGTCCGCGGTCTCGCCCGGGAGCCATCCCCAGTCGTAGAGGGCCTGGCGGGTGAAATCGCGCGCCAGCGGTACGACACCGCTGGCGCCGGACAGCGCGAGCGTCCGTACCCGCCTGTCGGACGTCGCGGAAGGAGGTACCGCGCCGTCGGACTCGGGGCCGATGTCGCCCGGCTGAGGCTGCCGGGTGGTGCTCATCAGCGCTTCACCTCACCGATTCACCAATTGCCAGTTCATCAATACAGAGAGTGCAGGGTCCTGAGTGGCCTGCCGGGGGTCTTCTGCCCCTCCGGCTCGCGACAACACTTACTCCGCGATCCGGAAGTAGCGACCCGAGCGACACGCGGTGCGCCCAGGTCGGCGAAAGGGCCGTGGGCTCAGTCGGCGAGGGCTTCTTCGACGGTGTCGTGGACCGTGAAGACGGCGTCCGCTCCGGTGATCTCGAAGACTCTCGCCACCACGGGCAGCATCCCGGCCAAATGGACCCCTCCCCCGGCGGCGTCCGCCTTGAGGCGGGCACCGAGCAGCACATTGAGTCCGGTGGAATCACAGAACTCAAGCCGTGAACAGTCGACCACCAGCCGTACGCGGCCCTGTTCGATCGCATCGTCCAGAGGTTCGCGCAACAGTTCGGCCGTGTGGTGATCCAACTCACCGGCCACTGCCACAACCTCGCTCCGGCCTTCGGTCCGAACTTCGACCTGAAGCCGGCCCCGGTTCGTGCTGCCGACCGTCTGGCGGTCCATGCCCGTCCCTCTTCGCCGTGTCGTACGCCGTCGTCAGTTGGTGGTGTCAACGCCATCACAGGCCGATGACGCCGGTCGAACATTACGCCTTTCACACGCCCACCGGTAGCCGAACTCCCCCACAATGCAGACATATAGAACAATTAGCACTTGCAACTGCCTGTGCCGACCGGGTAGGGCTAGTAGGGACACACCCAAGACGGCCGGCTTCGGAGGCGCCCGCAGACCGCAGCAACACGTAGTGGCTTCGGCAGCCATATGCCGAGGACGATGGAGGAGACCATGTCACCCCGGCTCGACGCGACGCGTACCCCCCACGTGCCGTCGACAACTCCGCCCGTACCCAATGAGGCCGGTCTCACATCGGCCGCCGGCGCCGAGGGCCTGGAGGATCTGCCTGAGATCCCGCCCTTCGCCGAGGTAGGAGCCCTGGACGCGAGGGCCCTGTCGAAGACGCTGTTCGCCCGGCTGGAGACCCTCGAAGAGGGCACACACGAATACGCGTACGTCCGTAACACCCTGGTCGAACTGAACCTGGCTCTGGTGAAGTTCGCGGCCTCCCGGTTCCGCACGCGCAGCGAACCGATGGAGGACATCGTCCAGGTCGGCACGATCGGCCTGATCAAGGCCATCGACCGCTTCGAGCTGAGCCGCGGCGTCGAGTTCCCCACCTTCGCGATGCCGACCATCATCGGCGAGATCAAGCGCTTCTTCCGCGACACGTCGTGGGCGGTGCGCGTGCCGCGCAGGCTCCAGGAGCTACGCCTCGACCTGGCCAAGGCAGGCGACGAGCTGGCGCAGCGCCTCGACCGCTCCCCCACGGTCGGCGAACTCGCCCAGCGGCTCGGCATCACCGCCGAAGAGGTCGTCGAGGGCATGGCCGCGAGCAACGCGTACACCGCCAGTTCGCTGGACGCACAGTCCGTGGACGACGAGACCGAGGGCGCGCTCGCCGACCGGATCGGCTACGAGGACCACGGACTTGAGGGCATCGAGTACATCGAGTCGCTGAAGCCGCTCATCGCGAGCCTTCCCGCACGGGACCGCAAGATCCTGTCCCTGCGCTTTGTCGCCAATATGACGCAGTCGGAGATCGGCGAGGAGCTCGGCCTCTCGCAGATGCATGTGTCGCGGCTTCTTTCGCGCACTCTCACCAGGCTCAGGAAGGCTCTGACGCTGGAGGAGTGAGGGCCGGCCCGGGCCCTTGGCCGCGCCGGTCGTTCGTCGGCGCGGCCCCGCACCCAGTCGTCGGCCCCGGTCCGGCCGGTCGGACGGCGCGAGCTCAGCGGTCGGCTGTCGGCTGCGGCAGTTCGCCGGCCTCGGAGCGCGGCAGATCGGAAAGGTGTCCGCGAGCAGGAGATGGTCCAGGCGGCCCCGGTCGGCGCGGACCATCACCACGGTCGCCTGCGGGCTGCTGGGATGCGCGATGTCGCAGGTGGCGCGGTGATCGGCGGCCGTCTCACCGATCGCGGTGGCGAGGATCGCCGCGAGGTCCCGTCCGTCGCCACGCGACAGCCGGCCGAGCAGCGCGCCGCCGAGACGGTGTGTGTACCAGGCGACCCCGTGGGAGCAGACCGACTCGCTGCCCGGGATGCCGGCGCCGTCCAGCAGCACAGCGGCGCCGGGGACGGCGCCGACGAAGTCCTCGTTCGGCCGGTCGGCCCTACCGGCGCTGGTCGCCATGCTGACACGCACTCATGGGCTCCTGGGTCAGGGACAGGCGGGGACGGGCGTCGCTGTGCGGGAGGTGCGGGCAGGTCGTGGTCCTGCCGGGAGTTTGAACGAGTGGCCCTCTGGCCGTCCTCGCCCCGGACCACGGCCACGGCCAGACCGCCCGTCAGTTCGTTTTTATGGCATCACCAGGCCAGTCGGCGGCATAGAACACCTCCATTTGCCCGTACGGCACATCTCGCTCGACGATACTCGACAGATCGTCGGCCATCCCGATGGCCACCATGAAACGGACACGAGCATCAGGGTCGTCGATCACTATTTCCAGAACAGCCAACGGCACCGTCTTGTTCTGGGCAACTGCCACTCGTTCTTCCGAATATCGATCGACGACCTCCATCCATACCTGCGCGGGCGCCTCCTCAACTGCCGCCCTGCGGCATTCCTATGGATCTGAGCTGTTGCGCAGCCGTACGAACTCCTCGGCAGTCTCGATCATCTCTTGACGCTCCGCAAATTGCTGTTCGGTAAAAATTCCCTCGCCCTGCAAGGAGCCATACTTCTTGGAGATGGATGATCTGGTCCGTGGTTGTGCGTGGTTGTTGCCGTCAGCTACTGCCGTCAGCCGATTCCATCTCTCCCGAGGCTGCCGAAGCGCCTGAAAGACCCGGGCTGGGCGGCTTCGCGGACCGTACACTGGCTGGTATGACCGTTCGCGACGAAGCGCACCGCCTGCTGGATGCTCTGCCGGAGGACCGGCTGATGGACGCCATAGAGTTGCTGCGCGAGTGGGCCGAGGTGGAGCGTGGTGAGCGCCCGCGTCGGCGCTTCCGCACGACCGCTTCCTTCGACGGTGACCCTGACCTCGGAGCGCGCGCCAAGGACATCGTGCGTGAGGCGTGGGATGGTCGGGAGCGGCGCAGCGCGTGATCGTGATCGACACTGGCCCCGTCGTCGCGGCGGCCAACCGCAAGGATGATCAGCACGCCGCTTGTGTGCGCCTACTGGAGAACCACCCAGGACCGCTGCTGTTGCCGTCCCCGCTCGTGGCAGAGATCGGCTACATGCTCTCCAGCCGGGCAGGAGTGAAGGCCGAAGCCGACTTCCTCCGCGATGTGGCCGACGGCGTGTACGACCTGGTCCCAGTCACCTCCTCCGAAGCCGCGCGGGCCGCCGACCTGGTGGAACGGTACGCAGATCTCCCCCTCGGGACGGCGGACGCCTTCGTCGTGGCCGTGGCGGAGAAGTTCCGCGCGGTCAACATCGCGACGCTGGACCGCCGCCACTTCAACATCGTCCGACCCATCCACGTGCCCGCCTTCACCCTGCTCCCGTAGCAAGCCCTCGGCTCCTCGGCCCGCCCAATGGCAGGTGGTCGGGCCTCAGCCGCCGACCGTCAGCCACGGCGGCGGGTGCGCCGGACGGTCACCTGTCACGTATGTCTCGCTCAGCCCCCACCGGCACCAGACACGCTGTCCATGCCGTCACGGCCTGAGGCAGCGACGGGCCCAGGCGTACGGAACGGTGGTTCGGCCGAGTCGGGGTTTCGCTTCTCTGCCGGTCGGGTCCGTGGGTGCCGGGGGTGCGCGGCGAGTGGACGGTGGGCGTCGCCAGCGGGGCGGTAGACAGGAGCGGGCGGCGGGCACCGGCCGCCGGCGCGCGGCGGCCCGCGGCAGCGGGGCGCCCTTGATCAAGTAAAGAAACTCTGAACAGCTCCGACGCCCTCTCGTGGCTGGCTCGTGTTGCTCTGCTGCCGTCGGCGGTGTGCATCGCGGGCACCGAGCCGGTGCTGAAGATCAAGGACCAGCAGACCGGGGAGGTCGCCACCGACCGGGAGACCGGTGCGTCGCTGTACACGGTGACCGTGATGCTGATGGAGGACGGCCGGGCCGAGGTTCTGAAGATCACGGTCCCGGAGACGGGTCTCCCCGCCGGGCTGAAGCCGGGTGCGATGGTGCGGCCGTTGGAGTTGTTCGCGACCCCTTGGGCTCGGATCTTCAACGGTCAGCTCTCCGACGGCGTGGCCTACCGTGCCGCTCGCCTGGACCTGGCGACGGAGGCGGCCAAGTGATCCGCTTCGAAGGGCCCGCTCCGGAGCGGGCGACCTTTCCGCTCCGGCCCTTGCCGGGTACCGACAACGTTCTGACGTGCTCCGTGTCCGGGGCCGTGCTCGATCTGCTGGGCCTGAGCCCGGCCGACGCTGCGGTCCTCGACCTTGGCGACGTGTTTCGTCTGCTGAGCGAAGCGGGGGCGTGACATGGCAACCGTGATCGACCGCGCGCCGGACGTACTGCCGGTCGCTATAGCGCTGGTGGCGGCCTGGGGGCTGCTGGGCGTGGTGCGCTACGTGCGCGCTGACCGGGGCACTCGGGCCAGTATCCGGCAGGCCGTGCGGGTGCGCTGCGGCTGGATGCGCCTGGCGCGGATGGCGGGCCTGACTGTCACTGACAAGACCCCCGGCCTGCTGGGGCAGCTGGCCGCGCCGAAAGGCACGACATCCCCGCCGCGTGTGCTGACTCCGAGGATCAAGGTGACGGCTGATCAGTTCGGTGTGGTCGTGCGGGCCAAGTGCCTGCCGAAGGTCGGGTTGGAGGAGTTCCAGCGGGCGGCCCGGTTCCTGGCCGACTCGTGGCGGTGCACGCGGGTGTCCGTGCTGCCGGACGGCCCCGGCCGGGTGGTGATCCGGGGCGTCCGCCTGGATCCGCTGGTCACGCAGACCGAGCACCGTCCCACCGGCCGCCCACCGGCCGACCTGTCTCGGTGGGAACTGGGCGTGGACGAGTACGCCGCCCCCGTATGCGTGTCGCTGGCCAACGTGCCCGGCGTGACCGTGGCCGGTGTCCCCGGCGCGGGCAAGACCTCGCTGATCAACTGGCTCGTCTGCGACCTCGCGCCGTCGCGCGCGGTGCAGTTCGCGGTGGCCGACGGAAGATGTCGGCAGCCCATGAGGGTGACTACGCCGACCTGCGGACCCGTCTGTTCGCGTTCGTCGGTGACGACCTGGACGAGGCGAACGCCCTGTTCAAGCGCCTGGTCGCGCTGCGGCGTACCCGGTCCTCGGCGATCCGTGACGTGCTCGGGGTGAAGAACATGTGGCACGTCGGTCCCTCCTCGCAGGTCTGGCCGCTGACCGTGCTGATCATCGACGAGGCCCACACCTACTTCCGGGACTACAAGGGCAACGACCCGGAGACCAAGCGCCTGGCGGCGCTGACGGCGGACAACGCGCGCCTGGTCGAAGACCTGGTCAAGAAGGGCCGCAGTGTCGGCTTCCTGGTCATCCTGGTCAGCCAGAAGGTGACCGGCGACGCGATCCCCACCTTCATCCGCGACGTGTGCCCGGTCGGATTGTCCTTCGCCCAGAAGACGGCGGAAGCCGCCGTGGCCGCACTCGGGGACGACATCCGCAACTGGCCGGACGCCAGCCCCGGGACCTTGCAGGACCCCGCCTACGTCGGCGTCGCCGTCATGGCGATGCAGGGCCGCCCCGGCTTCACCCGCATCCGCACCCCGTACGTGCCGGACGCCGACGCGGCCCGCATCGCGGAAGCGACCGCCCACCTGGCCATAAACCCGGCCCTGTACCTGGAGTCCGTCCCCGGCCCGCGCGGCTGGGCCGGCACCGCACCGACGGACCGCACAGTCGTGCCGCTGGCCAAGCGCCGTCCGTGACCATCCCCGAACCCCACCCCGGAAGGAGGCCCCACACATGACCGAGGAACGATTCACCCGGCGCACCGTGACCGTGGTCATGGCGGTCATCGCGGCCCTGGCCTTCGTCTTCTCCTTCGGCAACGTGTGGGCGCTCGCCCTGCGCCTCGGTGTTCCGCACCTGATCGCCCCGCTGGTCGCCCCCATGGTGGACCTGTCGGTCGTCGGGCTGCTGGTCGCGCTGCGATTCCTCGCCCTGCACAGCGTCCCCAAGAACGAGTTGAAAGCCGGTACGCGCCTGCTGCACCTGTGCGGGCTGCTCACCCTCGCGCTGAACACCGCCGAGCCGCTGCTGACCGGACGCTATGGACGCGCCCTGCCCGGACACCGTCGCACCGCTCCTGCTCCTGGGCTGGGGCAGCGTCGGCCCCTCGTTCCTGGCCCAGTTCCACACCCTCACCCAGCCACCCCTGAAAGTCGCCACCGAACCCGTCCACATCCCCGCCGCTGAGACGGTGACCGCTGGGGCCTTCACCCCTGCCGCACCATCCCCAACCCCTGCACCGGTCACCGACCCCACCCCGGCCCCTGAACCAACCCCGGTCACCCCCACCAACAA